>NZ_JBSFKO010000025.1:0-143911 GCF_053598575.1 Streptomyces sp. NPDC001100
ACGGCGGCACCGGCGGCACCGCCTCCTCCCTGACACTGGGCACCGGCGAGTACGTCACCACCGCTCAGCTCTGCCAGGGCCAGAAGGGCGGCCACACACGGATCTTCTACGCCAAGTTCACCACCAACCTGGGCAACACCCTGGCCGGTGGCACCACCACCTCGGACTGCGTGACCCGCACCGCCCCCTCCGGCTGGCAGATCGCCGGCTTCCACGGACGCTCCGGCGACGAACTGGACAAGGTCGGCTTCATCTACACGAAGCGCTGACTTCGACGCCCCGGGGCGTCTCCACCTGACGCCCCGGGGTGCACAGGAATCACAAAGGACCGACAGCGCGATTGACGCGCACATGGCCAGGCTCTACTTTTCGACCGGCTCACCGAACCCCGTTCGATATAGCGACCGAATCTTCCTCGTGAATGTCGTCCTGAGGGCCCCGCACACCCCCCTTGGAGCACGCATGACCGCTCGTCCCCTCCCTTCCCGCCGCCACTTCCTCGGCATGGCCGCAGCCACCCCCCTGGCCGTGTCCGGCGCGCTGGCCCTCGGTGCCGGGACCGCCCATGCCGCCGGATCCGCGTACGCGATGTGCTACTTCACCGAGTCGACCAGCCTCGGCGAGGGAACCGACTACGGCCTGCACCTCGCCGTCAGCCAGGACTCGCTGAACTGGATGCCGCTCAACCAGAACAACCCCTTGGTCACGCCCACCGAAGGCGATCTCGGCCTGCGCGACCCGTTCATCCTGCGCAAGCAGGACGGCACCTTCGTCGTCCTCGCCACCGACCTCAAGGGCACGGACTGGAATTACGTCAGTCAGTACATCCACGTCTGGTACACCACGGACCTGCGCACCTTCACCGGCTACCACCGGCTGAAGCTGCACAGCATGAACACGCACTGCTGGGCACCCGAGGCCTTCTGGGACCCGGCGCGGGGCCAGTACGCGGTCATCTACTCCGCCGTCAACGACACTGGCCACAACGTCATCATGGTCAACTACACCAGCGACTTCCTCACCGCCTCCGACCCGCAGGTCTTCTTCGACCCGGGCTACGACGTCATCGACGGCGACATGGCCGTCGGCGCGGGCGGCGTCAACTACCTCTACTTCAAGAAGGACCAGACACTCGTCGGGGCGAGATCCACCTCCCTCGCCCCGGGCAGCTTCACGGAGTTCACCACCGGTGTCGCCCACGGCGGCACCGAGGCCCCGACCCTCGTCAGGTCCCAGACCTCCGGCACCTGGTATTTGTGGGGCGACACCTACACCCCCAACGGCGTCTTCTACGCCTGGCAGTCCACCGATCTCGCCTCGGGCACGTGGACCGCCCTCGACCAGAAGACCTACACCCAGCCCCTGAACTCCAAGCACTGCGGCATCACGGCCATCAGCACGACCGAGTACGACAGCCTCGTCGCCAAGTGGGGCACGCCCGACTGGAACCGTCTCAAGTCCTACAACTACCCGGCCCGTTACGTCCGCCACTCCAACTTCGTCGGCCGCATCGACGAATACCCCATCGACCCGCCCAGCGACTCCCAGTGGAAGCTGGTCCCCGGTCTCGCCGACTCCGCCGGGATCTCGTTCCAGTCGGTCAACTACCCGACCAGGTACCTCCGCCACTACGACTACCAGCTCCGACTCGACGTCAATGACGGCACGTCGACGTTCGCCGCGGACGCGACCTTCTACCGCACACCTGGACTGGCCGACGCGAGCTGGTCCTCGTTCCGGTCGTACAACAACCCGACCCGCTGCATCCGCCACGCGAACTACGTGCTGCGCATCGACCCGATCTCCACGACCACGGACCGGCAGGACGCGACCTTCCGCGTCGGCTACTGACCGAAGGAGCCTCCATGTCGTACACCCCCCGAAGATGGGCGAGGCGGCTGACCGCACGCATCCTCGTTCTCGCCCTCGGCCTGGCCGGTCTGACGGCCCTGGCAGGTCACGAACGGCCGGCCCCGCTGTCCGCCGAGCCGGCCGCCGTCAGCACCAGCCAGATCGGAGCAACCCCACCGCCCATGGGCTGGGCGTCGTGGAACAGTTTCGCCAGCAGCATCGACTTCGACGTCATCAAGCAGCAGACGGACGCGCTGGTCTCTTCCGGTATGTCGGCGGCCGGTTACCAGTACGTCAACCTCGACGACGGCTGGTGGCAGGGCGACCGCAACTCCGACGGCACCATCGCCGTCGACGCCGGCCTGTGGCCGAGCGGCATGAAGGCCGTCGCCGACTACATCCACAGCAAGGGCCTCAAGGCCGGCATCTACACCGACGCCGGCAAGAACGGCTGCGGCTATTACTACCCCACCACTCGCGCCGCCGCCCCCAACACCGGTATGGAGGGCCACTACCAGCAGGATCTGCAGACCTTCCAAAGCTGGGGCTTCGACTACGTCAAGATCGACTGGTGCGGCGGTCGGGTGGAGGGCCTCGACCAGGAGACGACGTACAAGGCCATCGCCGCAGCCAACCAGGCCGCCACCGCCGTCACCGGCCACAAGCTCGTGCTGTCCTTCTGCGAGTGGGGCAGCGGACTGCCGTGGAACTGGGCCACCGGCTACGGCGACCTGTGGCGCACCAGCACCGATGTCATCCTGTGGGGCCAGACCCCCACGACGGCCATGATGCTCACCAACTTCGACCGGGCACTGCACCCGGCCGCCCAGCACACCGGCTACTACGACGACCCCGACATGATGATGACCGGCATGAGCGGCCTGACCGCCGCCCAGAACCGGCTGCACATGGGCCTGTGGTCGATCCTGGGCGCCCCGCTGCTGGCCGGCAACAACCTGGCCACGATGAGCACCACCACCCGCGACATCCTCACCAACCGCGAGGTCGTCGCCATCGACCAGGACTCACGCGGACTGCAGGGCGTCAAGGTCGCCGAGGACACCCACAACCTTCAGGTGTACGGCAAGGTCCTGGCCGGCACGGGCAAGCGCGCCGTGCTCCTGCTCAACCGCACCGGCTCCGCCGCGTCCATGACGGTCCGCTGGGCCGACCTGGGCCTCACCTCGGCCGCCGCCTCCGTACGCGACGTGTGGAACGGCACCAACGCGGGCTCCTTCAGTACGAGTTACACCACCACCGTGCCGGCGGGAGACGCCGTCCTGCTCACCGTCTCCGGCACCGAGGCGTCCGGGGCCACGTACGAGGACACCACCACGGCCGCCACGCCCGCCTTCACCGGCGTGACCGCCTCCTCGGCCGGCACCAAGCTGATCGACGTCACCTACGCCAACGGCGGCAGCACAGACCGCCGGGCGACCATCCAGGTGGGCGGCCAGTACACGTACACGGTCTCCTTCCCGCCGACGGGCTCGTCGTCGACCTACCGGACCGTGTCCGTACTCGCTCACCTCGCCAAGGGCACGAACACCGTGCGCTTCGCGGCAGTTTCCGGCAGCACCGCGCCCGACATCGACGCCATCCGCGTCCAGAACATCCCCGGCACCGACGGCACCGCCCTGGTGGGCAGCGCCTCCGACCGCTGCGTGGACATCGAGAAGAACACCATCACCGACGCCACCCAGGCGGAGATCTGGGACTGCGCCGGCGGGCAGAACCAGACCTTCACGCACACCGCACGCGACGAACTCGTCGTCTACGGCAACAAGTGCCTGGACGCCGACGGCGAAGGCACCGCCAACGGAACCAAGGTCATCATCTGGGACTGCACCGGCGGCACCAACCAGAAGTGGACCATCCACTCCGACGGCACCGTCACCAACAACCTCTCGGGCCTCTGCCTGGACGCCTCGGAGGCGGCCACCGCCAACGGCACCGAACTGGGCCTGTGGACCTGCAACGGCCAGACCAACCAGCAGTGGACCCTCAACTGACCGACGGAGTGCCGCCGGTCAGAAAGCAGCGGACAGATCGAGCCGTACGGGTTCGTCGCGGTCGCAGCGCAGGCTGCCGTCGACGACCCGTGCGGCGGCGACCTGGAGAGAGGAGCGGCGGGTGGCGTAGGTGCCGTCGTCGTCGGTGACGGGGGCGACACGGCCCGGATGGGTGAAGTAGAAGACGTACGCCGTCCCGCCCTGGACCACCACGTCGGCGTGGAGGCCGATGGTCCCGTCGTCGGGGCGGCTGCCGGGCTTGTCGAGGATCAGTCCCCGGTGTTCCCAGGTGGTCAGGTCGGCTGGGCGCCGGAGCTGGACGTGGTGGCGAACGACCACTACACGATGTCCACCGACCCCGAACCGGAGATCGAGATCGCGCTGAGCGGCGATCTGACGCGGTCGCTGGCGGGCGGCCCCTGGTTCCTGATGGAGCACTCCACCGGCGCGCTGAACTGGCACACCGTCAACCGGCCCAAACGGCCCGGTGAGTTGCGCCGCAACGCCCTCGCGCACGTGGCCCACGGCGCGGACGGCATCGCGTTCTTCCAGTGGCGGGCGTCGAGGGTCGGCGCCGAGCAGTGGCACTCGGCGATGGTTCCGCACGCCGGTACCGACAGTCAGATCTGGCGGGACGTGGTCCGACTGGGCACCGACCTCAGGGCACTGGCCGAGGTGCGCGGCAGTACCGGCACGGCCGAGGTCGCCATCACCTGGGACTGGAACGCCCGTTGGGCTCTGGAATTCCCTGCCCAGCCCAACAGCGAGCTGCGCTACGTGGACCTGGTGCGCTCCTGGTACGACCCGCTGTGGCGGGCGGGCGTCGCCGTGGACTTCGTATGCCCGGACGCAGACCTGTCGCCGTACCGCCTGGTTCTGGTTCCGGGGCTGTACCTGGTCGACGACGAGGGCGCGGCGAACCTGGCTGGGTTCACTGAACGGGGCGGAACCCTCGTGGTCGGCTTCCACAGCGGAGCCGTCGACCAGAACTGCCATGTCCGGCTGGGAGGTTATCCCGGAGCGTTCCGCGAGGTGCTGGGCGTCAGTTCGGACGAGCACTTCCCGCTCCAACCCGGCGAGACGGTCGGATTCGGCGGGGGCGGTAGGGGCTCATTGTGGTCGGAACGCCTGCGCCTGGCGGGAGCGGAGGCGGTGACGGAGTACGCCGACGGGCTGCTGGCAGGCATACCCGCCGTGACCCGGAACACGTACGGAGAGGGCACGGCCTGGTACCTGACCACGTACCCGGACCCAGCACCCCTCACGTACCTCATCACCACGGTATACACAGAGGCCGGAGTGGAAACGGTCCGCATGGCACCGGAGGGCGTCGAGGCGGTGCGCCGCCGATCGCCGTCCGCGGACTACCTGTTCCTCATCGACCACTCGGGCCTCGGCGCGGAAGTGACGGTCGCCGAGGACGCGGTCGAACTCCTCACCGGCAGGGCGACGCCGGGCTCGGTGACGCTGGCACCGGGAGAAATCGCGGTGGTACGCGAGCCACGGCACGGCTGACGAGCGGGTCCGGTGTCGGGCGGCTGTCCGGGGACAACGGAAGCGACATCACTCGATCCGGCCTCGCTCGTGCGGTTCGACATCCGTGAAGGCCTCCGGGACCGACTCGGTCGACCATCGGCCACCAGTACGAGCAGCGCCGTTGCACGGCGGCCGGGTGGGCGAGGCATCGCTGTCTGGACACCCGTATCGACTCCGGCGACCGTGCGCCCCGAGATCTTCGGCCCGAGCCACAGGAGCGGCAATTCGCCGCGGACGGGGCCCTGAAGGCGCCGCAGTTGATTCCCTCGTCCTGCCGGTGCCGAGCGAGGAGCTCGTTGTCCCCGTCACTCGCCGGGCGCCATCGGATGTCGCCGGAGGTGCTGCTCAACGCGGGCGGTGAAGTCCTCGGCGGAGGCCGGCGATCACGTCCGTGTTCATCCGGGTGGCCACGGTGGCCTGGCTGCCCTGGTTGGCACCGTGGAACGTGCCGGGGTACACGTGCAGTTCGGTGAGCACGGCAGCCTGCGCGAGCCGTTGAGCGTAGGCAATGGCCTCGTCCCTCAGCGGGTCGAACTGGGCGGCGCCGACGAACGCGGGCGGCAGTCCGGACAGGTTCTCGGCGCGGGCGGGCGCCGCGTAGGAGGACACGCCGTCCCCTCCCCGCACGCCCTCTCCGAGAAAGTGGTCCCAGCTGAGTTGGGCGTCGGGCCTGCTCCAGCCCGGGGTGTCGGTGTACGCGCGCATCGACTCGGTGAGCAGGCGGTCGTCGAGCACGGGGGTGAGCAGGCACTGGAAACAGAGGTCCGGGCCGCCCCGGTCCCGGGCGAGGAGGGTCAGCGCGGCGGCCAGGGCCCCGCCCGCGCTCTCCCCGAAGACCCCGATCCGGTGCACGTCGATGCCGAGACCGGCCGCGTTCTTGGCGAGCCACTCCAGGGCGGCGTAGCAGTCCTCGATCGCGGCGGGGTAAGGGTGCTCGGGCGCGAGACGGTAGTCCACCAGCACGACGGCCGCTCCCGTCTCCGCTGCCATGCGGCGGGCGTCGGCGTCCGAGGTGGCGATCCCACCGAGGACGAATCCGCCACCGTGGAGGTACAGCAGTCCCGGGACTTCGTCCTGGCCCGCGGGACGGTGGATGCGCACCGCGACGGGCGGCGCGTCCGCGGGCCCGGGTACCAGTTCGTCCTGGATGGTCAGCGGCACGGTCGGCTCGTACGGGGGCTGGTAGACCAGCCCTCGGATCATGCCGGCGCGAGCGGCCTCGTGGTCGGCGAAGTCGAACAGGGCGACCAACTCCAGTCGCGGCGCGAGTTCGGGGTCTATGGGGTAGGACGGGTCGGTCATCGGAGGTCCTCTGCGGTGGTGGGCCAGGGGGTGCGGAAGGTGTGACCGCCGGGGCCGGCCTCGACGGACGCACTGCCCGGCAGCTCCACGGTGGCTGTGGCGCCGTCCGGGACCAGGATGTCCAGCCGCAGTTCACCGTTCGCGATCCGCCAGGCGGACTCCGCACGGCCGTACGGCGTCTCGTGTGCCGCGTCGGCCCAGGTGATGCCGCCCCCGGGGAGTGGGCGGAACCGGATCCGGCGGTAGCCGGGCTCGGCGGGTGCCAGGCCGGCGACAGTGCGGTGGAGCCAGTCGGCGACTGCCCCGTAGGAGTAGTGGTTGAGGGAGTTCAGGGGCGAGGAGTTGAGACTGCCGTCGGGGAGTACGGCGTCCCAGCGTTCCCAGATCGTGGTGGCGCCACTGTCCACCTGGTACAGCCAGGAGGGGCACTCGCGTTGGGTGAGAAGCCGGTAGGCAGTATCGACGTGACCGGTGTCGGTGAGGGCGTCGCAGATCAGCGGGGTGCCGAGGAAGCCGGTGCCGATGCGGTGGCCGCGTGCGGCGACCAGCGTGGCCAACTGCGCACCGGCTCGCGCGCGTTCGGCGGCGTCGTCGATCAGCCGGAAGCACAGCGCCAACGCGTACGCGGTCTGGGTCTCCTCGTGGAGCAGGCCGCCGCCGCGATGGAAACGCTCCCGGAACGCCTCGCGCACCGCGTCGGCCAGCGCGTGATAGCGCACGGCGTCGTCCTTCTCCTCCAGCACCTCCGCGGCACGGGCCAGCAGCCGGGCCGAGTGCGCGAAGTAGGCGGTGGCGACCAGCGGTCCGGAAGTGCTCGACTTCGGGGGCATCGACGGTGGCGCGGTCGGGTCGAGCCAGTCGCCGAACTGGAAGCCCTCGCCCCACACATGAGCCGGTCCGGCGACCGCGTCGACGCTGTCGACCCAGCCGCGCATGGACGGGTACTGGACACGGAGCACCTCGGTGTCGCCGTACCGCTCGTACAGGGTCCACGGGACGACGACGGTCGCATCGCCCCAGCCGGCCATGGGACGGTTGCCGCTCGGTGGAGGGGCGCTCTGGAAGCGCAGCGGGACCGCGGGGCTCATCACCGGCGGCACACCGCCCTCGTCCGCGGCCTGTTCGGCGGCCAGGTCCCGCAGCCAGGAGGCGAGGAAGTCCCGGACGTCGTACAGAAAGGCGGCGGTGGGGGCGAAGACCTGGGCGTCGCCGGTCCAGCCCAGACGCTCGTCGCGCTGCGGGCAGTCGGTGGGCACGTCGAGGAAGTTGCCGCGCATGCTCCACACGACGTTCTCGTGCAGCCGCTCCAGGGAGGGGTCGGAGCAGGCGAACCAGCCGGTGCGGCGCAGGTCGCTGTGCAGGACCACGGCGGCGATGTCCCCGGGTCCCAACTCACCTGGCCAGCCTTCGAGTTCGGCGTAACGGAAGCCGTGGAAGGTGAAGCGGGGCTCCCACTCCTCCGCCTCCGCGTCGCCCCGCAGGACATAGCGGTCGGTGGCCTCGGCACCCCCCAGCGAGCGGGCGGAGGGCGTCCCCTTCTCCAGGACCTCCACGTGGCGCAGCGTGGCGGTGTGGCCGGCCTCGCCACGGACGCGGATGCGCAGCCGGCCGACCAGGTTCTGCCCGAAGTCGACCACGATGCGCCCCTGGCCGTTCCTGCTCACGCAGACCGGTCCGAACTCCTCGACCCGGCGAACCGGCGGACTGTCGGCGGGGAAGAGAACGGACGGATCGAAGCCGCCGAGGATCTGCACCGGCGGCCACGCGGAGTCGTCGAATCCCGGTGCGCTCCAACCGGGCTGTTCGAGGCGGGCGTCGTACGTCTCGCCCTCGTACAGCCCGGTCACGACGATCGGTCCGCTGCCGGCATGCCAGCCGGGTCCGGTGATGACGGTCTGGGTGGTGCCGTCGGCATAGGTGATGTGGAGTTCCGCGAGCAGGCCGGTGCGCGAGCCGTACAGGTCGCGGGTGCCTCCGTTGAAGCCGAGCAGCCCCCGGTACCAGCCGTCGGCCAGGTGGGCGCCCCAGGCGTTGGGGCCCGGCCGCAGCAGCCCGGTGACATCGAACGTCTGGTAGCGGTGCCGATGGTGATAGCTGGTCCAGCCGGGGGGAAGCACAACATCGCCCACGACCGTGCCGTTCAGCTCCGTCTCGTACACGCCCAGGGCCGTGATCAACATGCGGGCACCGCGCACCGGTCCGCGAACGGTGAAATCGGTGCGCAGCAATATGCCGGGTCCAGGTGAATCGGAGGCGGCGGCCGAGGCAGCCGACGGGGCAGCGATCACCTGTGCGGTCCAGTGGTGGTGGGACATGTCGACTTCCCGGCGAGGGCCCCTGTCTCTTTCCTCAAGGGGCGGGTTGTTTGTTCTGTCGTCGTTCGGGTGGATCGGAGGCAGTGGGTGGCCGTCCGGTACGCCGCGCAGATGGTGTCCGTGCGGCCGCTGTGGAGGACGGTGGTGCTCGGTGAGCCGAGAAGGCTCAGTGTGCGGCGCGCACCGCGAAGAACAGGGCACTGAACTGGTCTGGGAGGAGGACCTGTGAACCGCTGACCTGCCCCGGTTCGTCGGCAGAGGTGCCGTCGAGTGCGGAGCAGCAGGCCGGCGCTGCGGTGGCTCGCAGACCAGTCCCCGGCCTTGAGAGGGGCGGCCTCCGAGGCCCTGGAGAAACGTGATGATCAAGCAGAACGGCCTCGGGGGCGGGACGGGCGATCTGTCCTGAAACTCCGGCGGCGCACCTGGCCCATGTGCGTCCTCGCTCTCTCATGGCGACGGTGCCGCGAAGGGCGGGTGTGTTACCCGACTCGACCGGAATCACCCGTCGGTCCGGTCGCCGGCCGGGTCAGCGTAGGCCGTAAAAACCATCAGGGCAATGGTTTTTACGGCTGGATACGATACCGCCATGCCGAGGCAGAGAAGAACCGGAAGCTACGCAGTGGGCCGTGCCCGGCAGGAGGCCATCCTGGACACCGCCACCGAGCGCTTCGCCCAGACCGGCTATCACCGCACGTCGATGGGCCAGATCGCTGCGGACGTCGGCCTCAGCGAGCCCGGACTGCGGCATCACTTCCCCACCAAGAAGCACCTGCTCGTCGCGGTCGCCGACCGCCGCTTCAAGCTGCTCGCCACCTGGGCCGGGGAAGCGCCCCGCCCCGACGACGGCAGCCGCCCTTTCCGCGTGATGCTCAACATCACTGAGCGCATGGTCACCCAACCGGGACTCATCGAACTGTTCGTCCTGATGTCGGCCGAGGCCGCCGGCCCCGCCAGCCGCGCCCACGACCTGTACGCCACGCACTACGACCAAGTCGTGCGGGCGATCGCGGGAGAGTTCCGCCGCACCGCCGAACAGGGCTTCCTCAGAGTCGACATCGACTATGAGGCAGTCGCCCGGCGCTACATCGCCATGAGCGACGGACTGCAGCTCCAGTGGGTACTCAGCGGTGGCGGCCTCGACCTCGTCGGACTCATGCGCGGCTATCTCGAGCAGCTCGCTCTCGCCTTGCAGGCCTCGCCCGGCCCTGTCGATTTGGCTCCTGCCGACTGAAGCCACCCTGACCGGCTCGACCCTCTGGGGTGTCCGGGCGGGAATGAGCGGCCGCCGATCCGGACCATGGCTCGTACGAGGTGGTCGGGCACGGACACCGCCACCACGACCACGGTCACGATCAGGACGAGCACGTCGGTGACGCTGCCCGCTTGCGGGTGCCGCTCACCGAAGTGCAGGCAGAGCACCTTCCAAGTCCTCGCCGAGTCGTCGTGCCCGTGCGGGGAAGGGCGGTGGTACCAGTTCGGTCACGCGACGCGCGACCGTCCTCACGAGGACCGTGCGGGAGCGTTGCCCTCTGCGGTCCTGAGCGCGGGTCGCGCAGTCCGCCGAGGGAGTGTAAATCCAACGGCGGATCCGACGATCACGGGAGGGACGTCAAGTGACTGACACCGCCGTGGAGTTGGAGACCGTGGAGCCTGTCGGGAGTGCCCCGTCCGGGCAGCCGGCGTCCGTGTCTGACGAGCAACTGGTCGCGATGCCGGTGGAACGGGCCCGGCCGGAGGGACTGCCGCTGAGCGGACTACCGTCCAGGGACAGCCCTGTCACCGAACGGGATGTCACCTTGCTGATGGCCGGCCGTATGGTCAGGAGTCGGCTGGGCACGTCCGCCTCGATGCCGGGCAGGGCCTGGGGCAGGGTGATGGATGCGGCGGCGGACCATGCCTCCGGGCGGCAGGAGACCGGGTACGGCGCGGGGCGGCGGGTCGAGGAGTGAGGTGTGCGGCGAACGGCTCGGGGAGCCGGAAGTCGAAGGCAGGTGCCGCTTCCCTGAGCCGCTCCGCGAGACGAGCGGCGTGGCCGGGGAAGCCGGCGCGCACCGGGCCGTGTGCGGCGACGGCGGTGCCGTGGGCCCAGACGCTTCCGGCGTGGTAGCCGATGCAACCGGCGTCGGCGTCGAGAACCTTCGGCCTTCCGTCCGGGGTGGCGGCGCGTGCGGGACTCGGTCGTGGAAGCGGCCCGTGAGCGGGTTCCCGCGCGTCACTCAAGGTCCGGGCCAGACGGACGAGGCGTCGTCGCGGTGGGGGGCGGGCAGCCGGATCGGGCGTACCGGGATCGTACGGCGGTGCTCTTCGGTGACGGCTGTCCACGGGGCGGGGTTCCCGGAGTAGGACAGGGCCGTGAGGGCGAAGACGTTGTCGGCGTAGACCTCGACGTATTCGCCGATGGTGAGGATGCGCAGGGTGGTGGCGGGTTCGGTCAGGACGGTCTCGCCGAGGCGGTTGCCGTCGGGGCCGGTGATCCAGAGGTTCTTGCCGTCGCAGCCGAGGGCGAGGGCCGGTCGGGCACCGTCCGTGGTGTCGGTGCGCAGGGTGATCTCGACGGGCCCGGCGATGCCGATGTCGCCGACCGCGTGCAGGGCGGGGCGGTCCGTCTCCTCGCCGAGCCAGCTCTCCAGGCCGGGCCACCATTCCAGGCGGGGTGCGGAATCGCCCTGTACGACAAGGGACTTGGGCTGGGCGAGCATGCCCCGACAGCGCTCCCCGGTGTCGGTGAGGCCGACCTGGCGGGGGGTGGTGTGCAACACGACTCGGGAACCGTCGGGGGCGGAGACGACGCGTGGGGCGTAGGAGCCGGTCGGCCCGAGAGGGCCGCGGCGGGTCCAGGGGCCGCGCAACCGGGGGGCCGTCCACGACTCGAAGCCACGGGTCGCGCCGATGGAGCCGATCAGCAGCCAGCTTCCGTCATCAAGGCGCTCCAGGACCGGGCACTCCAGCTCGTCGACGTCGCCGGGTGAGACGAGCGGCGGGTGGACGGTCCAGTGCTCCAGGTCGTCGGAGATGGCCCAGGCGACGCAACCGCCGGCCTCTACGGGCAGGGAGGCGTCGTTGGCGCAGACGACCATCACCCAACCGTCCCTCTCGTCGTCGCGTACGACGAAGGGGTCGCGCCAGCCCATCTGCTCCCCAGTGCGGTACCAGCGCGGGTCCGCCTCGACGACAGGTCCGGTGCCGTGGCGCCGCCAACCGGTGCCGTCGGTGCGGTCGGAGAACGCGAGGCCGACGGACTGGAGTGGCCAGCCGCCCGGCGTCAGTCCGCTCACGCCGGTGTAGAACATCGCCATTCCGTCGCCGTGCCGGATCGGGTGCATGGTCCACACCGCCTGGTGGTCGAAGCGGCCGGGCAGGCCGACCCCGAACGCGGGCCCCTGCGGCTGCCAGCCCACCAGATCCGTGGAGGTGGCCCGGCCGAAAGAGGTCTCCATCCGCAGGTGGTCGAACGCGGCCGTCCAGGGCCCCTGCAGATGCAGCACCGCGTACGTGCCGTCCTCGTCCCGGAGCAGGGCGAAGTCGTTCAGGCAGAGGCCGGGTGGGGCGTATCGCATGGGCAGTTCCTGTCGGCTCACAGCGCCCAAACGCATGCGCTGTCCATCGATCAAAACGGACTCATTTTGAGATCGGCCCAAGTAAATATGAACGCAAACGCTTGCGCAACAAGGTGGGCAGGTTTACGGTCGCGTCACCCACAGATCACACCGACGTGAAATCAACGGGAGGAACTGAGCCGTGACGGCCAGCATCAACGACGTCGCCCGCGAGGCCGGCGTCTCCGCGTCCACCGTGTCCCGCGCCCTGCGCGGTCGCCCGGGCGTCTCCGACGGGGTGCGGGACCAGATCAAGGCCGTCGCCGCCCGGCTCGGTTACACCGCCTCCCGCTCCGCCTCCAGCCTGGCCAGCGGCCGGACCTGCACCATCGGCGTGCTGGTCCCGTACGTGGGCCGCTGGTTCTTCGGCACGGTGCTGGACTCCGCCGAGAAGGTGTTCAGCGCCGCCGGGTACGACGTACTGCTGTACAACCTGGGCTCGCCGGAGACACGCAAGCGTTTCTTCACCAGGCTGCCGATCCGCAAGCGGGTGGACGCGGTGCTGTCGCTCCTCATCCCCGACGAGGAGGAGTCGGCCGCGCTGCGCTCACTGGGGGTGCCGCTGGCCACCACGGTCGGCGGCGCCCGGCCCGGCTTCACCGTCGTGGGCATCGACGACCGGGCGGGCACCGAAATCGCCGTACGACACCTGGTGAACCTCGGCCACCGCCGCATCGGCATGATCTCGGGGTCCAGCGGACCGCTGCACTGGACCACCCCCATCGAGCGCCGCAACGCCTATCTGGACGTCCTGGCCGACGCCGGGATAGAGCACGATCCGGCCATGGAGGCGGACGGTGACTACACCGTCGACGGCGGCGAGCGGGCGATGACCGAACTGCTGGCCGCCTCCCGTCCGCCGACGGCCGTGTACGCGCAGTCCGACGAGATGGCGATGGGCGCCCTGCGCGCCCTGCGCCGCCACCGGCTCAGGGCACCGGACGACGTGTCCGTCGTCGGCTTCGACGACCACGAACTCTCCGACGTGGTCGGCCTGACCACCGTCGCCCAGCCGGTCGCCGAGCAGGGCGCGGAGGCCGCCCGGCTGCTGCTGCGCCAGCTCGACGAGCCCGAAGCCGAATCCCCGGGACACGTCCAGATGCCCACCCGCCTCGTCCTGCGCGAGACCACCGCCCCGCCCCGTCCGCGCGGACCGCAGTAGCCCTCTTTTTTGAGCCCCACTCCCCCACGCCTCGAAAAGCACTCCCGCACCACGAACCCTCGCCACAGCACGGAGGCACACACCATGAGCTCGACCAGCAGAAAGTACCGCCGCACAGCCTGTACGGGCCTGGCTCTCTCCCTGCCCCTGGCGGCACTGGCCGCCTGCGGCGGGGGCGGCGGCACCGGCGCCTCCGCGGAGGCGGGCAGCGGCAAGGGCACCATCAGTGTCTGGGCCCACCAGGGCCAGAAAAGCGAGGACGCCGCGCTGCAGGCCGCGGTGAAGTCCTTCAACTCCTCGCAGAGCAAGATCAAGGTCAAGCTGACGCTGCTGCCCGCCAACGACTACACGAAGACGATCACCACCACTGACGCGTCCAAGTTGCCGGACGTGATGGAGTTCGACGGCCCGACCATGGCGAACTTCGTCTACAACAAGAAGCTCGCCCCTCTCGACGGCTACGTCTCCACCAAGACGATGGCCAACGCCACCGACGCCAGCAAGGCCCAGGGCGAGATCGACGACAAGCACTACGGCCTGGGCATGTACGACTCCGGCCTGGGGATCTACGGCAACAAGAAGCTACTGGACGCGGCAGGGGTGAAGTACCCGACGAGCCTGGACGACGCCTGGACGGCGGACGAGTTCACAGCCGCGCTCAAGGCGCTGAAGGCCAAGGACTCCGACGGCAAGACCCTCGACGTCCAGGAGAACAACGGGTTCGCCACGGAGTGGGGCACCTACGGCTTCGCCCCGATCGTCTGGTCGGCCGGCGGCTCGCTGCTCAAGGACGGCAAGGCGGAAGGCGTCCTCGACTCGTCGAAGGTCGTGTCGGCACTGAAGACCTTCCAGTCCTGGAAGACGTACGTCGATCCCAACACCGACGGCAACGCCTTCGCGAAGGGCCGGGTCGCCCTGAGCTGGGTCGGCCACTGGATGTACCCCACCTACAGCAAGGCCCTCGGCGACAACCTCGTCGTGCTGCCGCTGCCCGACTTCGGCAACGGCCCCAAGACCGGCCAGGGCTCCTGGGCGTGGGGCATCGGCGCCGACAGCAAGAACGCCAAGGCCGCCGGCACGTTCATGGACTACCTCCTCGACGACACCAACGTCACCGCGATGACGACGGCCAACGGCGCCCCGCCCGCCACCAAGACGGCACTCGCCGCGAGCTCCCTGTACAAGCAGGGCGGCCCTCTCCAGCTCTTCGCCGACCAGCTTGCCAAGCCGTGCGGCGACAGCGACATCAGCAAGTCCTGCGTCGCCGTCACCCGCCCGGTGACCGCCGGATACCCCACCGTCACCGCGAAGTTCAGCGAGGCCCTCAACTCGGTCTACGGCGGCGCCGACCCGAAGACCGCCCTGGCCAAGGCCGCCCGCGCCATCGACCAGGACTTCTCCGACAACGCCGGTTACAAGATCCCGTAGGACCATCGGCCGGGGGTGGGCCCGCTCGTGCCACGCCCGCCCCCGGCCGGGAACAGGACCATCCCGTGACATCCGTCGATCCGGCGCACCCCGCGCCCAACGCCCGGGAGAAGGCCCCACCCGTGACCGCCGCCAAGCCCGCGCGAGAAGCGCGTCCGGCGCGCTCCGTGCGCCCTGCGCGCAAGAACCGCGACTGGTTGCACGGACTGCTGATGTCCACGCCCGCCGTGGCGGGACTCATCGCATTCGTCGGCATCCCGTTCGGCTACGCCGTCGTCCTCTCCTTCTACAACGTCCGCCTCGGCTCCCCGCTCGCACCGTCCTTCTTCGGCCTGGAGCAGTACCGGCGGCTGTTCACCGACCCCGACCTGTCCGGCCCCTTCCTGCGGGCCCTGCTGAACAACCTGACCTTCGCCGTGGTCGTCGTACCGGTACAGACTGCTCTGGCGCTCGGCCTCGCGATCCTGCTCAACCGCAAGCTGAAGGCGATCGGACTGTTCCGGTCCTTCTTCTTCATGCCGGTGGTCTTCCCGATGGCGCTGGTCGCCGTGATCTGGCGGCTCATCCTCGCCCGCAGCGACCAGGGCATGCTCAACTCGGCGCTGCACGCGGTGAGTTTCGGCAACTGGGGCGCCTTCGACTGGCTCGGCGACTCCGCCACCGCGATGGCCTCGATCATCGTGCTGTCCATCTGGCAGGGCGTCGGCTTCCAGATGGTCATCCTGCTCGCCGGCCTCCAGCAGATCCCGGGCGAGCTCTACGAAGCCGCCGAACTCGACCGGGCCTCCCGCCGGCAGCAGTTCCGCCACGTCACCCTGCCCGGCATCCGCGGCACGCTCGTCTTCGTCGTCATGCTCACCTCGGTGCTGTCCTTCCGGGTCTTCGACCAGGTCTACGTCCTCATCCGCGGCGGCGGCCTCAACGAGGACGCCACCCGCACCGTGATGTACCAGGCCGTCACCACCGCCTTCGACCAGAACAACATCGGCCAGGCGTCCGCGATCACCGTCGTCTTCTTCCTGATCGTCGTCGCCCTGACCATCGTCCAGCGCCGTGTCGTCCGGCCCGACAACGAGGACTGACCATGAGCACCAACACGGGCCTCACCCGCACACCCCTGCGCCGGTTCCTCGACTACGCCGTCCTGTCCGTCCTGGCGTTCATCTTCGTGCTGCCGGTCCTCTACCTGCTGGTCGGCAGCCTCAAGCCGTCCGACCAAGTACTCAACGGCCTGGCCGGCTTCCTGCCCACCCACCTGTCCCTCGACAACTACACGGCCGTCCTCGACAGTCTCAACTCCGACAGCACCGGCTACTTCTGGCGGTTCATGGGCGTCTCGGTGACGCTGGCCTTCGTGGTGGTGACGGGCGGCCTGTTCGTCAACTCGATGGCGGCGTACGGACTTTCACGGCTGAAGTGGCGCGGCCGGAACGCCGTCTTCACCCTCGTCCTGCTGCTGATGCTGGTCCCGTTCGAGTCAGTGGCCGTACCGCTTTTCTACATGTTCAACGACCAGCGCAACACGCTCTACATCCTGGCGCTCCCGTTCATCGCCAACGCCTTCTCGGTCTACCAGTTCCACACCTTCTTCCGCTCGATCCCGCCGAGCATCGAGGAAGCCGCCCGCATCGACGGCGCGGGCCCCTGGCGCACCTTCTTCGCGATCGTCGTCCCCATGTCGAAGCCGGCCTTCGCATCCGTCGCGATCCTGACCTTCCTCACCCAGTGGGGCTCGTTCCTCTGGCCGGTCCTGATGGTCTCCGACCCCTCGGTACGCCCCCTTCCCCTGGAGATGAGTGTCTTCCAGGCCCAACTGCCCCCCGACTACGGCCAGACGCTCGCCTTCGGCGTCCTGCTCGTCCTGCCCGTCCTGATCGTCTTCGCCTTCTTCCAGAGGTGGTTCGTCCAGGGCGTCGCCAGCTCCGCCGTCAAGGGCTGAGGATCCGTTCCCTTCGAAAGGCCCCGTGTGTCCAAACTGCGCGGGCACCGACAACGGGACCTATGCGGTCAGCTACACCTACTCGACGAACAGCTCGTACTCCTACGAGAACTCGCAGAGACTGGAGGTCAGCGCCGGCTTCTCGGACGAACTGCAGGCGGGCATCAAGGCCAGCACGTCGTCCTCCGAGACCTGGACCCTGGGCACCACCCGCACCGCGACCGCAACCATCACCATCCGTCCCGGGTGTGCCGGCGCCTACTGGTTCGCCCCGTACGTCCGCCACTCCCAGGGTTGGGCGGAGGTCCACTACAACAAGAGGCAGTTCGGCCACCGGGACTGGTTCTACCCGTACAGAGGCTCCAGCGGGGTCCGCATCGACACGCCCGCCGCTTGGTCGGACGGGTCACTGAAGGACCAGGTGTACTGGGCCACCTGGAAGTGCGAGTAGATTTCCGCGGACCCCCTCGACACCGCGGGACGGGCCTGTATCGGTTCGCGCCGTGCCGACAGCCCTCCATGGCTGGATCGAGGCCCACTACGGCACGCGAAAGCACAGATACAACCCGGGCGAGGGCTCCACGGACGTGCGCATCGACACGCCCGTGACCTTGGCGGACGGTCCGATGAAGAGGAAGCAGTCCTGGGCTTCGCGGAAGTGGCGCCCCGTCGAGGAACCTGCGCCGCCCCACCGCCGCCACTCGGCCCGATGGGGCGGCCAGCCGGCATTCGGCCCGTAGGCGTCGGCTGTGACACTCCTCTCGGCCGTACGGTGGGAGCCGTCCCGTCCTGTCGTCCGGGGCTCGGACACAGACGGTTGCGCAGCCGAGTTTCCAGCCATTTCTCACCGGTGTGGGCGTGGTGGTCCAGGTCGACGGCCAAGACCTGGCGCAGACGCGGGCCGGAACTGTCGTTCCGGGTGTGCCCGCGTTCGGCGAGGTGTCCGAACTGCAGCGCGACGTTGGCGGCGAACCCGCTTTCCCAGTCCTCCTCGGTCGGTTCGTGGCCCAGCATGTAGGCCTCACCGAGCCGCAGCACCGCCCTCGACACGATGGTGTCCGGTACCTGCTGCGTGGCCTCCGGGATCGCGCGACCGTGTTGGACCAGGAGGATGTGACCGTGCTCGGCCAGCTCCCCGTCCGGGCCCCGGACGTGGCTCCGGGAAGAGTCTCCCTCCACGCCCCGGTCGACGTCGAGCACGACGCTGCGCGACGAGTCCCGGCGCAGCGCGCGGGCAATGCCGTGCGGATCCCGCATCTGCCGTCAGCGCCAACCCCTGCTGAGGGAGTCGGCACCGGTGGATTGTCCGAAAGAAGGCCGCTCCGTCCGAAGGTCGCGCCGTGAAAACGTGCCCGGACGTTCCGCTGACGCGATGGAAAGCAGTCTGTGTGCCTTCAGCGCGGTTTCCTGCCACTCCCGCTCGGGCTCCGAGCCCCAGGTGATTCCGGCTCCCGTGCCGAATTTCAGGAGTCCTTCGGACCGGTCGATCCAGAAGGTACGGATGCCGACGGCCAGCTCTCCGCGACCGCGGTCGGCGTCGACCCAGCCGATTCCGCCGCAGTAGGGGCCGCGCTCCGACTTCTCGAGTGCGGCGATGATCCGCAGGGCGCTCGCTTTGGGAGCCCCCGTGACCGATCCGGGCGGGAACGTCGCTGCCAGTAGTTCGGGCCAGCCCGCACCCTCGCGCAGTCGCCCGCTCACGGTGGACACGAGGTGCACCAGCCCTGGATGCTTTTCCACGGCGCACAGATCGGGGACCGTCACGGAACCGGGAACACACACGCGGCCGAGGTCGTTGCGGACCAGGTCGACGATCATCACGTTCTCCGCGTAGTCCTTTTCCAGCAGGTCCGCCTCGGTCTGGCCGGTTCCCTTGATCGGGCCCGAGGTGATGTGTCTGCCGGCCCGCCGCACAAAGAGTTCCGGGGAGGCGGTGGCCACCTCGATGCCGTACCGCGGGATGCGCATGACGCCGGCGTAGGGTGCCGGGTTGTGGCGCACCAGCAGTCCGGCCAGCGCTGTGACATCGGCGTCCGCCGTGACCGGCGCGGACAGGACCCGGCAGAGGTTCGCCTGGTAGACCTCACCCGCGGCGATGTGCTCGCGGATACGTGCCACGCCGTTCGTGTATGCGATGCGGTCGAGCGAAGTGGACCATGTCCCGGCATCCGGCCCGTGCCAGCGTGACGCCGGCAGACCGCGGCCCTCGACCTGTCGCACGTCGCGAAACCGGGCGCACGTCAGGCGGCCCTCGAAGGTGGCCGCGACAGCCCAGAAGCCCTCGGAATCCAGCGCCGAGGGATCGCTGGTGACGTCGACGAGACCGGTTGCGAGATGCCCGCCGAGAAGCGCCATGGGAGGGAACCGTTCCATTCCTCACCTCCTGAGATGTGGCCTGCCGTGCAGCGAGCGGTGGGGTTTCACCGTACGGAGCGCTCAGGCCACGACGGCCTCGTGTTCAGCACCCCATTGCGCCGCGCGCAGCGTGTTGACCATGAGCATGGCGATGGTCATGGGACCCACACCGCCGGGGACCGGAGTGATGCGACCGGCGATGCCGTCGAGTTCGGCGGAACGGACGTCGCCACTCAGCCCGGAGGGAGTGCGGTGGATGCCCACGTCGATGACGACCGCGCCAGGCCTGACGTGTTCGGGACCGATGAGGCCGCGGACGCCGGTGGCGACCACGACGATGTCGGCGGGCCGGGTGACGGCCGCGAGGTCCGTGGTGAATTCGTGGGCGACCGTCACGGTCGCTCCGCGCCGCAGCAGCAGGTGGGTCAAGGGCTTGCCGACGAGTTCGCCCCAGCCGACCACGGCGACGCGGGCGCCTTTGAGGGGAACGTCCTCGGCGTCGAGGAGTTCGATGACACCGCTGGGTGTGCAGGGGCGCAGGCCACGTTCCCCGCGGGCCAGCAGACCAGCGCTGGCGGTGGTGAGGCCGTCGACGTCCTTGGTGACGGGGATACGGTCGATCAGCGCGGCCGCGTCGAGCTGCCGGGGCAGGGGGAGCTGGAGCAGGATGCCGGACACCTGCGGGTCGGCGGCCAGTTCGTCGATCACCGCGGCCACGTCGTCCTGGGTGGCGTGCTGGGGCAGGTGGCGGTGGAAGTCGCGCATGCCGGCTTCCTCGATGGCGCGGCGTTTCGCGGCGACGTACACGGCGCTGGCCGGATCATCGCCGACGAGGATGGTCGCCAGCCCGGGAATCCTCCCCGAACCGGCAGCTGTGGCGACCTCCTCGGCGACTTGTGAGCGGATCCGCTGAGCGATGCTGATGCCGTTGATCGTGGTGGTCATGGTGGCGAACCGCTTTCTTGTGATGAGGAACGATTCGCCCGGGTGAGGGGGGCTGGTGTGCTGTCACCATGACTGCGGCTGTACGGCGCCGTGACCGGCCGGCCGTCGCAACGGCCGGCTCGGCCGAACGGGATGCGGCGCATGACAAGACCGCCAGTTCCCTGCACCGGGCGGTATCCCTGTCCGCGGGATGTCCCGTGTCCCGCCGTCAGGCGAAGACGATGGTGTGGTTGCCGTCGCGGATGACGCGGTCCTCGGCGTGCCACAGCACGGCGCGGGAGAGGACCGCGCGTTCCACGTCGGCCCCACGACGGGTGAGGTCGGTCGCGGTGTGGGCGTGGGTGACGCGGACGACGTCCTGCTCGATGATCGGCCCCTCGTCGAGGTCCTGCGTGACGTAGTGGGCGGTGGCACCCACCAGCTTCACGCCGCGTTGCTTGGCCTTGGCGTAGGGACCGGCACCGATGAAGGCGGGCAGGAAGGAGTGGTGGATGTTGATGATCGGCACGCCGACCTGTTCGATGAAGTCGCCGGAGAGGATCTGCATGTAGCGGGCGAGGACGACGAAGTCGACGTTGCCCTGCAGCAACCGCAGATGCTCCGCCTCGGCGACCGACTTGTCCGAGCCCTGGCAGGGCACGTGGAAGAAGGGGATGCCGAAACTGCGGACTTCCTCGGCCACATCGGGGTGGTTGGAGACCACCATGGCGACGGTGACAGGGAGTTGGCCCTGCCGGTGGCGCCAGAGCAGGTCGAGCAGGCAGTGGTCGGACTTCGACGCGAAGATCGCCACCCGCTTGGGCACGGACAGATCGCGCAGTGTGTAGCTCAGCCCGAACGCGTTCACGAGGTGCTGGTCGAGGTCCGTGCGCAGAGCGGGCAGCGCGACCCGGAGGTTGTCCAGGCCGAAGACCGTGCGCTGGAAGAAGGCGCCGCCCTGCGGGTTGTCGGAGTACTGGTCGAGGGAGACGATGTTGGCGCCGTGGGCTCCGAGGACCGATGTCACGGCGGCGACGATGCCTGTCGCGTCGGCGCCCTGCACGATGAGCGAGGCCTGCTGGGTGTGCGGCTTGCTCGGAGCGGTGCGGGCCGGGGCGTCTTGCGTGAGGGTCATGCCAGGCCTTCCTTCCGGAAGCGGGCGGCCCACTCAGAGGTGGCCTTGAGTCCGCCGAACGTGTAGAAGTGGATCTTCAGTTCGCCGTGGCGGCCAGGATCGTGGGCCGCTGCGAGGTCGCGCAGGAAACGGTCCGGCCCCGCGGTGCCCATGAGGTTGGTCAGGGAGAAGCCGTATTTCTTGACGACTGAGGCGCTGGTCCCGACCCCGAAACGGGCCGCGTAGGACATGAGCCGGCGCACCCCGGCGGGACCGGGCACCCCGATCCTGATCGGGGCCCCGATGCCGCGGCTCCGAACCTCTTCCACCCAGGCCAGCACCGGGTCGACGTCGAACCCGAACTGCGTGATGATGCCGCTCTCCAGGGACTGCGCGGTGAGGGCCGCGTACTTGTCGCACAGCGCCGACCACAGCGTGGTGCCGTCGATCTCGGGGTGCCCTTCGGGGTATCCGCTGATGCTGACGTGCCGGACTCCGTACTCCTGCAGCAACCCGGTGTCGATCAGGGACAGGGAGTCGGCGTAGGGGCCCTCGGGGTGGGCCGGGTCACCGCCGACGACGAACACGTTGTCGGACGTTCCGTCTGTGTGCAGGGCGGCCAGGAAGCGTCCGAAGTCGTTGCTCGACCCGAGGCGGCGGGCCGATATGTGCGGTACGGGCACGAATCCGAGCCGCTTGACGGCCCGGGCCGCGTCCAGGCGCATCTGCAGGTCCTCGTTGCCGAGGAAGGTGACGTTGATGCGGGTGCCCTGGGGAATGGAGTCGCTGGCTTCCTCCAGTTTGCGGACGTCCTTCCCCGTCATCTCCAGGGAGAAGTCCTCGAGTAGTGATGTGCTGACCGCTGTTCGTGCCGTACCGGCGGAAGTCATCGTCTTTCGTCTCGCTTTCTCGTCCGAGGTGCCGTCTCCTGGGCACCCCGAGCACCGCTGAGGCAGAGGTGAGGGCCCTGCGCCGCCCCCGCGCCCGCCACGAGGGCGCGGAAGTCCGGCGCGATGCGCGTGCAGCCGGCTGTCGTCAGCGGTCGCGGCGGTAGAGGGTGCGCGCGTGCTGGTTGAAGGGGGAGGGCTGCACGGTGGCACGGATACGGGGGAAGCCGAGGTCGGCCTCGGGGTCGGCGCCGGCACCGGGGTGCTCACCCCAGACCACCGTCACCTCGGTGCCCGGTTCGGCGTGCTCGGAGTCGATCAGGGTCTGCGCCAGAACGGTGCCTACCGGGTCGACCGACGCGGTCTGCATCGTCATGCCGGCCAGACCGGCAGCGGTCTCAACCCGGTGGCGTGCGTAGGTGAGCACGAAGCCGGGGTCCTCGCCCTGTCCGATCACGGTGCGGACGTCGTCCGCGTCGAGGACGAGGGTGACCTTGGTGCGCAGCGGCTCGTCCTTGGCCTTGAGCAGGGCATCGCGCCCAAGGAAGTCGTGGTTGAAGGAGATCATCTTCCCGTAGCCCAGCTCGTACGGGTAGACGTAGTAGTCCTCGATGTCCTCGGAGAAGTAGCTGCCGTTCAGCGGGCGCTTGCCCTCGATGCCGAACAGGGGCAGTTGCCTGCGGTACTCCAGCAGATCGGGGTCGGTGTAGATGCCGGGCACCGGCGAGGGGATCCAACCACTCTCCACGCTGGCCGAGGTGTACGCCAGGGCCCCGATCTGGGTCAGGCCGAGCGGCTCGCCGACCTTCAGGAACCGCTCGTGGACGTACGCGGCATGCTCCCAGGGACCGATGAACTCGAAGCCGACCTGCCCGGCCATACCGTGGCGCAAGGCGCGGAGGGGGTGTCCGTCCAGGGTGACCGCGGTGGAGTGGAAGAACTTCGTCTCCGGCAGCGGCCCGCCGAAGGCGCGCTCGACCAGTTCCGCGGCCAGCGGTCCCTGGATCTGGAAGCGGAACAGCTTCGGGTCGCCGCCGCCCGGGCGGAAGGCCGAGGACGGGTCGGTGACGAATCCGACGTCGTAGCCGCCCTTCTCCGCGTGGTACTGAACCCAGTGCTGCGCCGCCGGGATGCCGCTGAGCAGGTATTTGTTCTCGCCCTCGCGAGCGAGGATCCCATCGGTGACGATGTGGCCGCTCCGGGTGACCGGCACATACTGCTTGGCCTGGCCGATCGCGAACTTCTCGAAGTTGTTGGCGCCGTGGTCGGCCAGCACCTGCGTGGCGTCCGGGCCCTCGATCCACATGTCGTACATATGGTGCGAGAGGTTGAGCAGTGCCACGCCCTCGTGCCAGGAGGCCTGCTCCTGGCGCCAGCCGGAGTGCTCACGCGCGACGACCTCGGGGGTCCACGGCTCGGCGCCCGGCTTCCACAGCAACTTGATCGCCGATCCGGCCTTGTCGATGCCGTCCTGGAGGGAGGGGATGGTCATTTACGGCTCCTTTTCGGAATACCCGAAGCGAACTAGATCGATTAAGCACGTTAGCGCAGCACCCTCGTTCCGGTGACTACGGCGTTACGAATGCATTGCGTGCGCCCCATGCACGCCGTAGGCGCTCATGGGCTCCACGGGCGGCCCGTCACAGTCGAGCCGCCGCGTACGCGGCGGCCATGCGAACCGCGTCCAGGCTCGCGCGGACGTCGTGCACGCGGACGCAGAACGCGCCCCCCGCGGCAGCGAGCGCGGAGACGGCGGCCGTCGCCGAGTCGCGCCCTCCGGGCGGCACATCACCGGCGCCACCGTTCGCGAGGGCCGCACCGATGAACCGCTTCCTCGACGCACCGACGAGCAGCGGGAAACCCAGTTGCCGCAGAGTCCCCAGGCCGGCCAGCAGGGTCCAGTCATGCTCGGTCCGCTTGGAGAAGCCGAGCCCCGGGTCGAGGACGATGCGGGCCGGGTCGACCCCCTGGAGGGTCAACTGCCGTACCCGCGCGTCGAGTTCGACCGTGACATCGGCGACGACGTCACCGTAGTCGGCATGGCGGTCCATCTCCCGGCCGGGCGCACGCCAGTGCGTGGCGACGTACGGGACACCCGCCGCGGCGACCACCGGCCCCATGCCCGGGTCGGCCAGGCCACCGCTGACGTCGTTGATCAGACACGCTCCCACCTCGACAGCGGCCCGGGCCACAGGCGCGTGCATGGTGTCGACGCTCACGCACACCCCAGCGCGGGCGAGTTCGCGCACCACCGGGACGGTCCGGGCCAGTTCCTCGGCCAGGGCCACGGGCCGCGCGCCCGGCCGGGTGGACTCACCGCCCACGTCGACGATGTCCGCGCCTTGGGCGGCCAGGTCCAGCCCGCGGTCGATCGCCTGCCGCGTCCGCGCGTACAGGCCGCCGTCGGAGAAGGAGTCGGGTGTGACGTTGAGAATGCCCATCACCAGACATCGGTCCGCCCGAGGCAGGCCCTCCGGCCATGGGAATGTCCTCAACGGCCGGACGGCGGCACTCTCCGTGGTCGACATCGGCGGCAACCTCCTTGGTCCCGCACCTTGCTGCAGGGACGGGATACTAAATCGATTTTGTTGGCGGGGCAAGAGTCTGCCAAATCGTTCTAGCTCCGCTTCCGGGGGACACCGGCAGCCGACCTGAGTCGACACCACATTGCGACCGACCCGGCGCTGAAGCTCTGGTCAGCTGCCCGGCAGAGGCATGCGGATCCCGCTCCGAGAGGGCGAGGGTGGTCAAGGGCTCCGGTGGCGGGAGCTGATCGCAGAGCGGACGTCGCGCTCACCGGGCAACAGCTGACGTCCGACACCCTGCTCCTCCCGACGTTCGCCTCGGTCTTTCTCGGTGTCCTCCGATCCGGGCGCTTCAACCCGATCGGTGCCTTCGTCGGCACCTGTTTCCCGGGGATCGGGATCCTCGGGCTCAAACCGCCGGGAGCCAGGCCCCCGTCCGCCTCCGGCGGTGGTGTCGGAGAGGGCACGGACCCAGGCAGTACAGCCATGCCTGATGACTGTTGAGCACCGGCCTCGGCCAGTCGTTCGCCAGAGCCTCGGCAGACTCGCACAGAGCCGCCGAGGCAGTTGTGCCCGCAGCCGCCGCTGTGCTCGTAGCCACCGAAGTGGAAGCCGATCGCGCCGGCGGCGAACCGTACCGCGCGTCCCACATCCTGCGGCTGTACACGCAGCGCGCCGTGTGCGGGGCCACGGCGACGCGCGTCCCGGCCCCTCGGCTACAGCACGGAGACGTCCGTTCGCCGCCTGTCGGGCTTGAAGGGCAGTGCGGCCACCGTCGCCCGGATCTCGCGCTGCGAGGTTCCCGGCTTCCCCCACACCACCACCACCTCCGTCCCGGGCGCCGCGTGGGCCGGGTCGATCACGCAGAGGGAAATGGTCGATCGCAGATTCACGCTGACCGTCCTGCCCGTAGAGACGCCGACACACTGTCCGCCGACGAGAACCTGGTCGAAGACCGGGCCGCGCCCCCGGGGCAGTTCCATGGCGTCGGGCAGGTCGCCTTCGCCCAGCGTCGCGGCGAGGACGGCGGTGACGTCGGAGGCGCTCCAGCGCAGACCGACGAGCGTCCTGTACGGCTCTGCCTCGGCGGCATCGGCGACCAGCGCGTCGCGACCCAGGAAGTCGCGGTCGGGGACACCCTTGCGGAAGCCCCAGCCAAGTTCGGCGGGCTTGCGGAAGTAGTCGGTGACGCCGTTCTCCGGTACGAAGCTGCCTCCGGGGAACGCCATCCTGAACTGCCTGGGCACGGCGGGTGTGACGACGGACGAGGAGATGTAGTCGAGGCCGTTGGTGGCGATGCCCGCCTCGATGTGCTGGACGGGCTGGGACCGGAATCCGAGCTGGCGGATCCCGAACTGGCCGCCGCTCTCGACCGCGGCCGACCAGATCTCGTTGGCATGCCCGGCCGGGCCGTGCAGTTCATAGCCGAGTTCGCCCGAGATGCCCGTACGGAGGATGTGTACGGGGGTTCCGTTGATGCTGGACATCCGGCTCCGGCTGAACGCGATGTCCCGCAGGCTCTCCCCCGTCAGCTTCTCCATCGTGTTCAGGGCGGCCGGGCCCTGGATCCCGAAGATGAACTGCTCGGGGCTGACGTCCTGGATCTCCACGTCCCAGCTGCCCTGACTCGCCTGCCACAGCAGCCAGTCCCCGCTTCCGGCCGAGTAGAAGAACTCCTCCTCGCCCACGCGGCACAGGACCCCTTCGGACGCCACCCAGCCATTCTCGTCGAGCTGGACGTGATGCTTGATCTGTCCGTGCTCAAAGCGGGACAGGTCCCTCATGCCGTGCCAGGCAAGGAAGTCCTGCGCCTGGCTCCCCCGGACGACGAGCTTGTGCAGCGGCGACCAGTCGCCGATGTAGCAGGAAGCGACGTGCGCACCGCACTCGTCGATCCAGCCGGTGTACTCAAGAGGCAGCAGGGTCTGCGCGAAGTGGCCATAGGCCTGAAGGTTGTTGCTCTCGGCCTGGGCTGCGGCGGCCGGGCTGAAGTACGCCGGCCGCTCCGCAACGAAGGGTGCGTCCTTCAGTCGCAGGACCGCTTCGTAGGTGGCGCGCTGGGCTTCGGTGATGTCCACGGGTCATCCTCCCGCTCATGGGCTATGGGGTTACGGGCTATGGGGTATGGGCTACGGCCCTAGGGCTGCGGGGCTGTCAGACCGTCGGAAACGTGCGGCTGTGTCGGCCGGCCCCGCTCCGGTGGGGTGACGCCCAACTTGGCCGCGTTTTCCGTCAGTTCGCGCCGGACCTTCGACGCCACGCGGCCCGCGGTTCGGGTCCGGCCACGCTGGCGCTGCGCTCGCCGGGGTAGTGCACGCCGTTCGCGCTGTCGGCGACCGGGAGCCCCTGGCGGGTGTTTCGGAGTTCCCTCGACGGCCGCAACTGAGGCGCTCGGGTCGTCGAGGACGCCGACTCGAAGGCACAAAGCACGGAGTTCTGGAAATATTTGCGGCTTCTGTGCTTTTCCGAGCGGAACGCGGGGAAGGTCGGCTCGCCGACCGACGCGCCGGTGAAGAGCTCGACGACCAGCGGACGTGCCGGAACCCTTGGCGCTGCCCGGAGGAAGGACATGACTGCCTTCTCCGGGTCAGTGGCGGGCGTACCGCCCTCCGATGCGGCGGCGCCCTCGGGCAGCGGGGTGCCGTTCGCCATCGAGGGCTCGCTCGAGGTCGGCGGTGGTGTCGATCGGTACCTCTCCAACGACCGGGGTCACGACCGGGGCCGTACGTCCGGTGGCACATTGGCACCACTGGCCCGCCGTACATGCGGACGGCGGGGTAGCCGCGGTCGGTGGTCATGGCTGGATGCCCTCTCAGGCTTTGAGGATTCAGGAGGCGGGGCTCTCCTGATAGCGGTTGGTACACAGCACCCGGATGAAGTGAGGCGGGGACGTCTCGTGTACGCAGGTTCCGTAGGGCTCGTTGACGCGGTCAAAGTCGACGACGTGCTCGACCCGACCGCCGCAGGGGGCGCGCAGGAAGCGGAAGGCGTTGGAGTCGATGGTGTGTCGGCCGAACCGGCGTGCATGTCGCCAGCCCTTGGGCCGGTACCTGCCTTTTCTTCCCGGCACGTTGCAGACGCTTACGGGCACGGAACACGACGCCGTGCAATGCCAGGTGACAGTACAGCCCGGTACGGGGTTGCCCACCCCTCCAGGACTGCAAGGTAAAGCTGCACGGCGGAGGACATCCCATCACCGGGACGCAACCTGCTGTCGAAGGGCGCAGGACCGTGGACCGGAGAGAAACCGGGGATCACCGCCGTCATCGAGGCCTCGTCCGCACCCCGCTGGACCACGGCGGCGTCGTCGTGACGACGCCGCTCATCACCATGTCCTCAGCGGGCTGAGGGAACCTCATCACCAACAGGACGAGCATCTACCCCGTCGGGCTCCGGAGCACCGCTGCACTCGCACAACTGCGACGAGCACGTCACGGTCCCGGAGGGCGAGGCGGCTGTCGTGGTGAACGGCGAGGTGACCAAGCCGAAGCGGTCCGACACCGCATCCTCCCCTCCCCGCTCCCCGCCTGCTCCGGAACATCGGCGACCGCTCTCTGCGCATCCTGTGGGTGTACTCGTCGGGACACGTACCACGGATGTTCACCGAGACCGCAGGACTGCGGAACGCCTGCCAGCACGGGACCGGAGGGGTTGAAGTCCGGCGACCGCCATTGTCTGCGCTACCTGCCCTCTCGCTTGCTCGGCCGTCGGCGACAGCGTGCGCTCCGGCAACTCGAACTGGGCACCGACGTCCGTACACCGCGGCCCTCCTCAGCGAGGGGACGGACAGCCTGGAGACGTATCGACTCCCCTTTCCCTCCCCGTGCGGACAGGCGCCAATCCGTGCCGACTCAATTCAGACGTCATTTCCGCGAGCAGATTGCGGGCATTCTGTCAATTCAGGTATTCCCTGACCAGGTTTCCCGTACCGCGTCAAGGTCGGGGAGTAGGGGAAGCGTCACTTTTCTCATGGGCGCTGCAGAGGTCCCGGCCCGGGCTAAAATCGGGCTCCGGGACCACCTGACACCCCGAGCCGTAATGCCGAGCTGTACCCATTGCGAATATCCGTCAGTTTCCGACCAAAAGAAAGGGAGAGAGATGCGTATGAGTACTACGCAGGGAACGACCGTGAACATCGCGACGCAGGACGGCACAGCCGATGCCTACCTGGTACACCCTGACGGGGTGGGTCCGTTTCCCGGCGTCCTGCTCTACATGGACGCCTTCGGGCTTCGCCCGCATCTGATGAAGATGGCCGACCGTCTGGCCTCGGCCGGATATGTGGTCCTGGTACCCAACATCTTCTACCGCCACGGACGAGCGCCGGTGATCGACCTGCCGGACTTCGTGGACCCGGCCGAGCGCCAGGAGCTCTTCGAGCGACTCGGGCCGCTCATCCAGTCCCTGACGCCGGAGTCGACGATGCGGGACGCCGACTCCTACCTGCGCTGGCTGGCCGAATGCCCGTCGGCCGTGCGGGGACCGATTGGTGTCACCGGCTACTGCATGGGCGCAGGCCTGGCGCTGCGCACGGCAGGAACCTATCCGGACCGAGTGGCCGCCGCAGCCGGTTTCCACGGCGCCAACCTTGCGTCCGCCGCGCCCGACAGCCCGCACCTGCTCGCCGACCGCATCAAGGCCGAGCTGTACTTCGGCCACGCCGACCAGGACCGGGCACTGCCCCCCGAGCAGATCGAGCGTCTCAGCGAGGCCCTCGACGCGGCGGGCGTACACCATCACTGCGTGGTGTACGCGGGCGCACATCACGGCTTCACCCAGGCGGACACCGCCGCCTACGATCCCGAGGCCGCGGAACGCCACTGGGCGGCGCTGCTGGACCTCTTCGCGCGCACGCTCTGACGCGACGACGAAGTGCCGCGGGCAAAAAATCGGTCCGGCACCCACCGGTGAAATTCCGCTGAACAATTCCATCGCACACAAAATTGCATCCCGGTCGGTAGTCCGGGGCGCAGCCATTCGCTGTTACGTCTGGCTGCGTCAACCGCTCTCTCTTTCGGAGAGGCCCAGTGTGCTCCCTCGTACGGAACCAATTGCACTGGGAGTACTTTTGTCTGGGACGCGTATCGCCATCGCCGGAGGTGGCCTTGCCGGGATGACCCTGGCCCACTACCTGAACCGGCACGGCCTGGACGTGGCCGTCTACGAGCGTGACACCGGCATCGCCGCCCGCGAGGCGGGCTACCGGATCCACATCAACTCGACCGGCACGTCCGCCCTGCACGCAGCCCTGGAACCGCGGCTGTGGGAGCTGTTCCTCGCGACCTCCGGCATGCCCGACGACGACATGCTGCTGTTCGACGAACAGCTCAACCTCCGCCCGGGCCGCGACACATCCGCCACCGAGGGCACCGGGGTGCCCACCGACATCCCCGAGCACCTGGTGGTCTGCCGCTCGACACTGCGCCGGATCCTGTACATCGGTCTGGAGAAGGCCGTGCACTTCGGTACGAGGGTCACGGGATACCGCTCCGACCCGGACGGCACCGTGACTGTGCTCCTGGCCAACGGCAAGAGCGTCGAGGCCGACGTGTTGATCGCCGCGGACGGCATCCACTCCGGCGTGCGGGCACAGCGGCTGCCGCAGGTGGAGGTCGTCGACCTGGCCGCCCGGCACATCGCCGCGAAGGTCCCGATCACCGAGGAGACCAAGGCCAAGCTGCCGGCCCAGCTGTTCAACACCTTTTCGCTGGCCTATGCCTCCGACTGGACCGGACTCACGCTCGGCCCACTGGAGCGCAGCAACCCCGGTTCTCCGCTGGTCAAGGAACAACACCCGGACTTCCAGGACGAGGCCACCAAGAACTACGCACTCAGCATCTTCAACTCGGTGAAGAGCCTCATGATGCCCGACGCCGAACTGTTCACCGCGACCCCTGAGCAGCTGAAGGCGTATGCACTGGAACGCGTGGCCTCCTGGCACCCGGCCCTGGTGGAGACGGTCCGCCTGTGGGACACCGCCACGGTGCAGCCGCTGACCTTGCGCAGCTGTGTGCCCGTCAGTGCCTGGGAACCCTCGAACGTCACCGTGGTGGGCGACGCCGTCCATGCCATGAGCCCGGCCCTGGGCATCGGCGCCAACACCGCACTGCGCGACGCACACGTTCTCGGAGGGCAACTGCTTGCCGCCGCGCGGGGCGACAAGGACGTCATCGCCGGCATCGGCGCCTACGAAGAGGCCATGCGGGACTACGGGTACAAGGCTCTTCGGCAGTCCGCAGCGGTGGGCGAGAAGGTGATAGGCCACCTACCGTTGCCCGCGTAAGCAGCCCTCGCGCAGCCACACTCAGCACGCGACGGGCGCGAGGCAGGCCTCATCGGTGTCGGAGCCCTCGGTGAACACCGGGTCTCGGCACCGATGAGAGCCAGGTCACGCTGAGGACGAGACATCAGCCGCGGAGGTCGCACTGGGCGCCTTCCTGGATGTGACCAGGAAGGCCGCTCCATCCGGCATCGGTTGGGCCGGCCAGATGCAGTCTTCGTCCGTCATCGCGCCGGACCGCATGCGGTGAGGGACGACGCGGACTTTGACGGACGACATCCGCATGCCGACGTCGCTGAAGTAGTCGAGGTCCGTGAAGCCGATGGGCAGGACTGCCATCGCCTCTGGCATACGACATTGTCCGCCATGACGTCGCCGAGCAGGCCGGCTCACGGGCTCGCGGGGACAGCCATCGGGCTCCTTCCGGTGAAGCCGGCGAGCCGGGGCTCGCCCCCTGTGGAGCAGCGGATCTCGGCTTCACTCGTGTTACGCCGCACGCACGGTCCAGCTCTCCCTTGACCGGGGCCGGCCTCAGCGCTCCGGTCGCCGATTTCCGTATGCAAGAACTCCGAAAAACGATCCTGGATTTGACAGAGTCGCCAATCAACGCTCGAAGGAATTTCGATACCCTGCCGCTCGATCACAAATCTGTCACCCACGTCAAGCGCGAAAACAATCACATAATTGGGGGTGCCCGTCGCCGAGAGCCGAGGTGTTATGTTTCGTTCGACCTAGAGACAGGCTTGTGCGCCGCATCCAGCTCCATCAGCAATGGGGAACGGGTTTTGCCTGCGGTCTCGATCGTCCCGGAACTCAACCTGATGTTCCACTTCCCTTTCTCGCTCCACTGGAATTGCCGCGCTTTCCGACCCTCCTAAGGAGTTCTCCGTTGTCTGCCGACAGCACGATCACCACTCCCGCCCAGACGGGGGCCGATGCGACTGAGGCCTCCCCGGGCAACCGACACCTGGGCATCGCGCTCTTCGTGATCGCCGCCGCTCAGCTGATGATGGTTCTTGACAACACCATCACCAACATCGCCCTGCCCTCCATACAGACCGACCTCGGCGTCTCCGACGCGAACCTGGCCTGGATCGTCAACTCCTACGCACTCGCCTTCGGCGGCCTGCTCCTGCTCGGAGGCAAGGCCGGCGACCTGTTCGGACGCTTGCGGATGTTCCAGGTCGGCATCCTCATATTCACCCTCGCCTCCCTGTCGGGCGGACTCGCCCCGAACGAAGGGCTGTTGCTCGGCGCCCGAGTCCTGCAGGGTGTCGGCGCCGCGCTTGCCGCTCCCAGCGCGCTGGCTCTGATCACCACCACTTTCCCGGCGGGCAGGTCACGCAACACGGCCATGGGTGTGTACGCCGCCATGGGCGGCATCGGCGCCACGGTCGGCATGCTGCTGGGCGGTACGTTGACCGAGGCTCTCAGCTGGCGCTGGGTGTTCTTCGTGAACATCCCTGTCGGCCTGGCCGTCCTCGCCGGAACGAAGACCCTGGTCGAGGCCGAACGCCACCCCGGCCGCCTGGATGTACCCGGCGCGATCACAGGCACGGGTGGCCTGCTTGCCCTCGTCTACGCCATCACCCGGGGCGGCGAGCACGGTTGGACGAACGGCCTGACACTGATCTCCTTCGTGACATCCGCCGTACTGCTGTCCGTATTCCTGCTCCTCCAGTCCCGCGTACCGAGCCCGATGATGCCGTTGCGTATGTTCAAGGACCGTAATCGCAGCGGTAGTTACAGCGCGATGTTGCTGATCGGATCGGGCATGTTCGCCACGTTCTACTTCCTGACGCTGTACATGCAGCTGGTCCTGGGCTACAGCGCGATCCAAACCGGCTTCGCCTATCTGCCTTTCAGCATCGGCATGTCCGCAGCCGCAGGCCTCAGCTCCAAGCTGGTTACCCACTTCGCACCGCGACTGATCGCCGCACTGGGTTTGACGGTCGGAGCGGCAGGCATGTTCTGGTTCGCCACCCTGGACACCGACTCCTCGTACGCAGCTCACCTGGTGCCCGCGATGTTCGTCACCGCCACAGGACTGGGAGCTGCCTTCGTCCCGCTGACGGTGACTTCGGTCAGCGGTGTGGACCACCTGGACACGGGCGTCGCCTCGGCGCTCCTGAACACCGCCCAGCAGATCGGCGGCGCGCTCGGTCTCGCGGTTCTGTCGACGATCTCCACCTCGGCAGCCGACGACAAGCTGCCTGAGGCGGCTTCCCGTCTCTACCGAGGCCTCGCCACCAAGGACTTCAGGCTGGTGTCGAAGGCGAGTGAGGCACTGACGCACGGCTACACCACGGCCTTCGTCGGCGCGGGCGCCCTGTTCCTGGTGGGCGCAGCGGTCACAGCCCTGGCCATGAACTCCGGCAAGCAGGAGCACGCGGAGGGCGCTGCACCCGTCCACATGGGCTGACCTCGCAAAGGGCGATCCCACCCCCATGTGGGCGGTGGGGGACGACATTCCCAACTGTGCGGCCAGATGGATCCAACCGATCTTCAAGACGCCACAACGATGTGCGGCGCGAGGCATCGCACCGTGATGCCGAGCGCCCACGGAGAAAGGACAGCCATCATGAACCCCTCGCGCTGCGCTCAGCGGGAGCACCGGTCCCAGGCGCCGCGGCTGCCCGCATCCCTTCTGGCCGCTGATCGGGCCTTCGCCCTGATGGGCAGACGCTGGAACGGCCTGATCATCGCGGCCTTGGCTAAAGGTCCGGCCGACTTCGCCCAGCTTCGCGATCGAATCCCTGGCATCAGCGACCGAATGCTCACCGAACGCCTCAGAGAACTGGCCGCAGTTGACCTCGTCTCCCGAACTGTCCCGCCCGGCCCGTCCTCGCGAATCCTTTACGCACTCTCACCGCACGGCGACGCCTTCCTCATCCCCCTGGCCACCGTGATCGTGTGGGCGGAGGACCACTTCCCCGCGACGGGTTCACCGGCATCGCACTGATGGCCCTACCAGATCGTTGAGCATCGCTCCCCCGCAGGTGCGGACATCCGCAGTTCCGGGGCGACGACTCTGCGACATCCACAGCCGCCCGGTGTCGGCGCTCGGGTGCGTTGTACGTGCATCCACCTGGCTCTCCGCCCTGCCCGCGGACGCGGGTACGGGAATTCCGGGTCTCAGCGAATTCACCAGAAGGAGAAGTCCTGCCATGCGCAAGACGACACTGCTTTCCAGCACTCTCATCGCTCTGGCACTTTCGACGACGGTCGGCTGCGCGGACAATGCGCCGGCTCCGGCCCCGAGCACCGGGGCGGCGATGCCAAGCCCCGGCACTGCGCGTGGCGATGCAGGCATCGGTTCACCCGCTGCCGGTTCGAAGAGCACCCCGGACACAACCGCGGCCGCTGAGGCCGGCAGTGACACGTCACTCACCATCGGCAGCAGTTACAGCACGCGGGCCACCGACTGCACGGGGCACGACGTCGTCATCGAAGGCCAGGCGAACACCATCGGGCTCACCGGTAGATGTGGAACGGTCACCATCGGCGGCAGGTTCAACACCGTCACCGTGGAGACGGCCGACACCATCAAGATCACGGGCAACTCCAGCGCGGTGATCGCGGAGACCGTCGGCGCCATCCGGTTGGACGGCGCCGCCTTCGTCACCGTGCGCTGGGTCAACGGGACCGGTGGCAAGGAGCCCACCGTTTCCGGTAGCGGCAGGGCCTGCACCGTGGACAAGATCAGCGGACAGGAGTACGAGAACGGGATCAGGCGCTGACGCAGTCAGGGCACGCGGCCTGTGGCCGCGGCACGCGCTCGGCAGGCGTCACGTCCGATCTTCCTCGCTTCGTGATCGCTCGATCGTGGGACTGATCGCCACGCGAGGCAACCGTCCGCCATGAGCATGCCGGGCTGCGCGCATGGACCGAACACCGTATCCGAGCGACTTGCCGGAAGAGCATGGGGTGTTGATCGAGCCGATGATCACGGCCTGAAGCAGGGCGGGGTGAGGCGACCTGAGACACCGGGACCGGTGAACTCCGGAAAGCCGTGAACGCGATCTTCTACCAGAACCGGACAGGCTGTCAGTGGCGCTGCCAGGTGAGGGAGAAGGTGCGCCGATCAAAGGACCCGCCCCTCGGGACTGGATGTGAGCGAGAGGACACCAGGACGCAAGCGGGGACTTGCCGTCGACGTGCTGGGGCCGGTCAGGCCACTGGACGCCGACCGACGAGATCATCGAAGTGCGCGCCGACGTGGCTCATCGACTGCGGCGGGAAGACCGGCGGGATGACCGAGTGCCTCCTCATCGGGAACGACACCGTCCATAGCCGCGCAGTCTTCCCCGGCACCGTGCCCTTCGCCGTCGCCACCCCCAACTAACTGATGGCAGTGGCGCGGCACGCGGTCAACCGTTCCCGGGCGGCCCCGGGGACGAGGTGTTCGTCTTCGGCGCAACGTCGCGGAGGGATGGCCCTCCGACGTGGCAGCCACTGCACCGCCGTACCCTCCCGGCGATCCGTCTCCGTACAATTTGATCCCGAACGACCAGTGTCAGAGAGAGGGAGCCCCCTGTGCCCGGCCACCGATCGATTACCGAAGCCGAGAAACTCGCCGCACAGAGGCTCGGCGGTTTCCCGATACGCCGGGATCAGATGGCGGCGGTCGCCAACATCCACCGGGCCGCGGCGGCGGTGCGCCAGCACCTGGAGAACTCCGTGCTGCGGGGCTCCGACCTGACCTGGACCGCCTTCGTCGTCCTGTGGGTCGTCTGGGTGTGGGACGAGTCGGAGACCCGGCATGTCGCGGAGGAGGCGGGGATCTCCAAGGGGACGCTGACGGGTGTGGCCCGCACGCTGGAGTCGCGTGGGCTGCTCAGGCGGGCCGGTCATCCGACGGACGGGAGGCTGGTCCTGCTCAGTCTCACGGACGAGGGCGAGCAGCTGATGCAACGGCTGTTCCCGCAGTTCAACGAGGAGGAGGCCTTCGTTACCGGGCAACTCACCGACGACGACTGCCGCGGTCTCGCCGACATGCTGCGCCGCGTCGTGCTTCAGGTGGAGGACCACGGTGAGGAGCGCCGACAGTCCCTGCTGGACGGAGCGGAGCCGGCACCCCGACGCAGCGGGCGCCGGCCCAGGGCCTGAATCTCAGCGGGTTGGCCGGGCCTCCCGGACGAGGGCGTCGAACAGGCCCTGCTGCGCGGCGTTCCGGTGCGCGGTGTCCTCGGGATGCCACTGCACGGCCGTGAACCAGCTGCGGGCGTCGGGGAGTTCGAGCCCCTCGACAGTGCCGTCGGCAGCCCGTGCGGTCACCCGTACTCCGTCGCCAGGCCGGTCGACGCGCTGGTGGTGGTAGCAGGACACCTCCACCTTCTCCGCGCCCGTCGCCGCTGCGAGGACCGACCCGGGCTCCAGTGTCACGGGATGCACGACATGGCGATGTTCGCGGTCCGGCCCGCCCATGTCCTGCTCCAGAGTGCCGCCGAGCGCCACGTTGACGACCTGGAGTCCGCGGCACACGGCCAGCAGGGGCAGGCCCAACTCCAGGGCCTTCCGGGCCACTTCGAGGTCGAAGCCGTCCTGCTGGTCGTCGACGTCGTACACGCTCTCGTGGGCCGCGCCCGCTCCGTAGCGGTACGGTGCGAGGTCGCCGCCGCCGGGCAGCAGTACCCCGTCGAAGCGGGCGAGGCGGGTCGTGACCTCCGCGGGGTCGGCGGTGCCGTCGGGGGCGTACGGGTGGATGGTCGCGGGTTCGCCGCCCGCCCGCCACACCGCCTCGACGAGGGCCCGGGCGGTGACCTCGGCCGCGTACCGCAGCGCCGAGGTGGTGGCGGAGAAGCGGGCGGGCAGGGCGATCAGCGGGCGCGGCGGGACGGTCACAGCTGGATCCAGGTCGTCTTGAGCTCGGTGTACTTTTCCAGGGCGTGCGCGGACTTGTCGCGGCCGTTGCCCGACTGCTTCATCCCGCCGAAGGGCACGGTCAGGTCACCCTCCTCGTAGCAGTTCACCCACACGGTGCCCGCCTTGAGGGCGCGGGAGATCCGGTGGGCGGTGCTCAGGTCCGAGGTCCACAGACCGGCGGCCAGGCCGTATTCGGTGGCGTTGGCCAACTCCACCGCTTCCTCAAGGGTGTTGAAGGAGATGACAGAAAGGACGGGGCCGAAGATCTCCTCGCGAGCCAGCCCGGCGCCGACCTCGACCCGGTCGAACACGGTCGGCTCGACGAAGCTGCCGCCGCTGTCGGTACGGGTGCGCGCGCCTCCCGTACGCAGCCGGGCGCCCTCGGCGACACCACGCCGCACATGGCCGAGTACGCGCTCCAGATGCCCCTCGCCGACCAATGCGCCCATCTCGGTCGCCGGGTCCAGGGGGTCGCCCACCCGCAGCTCCCGGGCTCGTGCGACGACAGCCTCGGTGACCTGCTCGGCGACGGAGGAGTGCACGAGCAGCCGGGACGGGGCGGTGCACATCTCGCCCTGGTTGAAGAAGATGCCCCAGGCGGCCGTGGCGGCTGCCTTCTCCAGGTCGGGGGCGTCCGGAAGGACGATGTTGGGCGACTTCCCGCCCAGCTCCAGCCAGACCCTCTTGAGATTGGAGTCGGCGGAGTAGCGCAGGAAGTGCCGGCCGACGGCGGTGGAGCCGGTGAAGGCGAGCACATCGACGTCGGGGTGAAATCCCAGCGCCCGACCGGCAGTCGGGCCGTCGCCGGTTACGACGTTGAGGACTCCCGGCGGCAGTCCGGCCTCCGTGGCGAGCCGGCCCAGCAGCAGGGCGGACAGCGGTGAGTTCTCGGACGGCTTGAGTACGACCGTGCAGCCAGCCGCGAGGGCCGGGGCCACCTTCCAACTCGCAAGCGTCAGCGGGAAGTTCCACGGGACGACGGCGCCCACGACACCGGCGGGTTCGCGGGTGACGAGGGCGAGCGCGTCCGGCGCGGTGTGCGGGGACTCGTCCGTCAGCTTGTCGGCCAACTGCCCGTACCAGCGGAAGGTGTTGATCGCCGCGCGCAGCTCGATGTCATGGGCGTCCGTGACCGGCTTGCCCATCTCCAGGCTCACCGCGAGGGCGAGCGACTCCCGCTGTTCTTCGAGGAGTTCGGCGAGCCGGAGCAGGACCCGGCCGCGTTCGGCCGGGGCCAGACGCGGCCAGGGGCCCGTGTCGAAGGCGCGGCGGGCGGCGGCCACGGCCGCGTCCACCTCGGCGGGGCCGCCGTCGGCGACCTCGGCGACCACCTGGCCGTCACGCGGGGAGACGACCCGGAAGGTGCCACCGTTTCCGGGTTCGTCGGCACCGCCGATGTGGTGGGCGCCGTACACCTGGAAGGCCTTGGCGCGGCAGAGCCATCCGTCATGAGTGACGGCCTGCATGGGAACTCCACTTCGTCAGCAGGGGGGAGAGCGTGGTGTGTCTCCCCCGGAACGCGCCCGTGTCGTCGGACGCGCACCGGAGGAGGGGAGCCGGTCAGCTGTCGGCGGTCGAGGGCCCGCGGCGGCTCAGCCGTGCGGTCACGATGCTCAGTGCCATGACGACCGGGACCGACAGGGCGAGCCAGAGAGCCGTGGTGCTGTCGCCGCCGATGAGGGTGGTGAAGTTGGCGAGGATGAGCCAGACGGCACCGGCCACCGCGATCGTCGCGAGGATCGGGGCTATCAGCGTGTTCCACAGCCGCACCTCCAGGCGCTCGCGGCGGAAGAAGACCACCACGGACACCGAGGTCAGCAGGTACAGGAGCATCATCGCCAGGACGGCGACCCCGCTGAACCAGGAGAAGAGCGTCAGCACCGGGTCATTGCCCGCGAGTGCGAACGGCACCACCAGAGCCACCGCGACGAGGGTCTGCACACAGCCGGCCGTCCAGGGCGCGTGGCGGCTGTTGAGAGTGCACAGGCGGCGGGGCAGCAGCCCGTCGCGGCCGAGCGAGAAGAGGTAGCGGTTGGCGGAGTTGTGGAAGGTGAGCAGGCCCGCGAAGAGGGATGTGGCCAGCAGGACCGGCAGGACGTCGTTGACCCAGCCGCCGAACTGCGCGGCGATCGGGGCGAAGACGAACGCCGTGGAGTCCCCGCTCGCCAGTGCCTTGCCCGCCGCCGCGACGGCCTTGGAGGGTCCGTACGCGGCGACCAGCATCCAGGACGTCAGAGCGAAGAAGCCGACGACCACGACGACCGCCAGGTAGGTGGCGCGGGGGACCGTCTTCTTCGGCTCGCGCGCCTCCTCGCCGTAGATCGCGGTGGCCTCGAAGCCGAACATGGAGGCGACGGCGAACATCACGGCCACGCCCGGTGCGCCCTGGGTCACTGCGCTCGGTGAGAACGTCTCGGTGAAGCCGAGGCCTTCCGGACCGCCGCCCTTGACGAGGGTGACGAGGCTGAAGGCCAGCAGGATGCTGAACTCCGCCAGAACGAACACGGCCAGCAGCTTGGCACCCATGTCGATGCCGGTGGCGCCGAGGACCTGCACGACGGCCATGGTCAGCAGCGACCACACCCACCACGGCAGGTCGAGTCCCGTGTGGGCGTCGGCCAGTCCGCTGACGATGGAGCCGTACAGCCCGTACATGGCGGCCTGGATGGCGCAGTACGCGAAGAGCGCCACGCCCGCGCTGCCGGCCCCGGTGGTGCGGCCGAGCCCGGTGCCGATGTAGGTGTAGAAGGCGCCCGCGTCGACCACGTGACGGCCCATGGTGACGAAGCCGACCGAGAAGAGCAGGGTCACCACGCCGACCAGGACGTAGGCGCCGGCGGTGCCGGGACCGTTGCCGATGCCGACGGAGATCGGGACCGCTCCGGCGATGCCGGTCAGCGGCGCCTGGGCGGACAGAACGAGGAAGAGGATGCCCAGCACGCCGAGCGCGTTGGGTTTGAGCGTGCCTGCCGTGGGTTCGTCCCGCACGGACCGCTGGGATGCGACCGCCTGACTGTCCACTCGGATCACCTGCCATGAAAGGGGATGGTCGTTTCAGGCCAAACGAGTTGCCTCATCGTGGGGCGGAACTATCCGTTTGGCAAGGGGGTGGCGCGGGGGAATCCGTGCGCGACGCGGATTTCTTACGAGGTCGTGATCGGCGAGAGGCGGGAGCGGGAGGTCAGTTCCCGTCACGCTCCCGTGCGAGCAGCCGCAGGACGTTGCGCAGCTCGTCGAGGGCGTCCTCGATGACCTCGCGCTCACCGAAGACCAGTTGGTGCAGGACCAGGCCCTCCAGGGTGGCGAACACCATCCGGGACAGGCCCTCGTCGACAGGTCCGGGCAGCATCTGGGTCAGCTCGCGCCGGGTGGCCGCGAAGTACTCGTCGTAGAGCGCGCGCAGGTGGGACAGCAGCTCCGGGCGGCGCCGGGACTCCAGGAGCAGTTCGTACTGGAAGGCCTGGAGGTCCGGCCCCGAGTCCACCATCTCGGTCAGCCCGTGCGAGAAGTCCTCGGGCCTTCCGGTGCCGGGTTCGAGGTCGCTGCTGCTGAGGGAGGAGCGGATGGCGTGGGAGAGCGCCTCCTCGATCAGCGTGTCGCGCGTCCCGAAGTGGTGCACCACGAGCCCGTGGGTGACCCCCGCCTCCTCCGCGACGGCGCGGTAGGTGAGCCCGCGCAGCCCGCCACGTGCCACCACGCGCACCGCGGCGTCCAGCAAGGCCTCGCGGCCCTCGCCGTAGGTGACGCGCTTGCGGGGGCGGCGGCCGGCGGGCTCGGTCATGCGGGCGACCCTACCGGCGCCGGGGTGCTCACAGACGCGGCGGACGGATGCCACGGAATTCCCAGTCGCCGCCGAGCGCGGTGGACAGTACTTCTTCGGATTCGGTGGGCTGGGCGCCGACGTCGGTGCGGATGGCGGCGGGTCCGGTGACGACGTGGTTGGTGAGTCTGCCCAGTCCTTCGACCTCGACCTCGACGACGTCCCCGGGCTGGACGGGACGCGAGTTGGCGGGCGTGCCGGACAGCAGCACGTCGCCCGGGTAGAGGGTGATGGTGCGGGCGATGTCGGCCACGAGATAGTGCATGTCCCACTTCATCTCGTCGGTCGACCCGTCCTGTACGACCTCGCCGTTGACGTATGTCCGCAGCCGCTTGCCGCGGAAGTCCCAGTCGGTGACCAGGCCCGGGCCGAGCGGGCAGAGGGTGTCGGAGCCCTTGACGCGGAGCATGGAGCCGGCGTCTGTGTCGCGGAAGTCGTGCAGGCCGTAGTCGTTGGCGACGGTGTAGCCGGCGATGTACTCGCCGGCCTCGGCCGGAGAGACGTTCCGCGCAGTCCTGCCGATGACGATGGCGACCTCGCCCTCGTAGTTGAGCCACTTGCAGCCCTCGGGGCGGACGATCGCGCCCCTGTGGGAGTTCAGGGAGGAGGTCGGTTTGTGGAAGTAGGTCGGGGTGTCCGGGAGATCGATCCGGAACTCGTCCACCCGGCTGCGGTGGTTGAGGTGGACGGCGATCACCTTGGACGGGACCACCGGGGGCAGGTGCAGCGCCTCGTCGGTCTTGACGCGGCGGCCGTCCCCGGCGACGAGTTCGTCCCCGTCGACGGTGACCTCGACGGTGGAGCCGTCCAGCAGAATGCGGCGGTACTCGGGCATGTCGCTCTCCTAGGGGCGGCTGTGCGGGGTGCGGGGTGAGGGGGGTACCGGCAGGTCGTCGCCGGTCCAGCCGGTACCGGGGCGGTCGAACCAGAGGTGGACCTGGCCGGTGCCGACGGAGTTCTCGTACTCGCCGTACTGGCGGGCCCTTGCCGTACAGGCCTGTTCGCCGAGAGCACCGGCCAGCATCAGGTAGTGGAAGAACTTCGCCTCGGGCTTGTACTTCCAGAACTCCTCCATGGTGTCGAGGACCTTGTCGTGTCGGCCCTCCTTGAACCAGGCGATCCGCTCGTAGTCCGCCTCGCGGGCCTCGGGCGTACGGATGTGCGCGGGGTCGCTGGCCTCGTGGTCGCGGATCTCGCGCAGCGGCCAGAAGGTGTGCGAAAGGGCGCCGGAGGCGATGACCAGGACCCGGCGGCCGGGAGTGGCCGCGATGCCGCCGGCGAGCGCGCGGCCCAGGCGCAGATGGTCCTCCATGTCCCCGGTCTGGCAGACGCCGATGGTGACCCACCGCTTGTCCGGCAGTCCCTCGCCGAGGAACTTCCAGAGGTTGATGGTGGCGTAGTACACGGGCAGGTAGTCGTCCTCGATCGGGGTGATCCAGGTACCGTTCCGGTCGGCGAACTCGGCGATGTTGTGGGCGAGTTCGGGGTCGCCGGGATAGTCGTACGGCATCCGGCACATGCCGCGCGGCAGTTCCTCGGAGGTGAAGAGCCCGGCGCGCCGCTGCTGGGCGGTGACGACGAACTCGACGGTCGTCGCCCAGTGGGAGTCGAGGACGACGACGGTGTCGTAGTCGTCGCGGTCGAAGACGTCCTCGCGGAGCCGGCGGAGGCCGGTGACAAGGGTGATCTCCCTGCCCTCGTTCAGCTCCAGCCGATCCGCCTCGGGCAGCACGATGGTGGGGACATGGGCCAGCAGGCCGGCCCCGACGATCTCACCCATGGTTGTTCCATCCGTTCGGGGCGGTGACGGTGTTCTTCAGGTCGCAGTAGAAGTCGAAGCTCCAGGTGCCGCCCTCACGTCCGACACCGGAGAGGCGGGAGCCGCCGAACGGTGCCCGGAGGTCGCGCACGAAGAAGCAGTTGACCCAGACCGTGCCCGCGACCAGCCGCGCGGTGACGCGCTCGGCGCGTTCGCGGTCGCCGGTGGCGAGGGTGGCGGCCAGCCCGAAGCGGGAGTCGTTGGCGAGCCTGACCGCTTCCTCCTCGTCGGCGAAGGTCTGGAGGGTCAGGACCGGTCCGAAGACCTCCTCCTGCACGATCTCCGAGTCCTGGGCGACGTCGGTGAGGAGGGTGGGTTCGTAGTACTGACCGCCGTTGCGGTGGCCGCCGACGACGGCACGGGCCCCGGCCGCGACCGCCCGCTGCACGAACCCGTCGATCTTCTCCAGCTGGCGGGAGTGGATGGTGGGTCCGAGGTCGGTGGCCTCCTCACGTGGATCGCCCTGGACCAGAGCCGAGGCCTTCTCCTCGAACCGTCGCGTGAACTCCTCGGCGACGGACTCCTCGACGAGGATGCGGGTGGCGGCCAGACACACCTGGCCGGCGTTGTCGTATTGCTCGACGGCGAGGTCCACGGCGAGCTCGAGATCAGCGTCCGCGAACACCAACAGCGGTGACTTGCCGCCGAGTTCGAGGCTGAGCGGGGTGAGGTGGGCGGCGGCCGACGCGGCGATCCGCCTGGCCGTGGGCACCGAGCCGGTGAAGCTGATCCGGCGTACGTCCGGGTGCGAGGTGAGGGCGTCGCCGATCTCCGCGCCGTAGCCCTGGACGACGTTGAGGACACCGGGCGGCAGTCCGGCCTCGGTGGCGATGTCGGCCAGCAGAGAGGCAGTCAGCGGGGACCACTCGGCCGGCTTGAGGACGACGGTGTTGCCGGCCGCCAGGGCCGGGGCCACCTTCCAAGTGGCCAGCATCAAAGGGGCGTTCCACGGGGTGATCAGGACGCAGGGGCCGGCCGGGTCCCAGCTCACGTGGTTGGTGTGGCCGCGCGTCTCGAAGTCGTCGTGGTCGAGGGTGAGCAACCAGTCGGCGAAGAAGCGGAAGTTGTGCGCGACACGGGGCATGACGCCACGGCGGTGCGAGCGGAGCAGAGCGCCGTTGTCGTGGGTCTCGACGATCGAGAGTTCCTCGATGCGCTTCTCGACGCCGTCGGCGATGGTGTGCAGGATGCGGGCGCGCTCGGCGCGGGGAGTGGCGGCCCAGCCGGGAAACGCCTCGCGGGCGGCGCCGATCGCGGCCCCGGCCTCGGCCGGGCCGCCGCGGGCGATCGGGCCGAGGAGTTGGCCGTCGATCGGGGAGACGTCGTCGAAGGTGTCGGGGGAGGCGACGCGTCGGCCGCCGATGAAGTGCCGGGTGTCGACGGGGACTCCGGCGACGATGATCTTCTCTGGCATGGGAAGGGCTCCTGACGCAAAGGGGCGACGGGCGGACAGGCGGGACTAGTCGGCAGTTACCGCCGACGTGCCGGACTCCAGCAGTCGGCCGCCGTCCCAGACGACCCCGACCTGTCGGTAGTACGCGGCGATCGGCTCGCGGACCTCCAGCCGGGCCAGCTCCTCCGTGGGTGCCTCGAACAGCGCCAACTCTGCGTCTCCGACCCAGGGTTGACCGCCCTCGAAGGCGGCGGCGCCCGTCTCGACCAGTTCGTCGAGTGCCAGGCCCTTGCCCTTCTCTATGGAGGGGAGCCAGCGGTGATGAGCCATGGGGTGGGCGTTCACGAACCCGTTCGCCTCCGCGGGTTCGCGCAGGGTCACCACGGTCTCGGCGAGGCGCCGGTCGGCCGCGGCGAGGGTCGCGCCGAAGCGGGCGCCCGCCTCGACGCGGGGCGCGGGGCCGTAGGGATGCGGTCGTGTCTGGTGGATGGAGCCGAGCTTCTTCGGATAGCCCTGGTGCAGCCCGCGCGCGATCGCGAAGTCCTTGTCGACCCAGATGTACACGCACCGCGAGTACGTCCGGCCCCGGAACGAGCAGCGCACGACCGCGAACGCCTCCTTGTACTGGGCGAGCACGGGGTCGAGCAGTTCGTCCCCCGTCTTCGAGCAGGACTGCCAGTCGGCCCAGATCAGCGCGACCGCACCGGGGTCCTCGTCGGCCAACTCCAGTGGTTCTGGCAGCAGTTCACGCACCCGTGCGGGATCCGTGCGGTACTCGACGGTGAGCAGGTCGCCGGAGTAGCGCCAGGGCGGCGCGGGGATCAGTGACGACGATCCGGTCGCGGTCTTGGGATGGAAGTAACCACGGACGCTGGCCATGACGTTGGTTCCTTACGCGGTGAGGGCGGGCTGCTGGAGGAGCGCGGTGCGGTAACGGGCGGCCCGCGCGGCCGTCGTGGGTGCACCGAGCGCCACGACGCCGACGAGCAGGTCCTCGCGGTGGTAGCCGGCGATGAGGTCGCCGTCCGGGTCGCCGTCCAGGACCCGGACGTCGTCGAGGCCGAGCAGGGGCGAGCCGAAGGACTGCAACCGGAAGTCGTGCTGGTCGCTCCAGAAGGTGGGCAGCGGCGCGAAGGCTCCCAACTCGCCCTGGGAGTCGGTGAGATGGGTGACGAGACTCCTCGCCGCGTGTTTGGCGCTGTCCGTCGGGATCGACCAGTGCTCCACCCGGCGAGGCACCCCGTCGTAGCGGGCGTTGGGGAATCGGGCCACATCACCGACCGCGACGACGGACGGCAGTCCACCGACCCGCAGCAGCTCGTCGGTGAGCACGCCGTCGCTCAGGTCGAGCCCATTGCCTTCCAGCCACTCGGTGTTGGCGAGCGAACCGACCGACTCCACCACCACGTCGGCGGCCAGGACGGTGCCGTCGCCCAGCACGACACCCGTCACCCGGTCGTCGCCCTCGAAGCCGGCGACCCCGGTACCGAGCGCGAAGCGCACCCCGCGCTGCTCGTGCCGCCGCAGCAAGGCACCGGCCAGCAGTTCGCCGAGCGGTCCCACCATGGGCAGCGCCAGCGGGTCGACGACGGTCACCTCGGTCACGCCGAGGCCCACGGCGGTGGCGGCCACCTCACAGCCGATGAATCCGGCGCCCACCACGACCACGCGCACGCCCGGCCTGGTCAGTTCGGCGCGCAGGCCTTGCGTATCGGCGAGGGTGCGTACGGTGTGACGGCCGGTGAGCGGTCCGGGGCAGCGCAGGCGCCGGGGGCGCATTCCGGTGGCGACGACCAGGCCGTCGTAGGAGAGGGTCGTGGTGTCGTCGAGGGTCAGGGTGCGTCCGGCGAGGTCGGCCGCTACGGCCCTTCGGCCGAGCCGCCATTCGACGTCGGCGGTGCTTGCCTTGGGGGTGAAGGCGAGGGAGTCGAAGGAGGCCTTGCCGGCGAGGACCTCCTTGGAGAGCGGGGGGCGGTTGTAGGGCATGTGCGGTTCGTCGCCGATCACCGTCACCGAGCCGGTCCAGCCCGCCGTGCGGAGTTGTTCGGCGGCGCGCAGGCCGCCCATCGAGGCGCCGACGACGACCACGTTCCCGCCGGCCATCAGTCCTCGATCCGGATGGCCTGGAGCGGGCAGACGTCCGCCGCTTCCTCGACCTCGTCGCGCAGGGCGTCGTCCGGGTCGGGGACGTAGCCGAGGTGTCCGGCGTCGTCCAGCTGGAAGACGTCGGGTGCCGCGAAGACGCACTGGCCGTGGTCCTGGCACTTGTTCATGTCGACGACGACCTTCATGGCCGGCCTCCTGGAGTGAGGGCGTCGGAGAAGTGGTGGGGAGAGGGGCCCGGCACATTGGCCGGGCCCCGGCCAAAGGGGCTCGAAGACCGCCCCTGACTCGTTTGGCTTCAAACAAGATAGGAAGCCGCCGAGGTGGGGTCAATACCTATCCGGATGGATAATTTTCTTGCCGTCACCTCTTGCGGTACGCGAGGACCGCTCCTACCGTTTGGCGTCAAACAACATTGCCGGGGTCGCCCGCGACCGCTGTGTCCCGGCCCCTCATTCGCCCGCCTCCGGGCTCCCGACCCGGAAGTGCCCCACCGTCCGCCCGAGGAGACAACGGTGAGCGTTCAAGACATCCCGGAAGTCCGCCGCCACATGGAGCGACTCGCAGCCGAGGGCATCGACGTGGTCCGGGTGACCTACCCCGACCTCATCGGCACCGACCGCGCCCGCGACGTCCTGCTGGAGGAGCTGCCCCGGGCCGTGGAACACGGGCTCGCCTTCTGCCGGGCCGTCTACCACACCAGTCCGCAGGGAGACGTGGTCCCGGTCCGCGGCGGCCTGGACGCGGGACTGCCCGACATCTGCGTACGCCCCGACCTGGACACCCTCGCGCCCCTCCCCTGGGAGCCCGGCGTGGCCACCTGTCTCGGCGAGGTCCTGGACCCGGCGACCGGCGCGCCCGCCCCCGAGTCCCCCCGCGACCTCCTCCAGGCCGTCCTCGACCGGTGCGCGGAGCACGGGCTGCGACCCGTCGTAGGGCCGGAGTTGGAGTACTTCCTGTGCGAGCGGGACGGTGCCGCCGGCTGGCGCCGCTACGCGTCCGACCCCGGTGTCGTCTACACGGCCGGGCTGCGCGCCGACCCCGACAACCACCTCCTGCGCACCCTGCGCCAGGTCCGCGACCTGAACATCGGCGTGCTCAGCGGCAACCACGAGTTCGACGGCGGACAGTTCGAGATCAACCTGGTCCACTCGGAGGCGATGTCGGCCGCCGACCGGGCGTTCCGCTTCAAGGCCGCCATCAAGGAACTGGCCCGCAAGGAGGGCAGACTCGCCACCTTCATGGCGAAACCCTTCAACGACGCCGGAGGGTCCGGCTTCCACCTCCATCTGTCGAGCCACGACACCGAGGGCCGCAACGCCTTCGACGACCCGTCCGGGCCCTACGGCCTCTCGGCCACCGCACGGCACTCCGTCGCCGGGGTGATGGCCCACGCGCCCGCCCTCGCCGCACTCCTCAACCCCACCGTCAACTCCTACAAACGTTTCGGACCCGACACACTCGCGCCCTGGCTGATCGACTGGGGGCTCGACAACCGCAGCACCATGGTCCGCGTCCCGCCCGAGCGCGGCTCCGGGGCCCGGCTCGAACTGCGGCTCGGCGATGCCAGCGCCAATCCCTACCTCGCGATCGCCGGCACGATCGCCGCCGCCCTGCTGGGCGTGACGGCCGCGGAGGAGCCGCCCGCCCCGCTGGAGGGCTACGGCTACGACCCGGCCCGCTCCGCCCTCCTGCCCGGCACCCTGTCCGAGGCCCTCGACGCACTGGAGGCGGACACCGCCCTGGCCGAGGTACTCGGCAAGGACTTCACCACGTCCTTCCTCTCCTACAAGCGGAACGAGGTCGAGCGCTTCCAACGGCACGTCACCGACTGGGAGTTCACCGAGTACGCCTACCACCTGTGACATGCCGTACGACCCCGAGGAGCCACCGATGACCGAGACGACCCTGCCCGCCGCCGCGAACGAACCGCTGCCTCTCGCGGACGTCGACCTCGCGAACCTCGACAACTTCACCGACGGCGTGACCCCGTGGCGCATGTTCCACACCCTGCGCCACGAGGACCCCGTCCACTGGCAGCCCGAGGAGGCCCCCAACTCCGGCTTCTGGTCGGTGACCCGGCACGCCGACATCGCCCGGGTCGACCGGGACGCCGAGACGTTCACCTCCACCCGGTTCGTCAACCTCGAAGAGGTCGACGACGACCAGATCAAGAAACGCGCCTCCATCCTGGAACTCGACGGCGTCCGCCACCGGGCCCTGCGCAGCCTGATCCAGCGGCAGTTCGGGGCGGGGGTGATCAACAGCTACGCGGACTTCCTGCGCGGCCTGACCGCGAAGACCCTGGACGCGGCGCTGGCCAAGGGCAGCTTCGACTTCGTGAAGGAGATCTCCGCCGACTTCCCCATCAACGTGCTCGCCCGGCTGCTCGACGTCCCGCCGGAGGACAACCAGCGGCTCATCGACTGGGGCAACCGCATCATCGGCAACACCGACCCCGACTACGCCGATGTGCTCCTGCACAGCGAGGAGAGCGAGAAGTACCGCGACCTGCCGTTCCGTTCGCCCGCCTCGCTCGAAGTCTTCGAGTACGGGCGGGATTTGGCCCGCCGGCGACGCGGTGGCGCGGGCACCGACCTGGTCTCCAAACTGGTCAACACCACCCCGCGCGACGGAGTCCCGCTCTCCGTGCAGGACTTCGACAACTACTTCCTGCTCCTGGTCGTCGCCGGCAACGAGACCACCCGGCACACCATCACCCACTCCATGCTGGCCCTGCTCCAACACCCGCAGCAGCTGGCCCGCTTGAAGGACGACCCGTCCCTGATCCCCACGGCGGTCGAGGAGTTCCTGCGCTGGGCGTCTCCCGTCTACCACTTCCGCCGGACCGCAACGCGGGAGGTCGAACTCGGCGGCAAACGCATCAAGGAGGGCGACAAGGTCGTCATGTGGTACGCCTCGGGGAACCGCGACGAGGAGGTCTTCACCGACCCCTACGACTTCGATGTGGCCCGGCAGCACAACGACCACGTGACCTTCGGCAAGGGCAGCCCCCACCTGTGCCTGGGCAACCTGCTGGCCCGCACCGAGATCCGCATCATGTTCGAGGAACTCATCCCCCGCCTCGCGGACATACGCCTGACCGGTGAGGTCCCCCGCGTGCGCTCGAACTTCGTCAACGGCATCAAGAAACTGCCGGTGGAGGTGACGCTCGCGTGAAAGGAACCGAGTGAGGGTTCCGCGAGAGATCAAGGGTTCTCATCGCACTTGAGGGCGGCTTGTCGGCTTCCGGGGCTTCAGCGGGCATACGGGCAGTACCAGAAGCGGGAGGTCGCAGATGCCCCGGGGCAAGAAGGTCCACCCCGGAACCGAAGAGAGGGGTGGTGGAGCAGACCCTCGGCACCCTCCGGCTGTGCCGCAGACTCGTGCGTGATTGCGAGGCCCGGCCCGCCAACTCGGTGGCGATGATCCACTGGGCAGGTAGGCCCACTGGATGCCGGTGCGCAGGACGAAGAGGATCCCCGCACAGGGCCTGGCGGTCCGGAACCCGAGCTCTGCCTTCGGCCGGCTTCGGCCCTGGTTCGGGCAGCAACGTCTCAATGAGCGCCCCCAGTTCATCCGACACGATCCACGGCCGCGACTGACGTTGCCCCAGCACCGGACCAACGAACGGACAGGCCGACAGACACATGATCGATAGCTCTCCTTGGAGCCGGGAAGCCGCTCGGTGCGCTCGGCTCAGCAGTCTCCGATGAACTCGGCCCACCATGTCGTGCCGTGCTCTGTCACCCGACAGCCGAGGGCGACCATGAACTCGGCGACCACGAGCGGGAGTTACCGCTCCGCTCATACCGCGCGCCGTCACCGTCCGGCCGCGGGTGTCGGGGCGGCAGGTCGTCAATGGGATCGTCCGGAAGCCCCGGCCCGGAGCTACTGGAGTGACCTGCCGGCACGCTACAGACAGGTGGCCTGGATCTGGAGAGCGGGGACCAGGGCCGCACGTCCGGCCAACGGCACCGTGCGCCAGTGGCAGATGCCGCCCACTGGAAGACAGGCCCGGTGCACGACGAACACAGTCCGGGCCAAGTCCGCCCGACGCGCCACGGAGCCATCCGGACGCCACTCGCCCGCCGAAGCGGCCAGGTGGCGGCGGGCGAAGGGCATCCGCTCCCCGCGACGGGATGCCGTCAGACTCGGCCTGGGCCGGTTGCTCGGCCTGGGCGCCGGATCTCCGGCCGGGCGCGGGGAGGCCGCTCCGGCCGCAGTCGTGTGGAGCGCGAGCGCAGTTCGGACTCACGTTGCACGAGGGATCAAGCCGACCGGGGTGTCAGGCGCGTAGCGCTTCGACACGACGCATCACGTCACGACAGAACACGCCGATCCCGTCCGGGTCGTCGATGAACTGGTTCGGCTTGATGCAGAAGGTGGTGAAGCCCTGCTCCATCTGTTCCGGGACGACCGCGAGCGCCGCGCCGAGATCCGCCGGGGAGTGGTCGTCGGGGAACACCGCCTGGGTGCCGCCGATCATCTCCAGCTCGGCCATGTCCCGGCCGACCGCCGCCAGGGCGTCCTTGAGCACCTGGATGTCCTGCGGTGCCGGCCGCCCCAGCGGATGGAAGCCGTAGCCGTACCGCACGAGTCGGCGCAGAACGGGGCCGCCCAGGCGTTGTCCGCCGAACCACAGCCTCGGCCCCTCGGGACGGTATGCCTTGGGTTCGAAGTACACGTCCCGGAACCGATAGTGCTCGCTCTCGTGGGAGATCGGTGAAGGCCCCCAGGCCTTGGCCCAGACGGCGAGGTGTTCGTCGAGCAGTTGCCCGCGCCTGTCGAAGGGGACGCCGAGGGCGTCGTACTCGTCCCTGCTCCAGCTGACCGTCGGCTGCACCAGCAGTCGCCCCTCGCTGATCAGGTCGAGGGTGCCCAGCTCCCTGGCCATGAGCAGAGGATGGCGCAGGGGTGCCAGCACCGCGGCGGCGGCCAGGCGCAGGCGTTCGGTGACGGAGGCGATGGCCGACAGCAGGAGCAGCGAGTTCGGCCAGGGGGTGTACGGGTCCTGGTTGCCCGGGAGGGCATAGTCGCGGGGGTTTCCCATGACGCCGTTGGACGCCGCGTCCGGGCCGAGGACGATGTGCTCGCTGACCATGACCGAGTCGAAGCCGGCCTCCTCGGCCTCGCGCGCCCACCGCACGGCGGCAGGCAGGTCGGCTCGGCCACCGGTCAGGGTCCAGTTCTCGCTGAGGACGAGCAGCATGCGGGGTGTGTCAGTCATCAAGGACGTCCTTCGCTTGCGGGAGCCGTGAAAGGCCAGTTTTTCATTTGACCTCAAACGTATCTAGGGGATCGTCCGACATCGGAGGCCGGTGCAGTCAGCGTTCATGGACCACACGTCCGTCGAAGACCGTCAGATCCACCTCGACGTCCGTGATGGAGTGCGGGTCCAGACCCAGCAGGGTTCGATCCAGCACGCACAGGTCCGCGACCTTGCCGACCTCGACGGACCCTTTCCAGTCCTCGGCGAAGTCCTGCCGGGCGGGATTGATCGTGTAGGTCCGCAAGGCTTCGGCGAGCGACACACACTGCTCGGGACCGCTCTGCCGGCCGCTGGCCTTCGACTCCCGCAGCATCATCGCGGACACTCCCTGCCGCCAGTCGGGCTCGGTGATCGGTGCGTCGGAGCTGGCACAGACCGTGACCCCGGCCTCGACGGCGGACCGCACGGGCCACTGGTACGCGGAGCGGCAGGGGCCGACGACCTCGTCCATCAGGTCGGAGATGGTCCACTTGATGGCGGGGTTCATATTGACGCCGTAGCCGTGCGCGGCCAGCTTGGCGAGGCTGTCGGCGCCGACGAAGTCTCCGTGGATGACGTAGTGCCGGGCGTCCGGGCGCGGTACGGCGTCGTTCGCGGCGAGGAAGGCGTCGACCACCGTGTCGATGGCCAGGTCGCCGGTGACGTGCACGCCGAGTTGGAAACCTGCCTCGTGGGCGACGCGGATCATTTCGACCAGTTCGCCGCTGCGGAGTGCGGGGGTGTCGCCGTGCACGCACAGCGCGCCATGGCCTCCGTCCGCGTACGGCTCTCTCATCCAGGCCGTCCGGTTGGGCGGCACACCGTCGGCGAAGATCTTGACGCCGATGGCGTTCAGCAGACGCGGGTCGGCCGACTCGGGGCGCCGCAGTTCGACCAGGCCTTTGCGGACGTCATCGGCCGAGCCGCCCATGGGAGCGGGCAGCAGGAGGACGCTGACTCGGGCCTGGAGTTCGCCGCTCGCGGCGAGGTCGGCGTAGGCCGTCCAGTTGTCGGTGCTCAGGCCGCCGAAGAGGGAGGTGGCACCGCCCGGGCCGAGGCCTGGTTCGGTGTAGCTGGTGATGCCCCGGGAGTGCAGTTCACGCACCATGCCCTGGATGGCCTCGCGCCGTCGGCCGACTGCGGGCGAGGGCAGGCATGCCAGGACGAGCTGCTGCGCGGCCTCGCGCAGAATGCCGGTGGGCTCCCCGCCGGAGTCGAGGTCGATGACTCCGCCGGACGGCGGAACGCTCGCGGTGTCGATGCCGCAGCGGCGCAGCGCCGCGCTGTTGACCCACACGAGGTGCGAGGAGAAGTGGGTCAGACAGACCGGGTTCTCCGGTGCGATCCCGTCCAGGTCCCGGCGGTGCGGGAACCGCCGTGCATCGGCTCGGCACTCGGCCAGGTAACCGGCGTCCCATCCGAGTCCGATGATCCACTCGCCGGGCCGGGCCGCCCGGGCCGCCCGTTCCACGACGGTGGCGATGTCCTCGATCGAACCGACCGCCGGGTGGCCGACGTCGAGGGCGAAGGGCGGCTTCGTCATGCCGTACGCCGCCCCGTGCAGATGCGAGTCGTTGATGCCCGGCAGGACGGTCCTGCCGTCGAGTTCGATGATCCGGGTGCCGGGTCCGGCCAGGGCGCGCAGGTCGGCGTCACTGCCGACAGCGACGATGTCCCTGCCGTGTACGCCCACGGCTTCGGCGACCGTGAAGTCGCGGTCCATGGTGAGTACCTGGCCACCGGTCAGAATCAGGGAGGGGGTGCAGTCGCTCACGCGTGGCCTTTCTGCAGGGAGGGTTCGGGGGCGAGGAAATGGTCACCGCGTCAGCCGTGGGCCGAAGCAGGCGAGCGCGGCACCGGCAACCAGAGCGGTGCCCTGCGCCATCTGTTGCCAGAACGTGGGCACGCTCAAGAGCGTCAGCCCGTTCTGCAGACAGCCGAGGAAGAGCACGCCGAGCAGGACACCGAGGACGGAACCGGAGCCGCCGGTGAGTGCGACCCCGCCGAGCAGTACGGCGGTGAGCACGGTCAGTTCGAACCCGGCCCCCGACGTTCCGGACACGACACTGTCGAGCACCGACGCCTTGATCGCACCGGCCAGCGCCGCGGCCACACCCGTGACGACGAACAGCGCGAAGGGCGTACGGCGAACGTTGATGCCGGAAAGATAGGCGGCCTCCCGGTTGACGCCGATGGCGAAGACGTGCCGCCCGGCCGGGGTGAGCGCCAGGAACAGAGCGCCCGCCACGAGGACGAGCACGGCGATGACGATCGGCGCGTCGATCCCGGCGATCCGTGATCCGCCGAGCCAGGCGAACCCGGACCCGAAGCTGCTCAGCGGCAGCGGAAAGAGCTGCTGTGCCAGTCCGCGGACCGCCGTCAGCATGCCCAGCGTCACGATGAACGCGGACAGCCCGAGGTAGCAGCAGAGGATGCCGTTCACGGCACCCACCGCCGCGCCCACGACGAGCGCGCCGAGTACGGCGACGACGGGCGACTGGTGCTGCTGTCCGGCGAGCCAGCCGGCCACCAGTCCTCCCAGCGCGAGCGTGGAGCCCACCGAGAGATCGAGATAGCCACTGATGACGAGCAGTGCCAGCGGCACCGCCACGACGGCGAGGGTGGCCGCGTCTGTGGCGATCCCACGCAGGTTGCCGGGGTCGAGGAAGCTCCCGGTGGTCAGCTGGAAGACCAGCACCATGAGGGTGAGGACGACCAGCAGGGGGTGACGCCGTACGGCGTTCAGCCCACCCCCGGCCAGGACACGCGGGCTCGGGATCAGGCGGTTCGCGGGGGCGGTGGTCGCGGTCGTCATGCCGCTCCTTCCGGGGTCATGAGGGCGGTGTTGTCGACGTTGTGGACGGCCGACATCAGGGCGGCTTCGGTCAGTTCGGCGCCACTGAGTTCGCCGCTGATCCGTCCTGCCGAGACGATCAGACAGCGGTCGGCGAGGGCGACGACCTCCTCCGGGTCGCTGGAGGCGAACAGCACGGCCGTCCCCCGCTGAGCGGTGAGTGCGGAGACGACCTGGTAGATCTCCTGCCGAGCGCCCACATCGACACCCTGGGTGGGCTCGTCGAGGAGCAGGACGTCGATGCTGCGCGCCTCGTTGATCCACCGGCCCAGAACGAGCTTCTGCTGATTGCCACCGGAGAAGGCGGCTGCCGGCAGGCGCGGCCGGGCGGGGCGCAGTCCGACCGCGCCGGACAGCGCACGAAAGACCCTCCGCTCGGCAGCCAGGGCCCGCACCCGGTGTCGGGCGAGCCGACGGATCGACGGCAGCAGCACGTTGTCCTGGGCGCTCAGCACCGGGAACAGGCCCTGCCTGCGCCGGTCCGCCGGCACCAGGGCGATTCCGGCGGCCAGCCCGTCCGCGGGACACGCGGGCGCGACGATCCGCTCCCCCACCGTCACCCTTCCGCTTGAGGCACGGCGCCCGCCGAAGAGGGTCTCCAGGATGCGCGTACGGCCTGAGCCCATGAGCCCGTACAGCCCGACGATCTCCCCCTCGCCGACGCTGATCTCCACGGGGCCGAACCCCGGGCCGCAGAGCCCGTCCACGACAAGCCCAGGGACACGCGGAGGGGCCGAGGTGCCGTCCCGTGCGACGACGGTGGCGGAAGCGGCGCTCCGCGCGGGGCTGCAGAGGTCGTCCGGGACGGGTTCGGGTCGGCCGACGATGGCTTCGACCAGCCCACGCCGGGTGTGACCCGCGACCGTCGAGTGGTGGGCGACCCGGCCGTCGCGCAACACCGTTACCGCGTCCGCCAGCCGCTCGACTTCGCCCAGCAGATGGGTGACGTAGACGATGGCCAGCCCCTGGCTGCGCAGGTCCTCGACGCGTTCGGACAGGGCATCGCTCTCGGCCCCGGACAGCGCGGCGGTCGGCTCGTCCAGGACCAGCACCGAGGCGCTACGGCTGAGAGCCTTGGCGATCTCCACCAACTGCCTTTGCCCCATGGGCAGTTCAGCGACCCGGTCGCGCGGCGAGCAGCTCGCGGCGACCCGCTCCAGCAGTTCCGCCGCCACGTCCTCCTGGGCCCTGCGGTGAACGGTGCCGTACCGCGTCCACTCCTGGCCGAGGAAGATGTTCTCGGCCACCGTGAGGGAGTCGACGACACTGAGTGTCTGGAAGATGATCGCCACGCCGGCGGCGATCGACTCGCGTGGGGTCAGACGCGCATGGGACGTCCCGCCCACCTCGATCGTGCCCGCATCCGGCGGAAAGGCACCGCCGAGACACTTGATCAAGGTGGACTTGCCGGCGCCGTTGTGACCGAGCAGGGCGTGGACCTGGCCTGCCGGGACGGTCAGGTCCACGCCGTCCAGGGCCCTGACGCCGCCGAAGGACTTGCTCAGCCCGCTGATACGGAGGTTGGGTTCCGTCATGGCGGGCGCCTAGGAGTTCTGCGCGAGAAGGTCGTCGATACGCGCGACGTCCCCGTGCCCGACGAGTGTGATCGGCACCTGGACGCTGGGGTGCGCCTTCCCGGCGGCGACGGCCAGGGGGACCTCGACGACAGCGTTCGCAATGTCCTTCGGCGCCAGAGCAGCAGAGGCCCGGTAGAAGGTGCCCTGCTTGATGGCAAGAAGGGAGGGGGCCGCGCCGTCCTGGCCGCCGACGAAGGTCCTGGCGTCGGTCGACTTGCGGCCCGCCTGCTGGAGGGCCTTGAAACCACCGTACGCGGCGGCGTCCGTGACACCGAGGATGAGATTGAGGTCCGAGTGCTTGGCGAGGACGGCACGGGACTTGGACAGTCCGCTGTCGGGGTCGATGGCCTGCTCCTGGGCGACCACGTCGACGCCGGGCGCGTTCCTGGTGAACGCGTCGATCATGCCCTTGGACCGCTCGCGACCGAGTTCGATGGTGCTGTCGGTGAGGAAGGCGACCTTCCCCTTGCCGCCGAGCGTCTCGTTGGCCCACTTGGCGGCGGCCTCCCCGAGGAGCGTGCCGCCCTCAAGGAAGCTGAACTGGATGTCCGCGCTCTGATGTTGCAGGGATCCGCCGTACGTCACCCAGATCAGGCCCGAGTCCAACGCCCGCTCGGCGATCGCCTCGGTTGCCTCGAAGACCATCGGGAAGGACACGATGGCCGGCATCTTCTGCGTGACCCAGGTCGTGAGATCGGTGGCCTGGGTGTCGGCGCTGCTCGCGTCGCTCGTGGTCAGCAGGGAGACGTCGTGCTTCTTGGCCGCGGCAGTGGAGAGTTTCACGAGCGTCGCGTAGAGCGGAAGCTGGGTGAAGGGATAGTCCAGGCCGATCTTGGTGAGGCTTTTCGACCCCGCCGACGAGTCGGCGGCATCCACCGTGCTCGTGCCGCCGCCCGGCGCGGAACAGCCCGCGACGGACAGCGCGGTGGCGGCGGCAACGCCACCGGACAGAGCCAGGAACCGGCGGCGCGAGGCCGGCGAAGGACAAGAGGATCTGGACATGGCGGGGCTCTCCGAGGGGATGCGGCCCGATACCGCTGGTGTCGGGCATCCGGCTGTGCCGAACAGAAAAGACCCGGGCGGTCCGTCGCCGCCATCCGTAGAAATACCGACCGCCCGAGCCGTGCGGTGGTGAACGTCTTGTCCGACCCACCCCGAAACCCATACCGTTAGGAGCCAAACGACACCTTGGTCGTGGGTTCCCGGAGGCCCGCATGGTCAGCTACCAGCAGCTCGCGGCAGCCACCCGCATCGGCATGCTCACCCGCGAGCGCGACACCGCGTCGGCCTGTGCCCAGGCGCTGCACGAGCTCCGCCGCGCTCTGCCCCTCGACGCCGCCACCCTGCTCACCATCGATCCGATCACCGGAGCACATCTGCAGGTCGCGGGCATCGGTTACACCACCATGACGTCCGAATCGATGGCCGCCGAGTTCGTCTCGACCCCGTGGTACGCGAACGTCGTACGGCAGACGCTCCCGCCGTCCATCACGGAAGACGCCGAAGACGCGGCATCCGGCGCGCAGCGCTTCCGCAACGGCTGGTTCTACGCCGAGCGGGTCCGGCCCGCCGGGTTCCGTGACGCACTGACCGGCGCCCTGCGTCACCACGGGCGGGTGGTCGGTCTGGTCACCCTGTCCGTCGAAGGACCGGGCACGTACGACACGAACGCGCGCCAGCTGCTCGCCTCGGTCCTGCCGGCACTGGGTGCCCTGGCCGAGCCGACGACCCATACCAGTGACCCGCACGACCTTCCGGTGGACGCGGGGGCGAACCTCGTCACGGCCGACGGTGTCATCGACCTCCCCGGTCACGGCCCCGCCCGAGTCCTGGACGACGACGCATTCCGACAGCTGGCGGAGGCGTTCTACGGCTCGGACGGCTTCCGGCTGCGGGTCCTGTGGCCGATCGGCCGACACTGGAACCGTGTGGTGCTCCGCCGGTGCACGACGGGATCACCCCTCGCACGAAGGGCGGTCCTGGTGTCCGAGGCACCCACACAACTGCCGTACTCCCTGAGCCCCCGCGAACTGGAAGTACTCACCCGGGCCGCCAGGGGTCAGACCAACCAGAGCATCGCGCAGGCGTTGTTCCTGTCTCCGCGGACGGTACACAGTCACATCGAGCACGTGCTGCGCAAGACCGGCAGCGCCTCGCGCGCCGAGGCCACGGCCCTCGCCGTACGCGACGGTGTACTCAAGCCCGGCGCCGAAGACCTGGAGCACTTCGTTGAAAGGAAGGTTTGACTCTCTCGCGGGAGCGGCCGCATTCCACGGGCGTGGAGTCCACGATCCCCAGGTCGTCGCTCCACACGGATGTGTCCGCGGCAAGCGGCCTGGAGATCCGGTGGAGCAGCTCGACGGACTCGCGCAGGTGCTCGTTGCAGCCGGGCTGCTGGGGCACGTACGGGAACAGATGCCGCAGATGAGCGCTGACGTGGCGGAGCCGCTTCGCCTCGGAGGCGAATGCGGCGACGCCTTTTCGGTGTGGCCAGCGGCATCGCGAGAGGGGTAGGTGCACCTGATGCCGGTCATCGACGCGTGGATGCAGCACCCCACACTCCGTCACTCCAACCATGAGATGTTCGAGTCGCTGCGCCGGTGGACGGGGCGGGGCCCGCTGGAGGAACCGTTGCCGGTCAAGGTCACGCCGGCTGGGTCGACCTCGGCATCCCCTTCTGCACTCAGGTCGGCCACACCGGTCCGCTGCGCCCGTCCGAGACCGGCCGCCCCATCCCCTACATCGACCAGGTTGCGCTCGACTTCCCCGAACTGGCCATCGTGTGCGGGCACATCGGCCACCTGTGGACCACGGAGATGATCGCGGTGGCCGACAAGCACGCCCCCATGTACATCGACACCAGCGCCTACACCGCCCGCCGCTACCCGCCCGAGCTGGTCGACCACCTGCGCGGCCGGGGCCGCAGGAAGGTGCTGTTCGGCACCAACTACCCCAAGATCGCCCCCGGCCAGGCGCTGGAACACCTCGGCGAACCGGGCCTGGACGAGGAAGCCACCGAGCTGTTCCTGTCCGGCAACGCGCGACGGATCTTCAGTCTCTGACCGCAGCGTCACCGCCGGGCCCCGGATGAGGATCGTCGCGAGATGGAGTGCGGCTCCACAGGCGAGAGCGAGCTTGTCGGTCCGCATGGCCAGGCCGCGCCACTGCCTGAACGGGTTGATGCATCGCTCGCGGCATTGCGCTCCTTGTGCGCCTCGGCGTCGAAGCCGGGCGGACGGCCCTCGGCGCGACCCCGGCGGAGGCGGTGTCGGATCTGGTCCGAGGGCTGCGGGACGACCGCTCGGATCCCGCGTCCACGTAGATGCCTGCGGATGGCGCGAGAAGAGTACGTGTGGTCCGCGAGGACGGCTTCCGGTCGGGTTCTGGGTCGCCCAGGCCCGGTTCGCGGAACACGGATCCTGGCCAGACGGACCTTCGTACTCAAGCCGCCGCGGGAACGTCCGAGCGCGTGATCGTCGGACTCGGACCGGCCAGGCGCGCCCGTTCCTGGCCCGGCGGCACGCTGACGGGCTCGGCATACGGCGGATTCCACCGCCACGGTCCAGCCCACCTCGTCAGCCACGTCCGAGCCGGCGAGGAGGACCGCGAAGATCCGTTCCGAGGTACCGTCCCCGGCCCGCCTGATCAGACGTCCATGCGCGGCCTTGAACGAGCCGAGCTCGCTGGGCAGGTCCCTCCACGGCGAGCAGGTGCGGTACTTCCACTCGATGGCCTCCGGAGTCCTGCGATGATCGGCCCATCGACGTCCACGAACCGGATCGGCCGGCATCAGCGGCTCGATCCGGCCCCGCATCGCGTCGGTGATCGCCGGCCGGACAGGCACATACGATCAGCAGTCCGTCGCATCAAGGAGACACGCTCTGGGCGGCCCAGGACCCCTCGGCCGGCCTGGCGAGGGGTCCTCGCCGGAATTCAGCCCTTGCCGAGCAGGCGCCAGATCTGGTTCTTCTTGCTGCTCAGTGCGCTCGCCGCGTCGCAGGTCCACTGGTGGATCAGCGCGCCGGCGGTGGTCGAGACGCCGGTGACGTCGACGCACTTGCCGCTGTGGACGGCGACGAGTTGGTAGTCGTGGCTGTTGCCGAGTGCGGTGACGGGGTTGAGGGTGAACTGCTGGTTGGTGGCGCCGTTGCAGGTGTACTGGATGACGGCGGCGCCGTCGGCGGTGGACGCGCCCGAGACGTCCAGGCACTTGCCGCTCAGCTCGTTGACGACCGTGTAGGTGTTGGTCGTGCCGCTCACCGGCTTGAGGTCGAGCATCTGCTGGTAGCCGCCCTCGCAGTAGTACTGCTGGTACTGGGTGCCGTTGGCGGTGCTGACACCCGTGTCGTCCAGGCACTGGCCGCTGTTCTGGCTGACGGCGACCGTGGAGACGGTGGTGTTGGACGGGGGCAGCAGGGTCACGGTGTAGCCGTCCTTGGCGTTCGTCCACGGCAGGCTCACCGAGGCGGCGTTGCCGCTGACCGTGAGGGTCGTGTCGGAGATCGTCTCAGGGCCGGTGACCGCGGCCCCGCTGTTGTACGGGATGCGCTGGACGACGGCGCGGACCTGGCCGTTCGTCACGACGGACGTGGTGTTGAGCCCGGTCAGGTTGACCGTGACGGTCCCGGTGTTGCCGCTGCTGCCGAGCAGCACCTTGGCGTTCTTCGCGGAGTTGTCCTTGGTGGCCAGGCCGTCGGTGCCGGTGCCGGGGATCAGGTTGACGATGTTGCCGGTCTGGGAGCCGTAGTAGCGGTACATGAACCACTCGCCGAGCGGCAGGTACTGGCCCGCGCTGTTCTTGGTGAGCAGGTTGGCCTCGTCGTCGTGCAAGGCGGTGCCGGAGGCCCAGTTGCCGCGCAGTCCGTCGGCGCCGGCGCGTTCCAGGCGGCCGATGAACCATGCACCGCCGCCCGGGGACTGCATGGACAGGGTGGCGTACTCGTTGATCTGGTACGCGCGGGTGTTGGTCAACCCGGCTGCGGAGAGGGTGGAGTTGGCGCGGCCGACGTCGGTGACCGGGTCACCGGGTTCGTCGTGCCAGCTGTAGATGTCGGGGGCGACGTTGTTCGCCTTGACGTAGGTCAGGTACGTCGTCCACCAGTTGTTGGAGGAGTTGGGCTGGCCCGCGGTGCTGGGGCCGACGATGAGCTGGGCGGGGAAGGCGGCGCGCACCTTGGCGTAGAAGCGGGACCACATCTGCAGGTACTGGGTCTGCGAGGCGCCCCAGAAGCCGCTGCCGTCCGGCTCGTTCCACAGGTCCCACTGGACCGTCATGTTGTTGGCCTTGACGTCACCGATGAGCTGGGTGACGAAGGCGTCGAACTGCGTCCAGTCGCCGTTGTCGCCGGGCCAGCCCTGGCTGGTGGTGCCGTCGGCGCCCCACAGGTCGTGCGGGAGGAGGACGAAGGTGCCGCCGAGAGCGGCGGTCCGCTTGTACTGGGCGAGAGTCGATGCCCAGCGGGTCTGGTAGTCGGCAAGGCTGGTGGCGTAGCCGCCGCTGTTGAGCTGGGCGCCCCCGGCGCGCATGAAGTGCCACTTGATGTCCGTGAAGAAGTGGTCCTGCGGCAGCGACCCGTCCGGGGTCATCCCGTAGATCATTCCCGAGGCGTGGTACGTGGGGGCACCCCCGGCCGTCGCGAAGTCGACGGTCACGGAGGTGTCAGCAGCGTGGGCCGAGGTCGCGGGGAGCGTGAGAGCGGCGAACGAGGCGAGGATCGCCGCGGCAACGGCGGTCCTACGGCCTCTCGGGGCGGCTGGTCTGCCGGGGCGTCCGGCTGGGGAACGGAATCGAGGTATGCGCATGTGCGGGTCTCCCGAAAGGGGTACTTCCTGGGCGCGGCTCGCCCAGGGGCTCTGTCAGCCGACGGCCTCCGTGGCCTCGGCGCGCCTGAGCTCGTGGGCCTCGGCGAGGAGCAGGTAACTGCTGGCGGTCCAGGTGTAGGCGCGATCGCGCAGGCCCGCGCCGGTGAGGGCGTCGAAGTTCTCCGCGAAACCCGAGGTCTCGCACAGCGCCCGGAAACGGTCGCTGATCTCGTCCGCGAGACGGCCGTGTCCTGCGCGGCGCAGACCGTCCTCGATCAGGACGGTGGACGGGGCCCAGATCGGCCCGCGCCAGTAGCCGTCGTCCAAGTAGTGCGGTGAGGTGGGCAGTTCGGTGGCGAGGCCGTGCGCGGTGAGATGGGCCTCGATGCGGTCGGCCAGCGCGTCACCGATGTGCTCGGGCAGGTGCTCGCCGAGCACGACAGGCATCAGATCGAGCAGGCTGGAGCTGGTCCAGGTGGCCCCGCCGTGTGCCGAGCGGGCGACGAACCGGTCGCCGGTCCAGAGTTCGTCGAGCAGCGCCGCCTGCGTCGCGTCGGCCGTCCGGGTCCACTTGTGCATGTCGTCCGGCAGCCCCAACTCGTCTGCCAGTAGCGCGAGTTCGCGTAGTTGGAGGATGAGGAAGGCGGCCAGGTCGGCGCTGACGATCACGCGCTCGGGATCGAAAGTGGTGGCGTTGTCCCAGCCGCTGTCATTGCCGTGCTGGTAGTGCGGGAGGGCGGCCCCGGGTGCGCGCCGCATGGTGAGCCAGAACTCCGTCCAACGGGCGAGTCGGTCGTAGACCTCGGCCAACTCGGCCTCGCCGAGCGGCTCTTGCAGCCGTCGACGCAGGTGGCGCAGCGCCCAGCCGTGGATGGGGGGCTTGACGAAGTTGTAGAGGATCTCGGAGTGGGTCACCGAGTCGGGCAGCGCGCCGGTCTCGTCCTGGTGGTCGAAGGGCAGGGAGAACTGGTCCAGGGCGAGTCCGGGTGAACCGGTGGCCAGGGCAAGGGCGTTGAAGCAGTGGTCCCAGCTCCACACCTTGTCCATCCAGTGCTTCGACATCAGCACCGCGGGCCGGGTGACGAAGCCGCGTGGCCGGACGGTCGCGGACCACAGCACGTAGGCGGCGAGTTCCGCGGCGGGCGTCCTGGACGAGCGCCAGGGCGCGACGGTGTCGACGAAGGAGGAGAAGGCGCCATGCCTGGCGTCCACGACCTGGCCGAAGGATGCCGAGGACGCGTACGGGCGGCGCGCGGTCTCGTACTCCTCGACCGCGACTTCCCAGACCGCGCCTGTCCCGGCGCCGATCGTGACGCCACGCGGGGTGCTGCCCAGGCTCTGCGTGCCGGACGCCTCGGTCACGGTCCCGGACAACACGGTGACGCGGTAGCGCCGCCCGGTCTCGTACGAGGTGAACACATGGGCCCCGGTGCCGGGTTCGGGGTAGAAGTAGGTGCCGCTGAACGGGGTCAGGGTGGCCGCCGCCGCACCGATGTGCAGGCCCAACCCGTCACCGCGCAGGCGTACGGTGTCCGGCGACTCGTAGGCGAGGTCGATGCGGCCGCCGGCACCGACCCAGCTGAGCAGACTCGGGGTCGCATGCGGCCCGGTGGCGGCGCGGTCCCCGGTGGTCGTATCGAGCGGAACAAGGCGCAGCACGGCGTGCATGCCGTTCTGGTGGGAGACGAGGTGGAGGTCGTCGGCGATCGTCTTCTCCGCCACCACGGGTGAGATACCGAACCATGAGCCGCGGGTGCTGAACGGGATGTCGTGGACGGAGAAGGCCGGGCCTGACGGGGCGGCGGTCATGCAGCGTTACTCGTTTCTGGAGCAGGGGTGATCGGCCGGCTGACAGACGGCTGGGAAAGGTGACTCGGTGGAGGTGTCAGTCCTTGACGGCACCGGCGGTCACGCCGGCGGCGACGTATCGCTGGGCGAGGACGAGGATCACCGCGGCGGGCAGGGAGGCCACGACAGCGGTGGCCATGATGGCGTTCCACTGCTGGTTGTTGTTGCCGATGTAGTGGTAGATGCCGAGGGTGATCGGCTCGTGCGCGCCGCCGTTGGCGAGGGTGCTGGCGAAGACGAAGTCGGACCAGGACCACAGGAAGGCGAACAGCGACACGGTGACGACGGCGTTGCGGCTCATGGGCAGCACGATCGACCAGAAGGTGCGCACGGGTCCGGCGCCGTCCGTCTTCGCGGCCTGGAGCAGTTCGCCGGGGATGCCGGACATGAACGCGGTGAAGATCAGTACGGCGAACGGGACGGCCAGTGTGGAGTCGGCGACGATCAGGCCGGGGACCGACTGGAGCAGGCCGAGGCTGAGGTAGATGGCGTAGAAGCCCATCGCCATGATGATGCCGGGGATCATCTGGGCGACCAGGAAGAGGAAGCTGAGCACGCCGCCACCGCGGGGGCGGAGCTTGGCGAGCGCGTAGCCCGCGGGTGCCGCCAGTGCCACGGTGACCACGACTGTGCCGAGGCCGATGACGAGGCTGGTGCCGAGATAGGGCAACTGCTGGTCCAGGACGGCCCGGTAGCCCGCCAGGGTGCCGTGCAGGGGGATCAGGTCCGGTGGGCTCTTGCGCATGTCCTGGTCGCGGGTGAAGGACACGTTGAGCATCCAGTAGACCGGGAAGAGCATCACCGCGGTGAACAGGACGCCGATGGCCGTCTGCCACCAGGTGCGGTTGGTGCGTCGGTTCATGACAGTGCCGTTCATGACAGTGCCTGCTTCCGCTGGACCCGGACGTAGACCAGGCCGAACACCAACGCGGCGACCACCAGCAGGTTTCCTACGGCCGCTCCGGGGCCGAAGGCCGGCAGCAGGTTGCCGAAGCCGAGCTGGTAGGACCAGGTGGCGAAGGTGGTGGAGGAGTCGGCCGGGCCGCCCTTGGTCATGATCCAGATGATGTCGAAGACCTTGAGGGTGTAGACGAGGCCGAGGAGGAGGGTGATCGCGGACACCGGGCGCAGCAGCGGGAAGGTGATCCGCCAGAACCGCTGCCAGGCGTTCGCCCCGTCGAGAGCCGCGGCCTCGTAGAGGCTCGCGGGGATGGACTGGAGGCCGCTGTGGAGGACCACCAGGTTGAACGGGACGCCGATCCAGATGTTCGCGATGATCACCGAGGCCAGCGACCAGCCCGGTGCGGTCAGCCAGTTGACCGGTCCGATGCCGACGGCGTGCAGGACGGCGTTGACGACACCGGAGTCGCTGTTGAGCATCCACGACCAGGTGGACGCCGACACGATCAGCGGCAACAGCCACGGCACCAGGAAGAGTGCCCGCAGGGTCGCGGAGAGCCCGAAGCGCTGGTTGAAGAAGACCGCGAGGGCCAGACCGATGGCGTACTGGAAGACCAGGCACACGGTGGTGAAGACCACGGTGTGCAGCAGGGCCGGGGCGAAGGTCGGATCGTCCAGCACCGTGCGGTAGTTGGCGAAGCCGGTGAAGGGTGCGTCGCCCTGGACGAAGGACCGGACCGTGTAGTTGCGCAGGCTCAGGTCGATGTTGCGGTAGAGCGGATAGGCGTAGAAGAGGACGAGGTAGAGGGTCACCGGGGTGAGGAAGCCCCAGGCGGCCCACTGTTGGGAGGTGGGGCGACGCCGTGCCCGGGGCGGTGCGGTGGGGGCCGCATCGCTGTGGTGGTGCACGGGCCGCCGTTGTGGCACTTGGGTCATGTGACTCATCAACTGGCCCTGGTCTCCGGTTACTTGACGGCCGACTGGGCGGCGGACAGTGCGTCCTTCGGCGACTTCGAACCGCTCAGCGCGGACTGGACCGCCTTCCACAACTGCTCCGAGATCCTCGGGTACTTGGTGCCCAGGTCGTCACTGGTGCGCCCCTTGGCCGCCTTGACCGCGTCGACCCAGGGCTTCAACTCGGCGTTCGCCGCGACCTGTTTGTCCTGGACCTCGGTGGTGGGTGCCACGTACGACAGCGTGGTGTCGGTGTTGAGGAGGTTGTCGGTGCTGGTCAGGCAGGTCACGATCTTCTGGGAGTTGGCATAGCGGTCGGTCTTGCCCTGGACCGGGACAGTGACGAACTCGCCGCCCGTCGGGGCCGCCGCGTTGCCGCCGTCAGTGGCCGGAACGGGGACGACTCCGTACTCGAAGCCGGCCTTCTTCGCGTTGGCCAGCTGCCAGGTGCCGTTCTCGCTGAACGCGTAGTCGCCGGTCGCGAACTCCTGCCAGCTGGTCGTCTGGGTGTTGTTGAGGACCGAGTTGGGGGCGTAGCCGTCCTTCAGCCAGCCCTGCCACAGCGTCAGCGCGGAGACCGCCTTGTCGGAGTCGAGCGTGGTGAGTTGGGCGCCCGATCCCCAATACCAGGGCAGGAACTGGAAGGTGCCCTCCTCGGTGCCGATCGCGGAGAACGTGATGCCCTTCTTGCCGGCCTTCTTGACCTTCGCGAGCGCGGCTGTCAGCGACTTCCAGTCCTTGACCGAGGCAATGTCGACACCGGCCTGCTTCAGCACCGCCTTGTTGTAGTACAGGGCGAGGGTGTTGGCGCCGATAGGCATGCCGTACGTCTTGCCGCCCGCCTGTCCGGCGGCGAGGAGGTTGGGGTTCACCTTCGAGGTGTCCAGCTTGTTGTCCGCGGTCGTGGTGAGGACGCCTGCCTCGGCCAGGGTCGACACCACCGGGTTGTCGACGATGAGGACGTCGGCGGAGTTGTCCTGCTGGGCGGCCAGCAGCGCCTTGTTCGCCAGGTCACTGGTGTCGAACGCGGTCCGCTTGATCTTCACCCCGGCCTCGGCGCCGCACGCGTCGAGCAGCTTCGCCCACGCGGAGGTCTTGTCGAACTGCGGGTACGGGTCCCAGATCGTGTAGGTACCGCTGTCCGCGGCCTTGGTGCCGGTGGTGCCCGAACCGGAGGAACAGGCGGTCGCGGTGCCGGCGACGGCGAGGACCGTCACGGTTGCGGCGGTGAGGCGAAGTCGTCTGAGGGAGCTGTGCATCGCGCGTTCCTTCGTTTTTTGGCACCGGAGTGCCGAGGGAGGGTGACGAGGGGGGAAGCGGGCATGCCGAACAGCCACGGTGAGGGGGGTACGCCCGTGAACCGCGATCAGAAAGTGGTGTCGGGGGTCGAGGTCAGCGCGCCTCGGTGGACGGTGTGCCGGTGCCGGGCCCCGTGCTGGCGCGGAGCGAGATCGGCGGTGCAAGGAGGTGGTGTCGGGGTGTCGCGTCGGGGCGGTCGATCCGCTCGACGAGGAGGTCGACGGCGTGTCGGCCCATCTCCTCCGCCGGGACATCCGCCGCCGTGAGCTGCGGAGTCACCGTCTCCGCCCACCGGCCGGCCACGACTCCCGTGACGGAGAAGTCGCGCGGTACATGACGGCCGGCCTGGGCCAGTCCGCGGTAGAGGCCGCCGAGCGCGGCCTCGTTGAGGGTGACCAGGGCCGTGGTGGCCGGGTCGTCGTGCAGGATCTGTTCCAGGCACGCCTGGCCGGACGCGGCGTCGTCCCCGCAGCAGTACGTCCGCACGGTCAGTCCCCTCTCGGCCGCGGCCTTCGTGAAGCCGTCGAGGCCGTGATGGGCCGACTCGTATCCGGCCCGCAGCAACTGCTCGGGACGGTTGACGAAGGCGACCCTGCGGTGGCCGAGGTCCGCGAGGTGGTGCACGCACGCCGCCGCGAGCGCGGTGTGGTCCAGGCCGACCCACCAGGTGCCCTCGGGATGTGCGGTGCGGCCGATGGCGACGGAGGGGAAGCCGAGGGCTGCCAGGTGATCGACCCGGTCGTCCTCCAGCCTGATCTCCATCAGGATGGCGCCGTCGACCCGCCGCTCCCCCAGCATCCGCTGGAACGAGCGGTCGCTGTCGACGCCGCTGGGTGACAGCAGCACGTCGTAGTCGTGGGCCGCGGCGGCCTCCACCACGCTGCCGATGAAGTCGAGTTGCATTCCGGTGTAGTGGTTGCCGGCCGGCGGGAAGACCAGGCCGATCGTGTTGGTGCGGCCGTTGGCCAGGGCGCGCGCACTGGCGTTGGGCCGGTAGCCCAGTTCGTCGATGACGCGCTGGATCTTCCGGCGGGTCTCCTCCGACACCGGGCGCTTACCGCTCAGCGCGACGGACACGGTGCTCCGCGAGACACCGGCCCGCCGGGCGATCTCACCGATGTTCACGGGCACTCCCTGGATGGATCGAACCGGTTCGACGTTGCGTAGGGCGACAGCCGGTCATCGAACCGGTTCGCGTGAAGTGAAGGTAGGAACAAGCCCGCCACCTGTCAACACCTCGGACAGCGATTTCCGCAACGTCCCTGCAACCCGCCGTACACGACACAGGTTCCGTATGTCGGGGGGATTGCTGGCCGCTTTCCTCGGTGCTAGCTTCGCCGAACCGGTTCGACTCCCTCCACCCCACCACCCGCACGCCACGGCTGCCCTCCTGGCCGGCGGTACTCACCCTGGCGGCCGTTGGCCCGACCGGGGCTGACAAAGAGGCGTGGGTCAACCGGCACCGTGGCCCCTCAAGGATGAGGACGTAATCCATGCCATCCGCTCACAGATCCCACCGCCGAGCCTCGGCCGCCGCAGCCCTGGCCGTCGGCGTGGGCCTGCTGGCCGCACCGCCGGCCCCCGCGCAGGCGGCCGAGGCGCCCCAGCCCGCCGCCCGCTACACCTTCGACCAGGACGACCTCTCCTCGGGGAAGATCACCGACAGCTCCGGAAACGGTCTGACGGCGAGCCTGGTGAACGGTGACACCGCCCAGTCCGTCGCGGGTTCCGAAGGAGGCAAGGCACTCGCCCTGCCCGGCGGGGCGCCCACCTCGAACGGCGCGTATGTCCGCCTTCCTCGCGAAGTGCTCGGCGACGCAACCGACTTGACGGTCTCGGCCCGCGTGAAGTGGAGCAGTGACACATCGCCCTGGCAGCGGATCTTCGATCTGGGGACCGACAACACGAAGTACCTCTTCACCACCCCGTCCAACAACGGCGGGGTGCTGCAGACCTCAGTGACCACCGGCGGAGGCGGCGCGGAGGCACAGGTCCGCGGCTACGCGAAGCTTCCTGCGGACCAGTGGCGGACCGTCACCGTCACCCTCGACAGCACGGCCGGCCGGGTCACCACCTACCTCGACGGCGTGGCGGTCTCCTCCGCCGAGACCGGCGTCAAGGCGAAGGAGTTGCTGGACGGCTCGGCGACGTCCGCCGGTTACATAGGCAAGTCCTTCTACCCCGACCCACTGCTCAAGGGCGCGATCGACGACTTCACCGTGTGGCACACGGCGCTCAGCGCCGACCAGGTGGCCGGCACGGTCGGTAGCCTTGCCACCCTCCAGGAGATCTCGCAGACGTCCTTCGAGGTCCGTACGACGACGGGAACCGCCCCGTCCCTCCCGGCCGCCGTCCGCGCCTCCTTCTCCGACGGCTACGACCGCGACACGCCCATCACCTGGGACGCCGTACCGCCCGACGAATACGCCCGGCCCGGCACCTTCACCGTGGCCGGAACCGCGTCCGGTCGCGTGGTGAAGGCGACCGTCACCGTGGTTCGGGAGGGACAGCTCACCGTCGACCTCGGCTCGGACACCGGCGCGTTCCACGGCGGCGCCTCCGGCACTCTCTACGGGGTGTACGGACCGGACGTACCCACCAACAACCTCATCGAGGGCATGGGCCTGCGCACGGTCTCCACCAAGGCTCAAGACGGCCCGCAACACCCCGGTGCCGACGCGCTGGACGTGGTCGGACCGCTGGCCGACTCCACCGACGGTGACGTGTACATCTACATGACGGACATCCACCGCGGCTTCCCCTACCAGTGGCCGGGCGACACCCCCGCGGAGAAGCTGAAGCTCTACATGGAGAAGATCGCCAAGCAGGTCGACCAGGTCCTGCAGTTGCCGCACGAGTACCAGGACAACATCGTCTTCGTGCCGTTCAACGAGCCCGAGGGCAACATGTTCGGCACCGGCGAGTGGAGCTACGACAAGGTCAGTTGGCTCACCGACCCGGACGCCTACTTCGCCGCCTGGGACGACGCGTACAAGCTCATCAAGGGCAAGATGCCCGACGCCCGCATCGCCGGCCCCAACACCAGCGTCCTGTACGACCAGGTGAAGGGCTTCCTCACGCACGCGCTGGCCGCCGGCACCCTCCCGGACGTCATCACCTGGCACGAGCTGAGCCACCCGGAGGCGGTGCGCGAGAGCGTCGCCACCTACCGGGCATGGGAGAAGGAGCTGTTCAAGGGCACCTCTCGTGAGGGCACACAGCTCCCGGTCAACATCAACGAGTACGCCTTCAACTACCACACATCGGTCCCCGGCCAGATGATCCAGTGGGTGTCCGCGATCGAGGAGTCCAAGGTGGACGCCGACATCGCCTACTGGAACATCGACGGCAACCTCTCCGACTCCGCGGTGCAGTCCAACCGCGGCAACGGCCAGTGGTGGCTGCTGAACTCGTACGCCTCGATGAGCGGGCACACCGTGAAGGTGACCCCGCCGTTCCCCGGCGAGAACTACACCATGCAGGGCGTCGGTACGCTCGACCGGACGAAGAAACAGGCCCGGCTGATCTTCGGCGGCTCCACCGGCAAGGGCCACATCACCTTCGGCAACGTCCCGAAGAGGCTTTTCGGGGACCGCGTGCACGCATGGGTGCGGGAGATCGAGTGGACCGGGCAGGTGGGCGACTCGCAGGGCCCGAAGTTGCTCACCGAGCAGAACCTGAAGGTCGCTGACGACGGCACGGTCGTCGTCGACTTCGGCGACGGCGCACTGCCGAAGCTGAAGGAGTCCTCGGCGTACGAGATCGTCCTCAGCCCTGCCGGAAAGGCGAAGGGGGCACAGTCGCCGCCCGTGCGCTGGCAGGGTTCGTACGAGGCGGAGGACGCCGCCCACACCGGGACCGGCTACTCCAAGAACGGCCCCGAGGGCTCGCCCGGCGACGTGTCGAAGTTCTACACCTCCGGCGGCTACGACGTGGGCGGCCTGCGCACCGGATCGGACGTCACCCTCGACACCACCGTGGACGTGCCGCAGGACGGTACCTACGATCTGAGCATCTTCGCCAACTCCCTCAACACCTTCGACAAGGTGAAGGAGCAGGGCCCGACCAACGTCTTCCTGCGAGTGGACGGCAGGGCCGACAGTGAGCAGGAGCTGTATCTGCCGCTGGGCTACAAGTGGGTGGTGTGGGACCACACCGATACCAAGGTGAAGCTCACCAAGGGCAAGCACACCCTGACACTCGCGGCGAAGAGCCTCGACGGAAAGCGCGCCACCAAGGGCGACGCCATCGTCGACCGGCTCACCTTGTCCTTGCCGGCCGCTTCGACCGACACGCAGGTGTACGAGGGCGAGCTGGCCTGGCTTTCCGATGGCGCGCGTCCCGTCTACAACCTGCCGAAACAGGCCGGCACCCCGGCCACCGGTTCGGGCGCCGTCCAGCTCAAGAAGGGCCAGACCGCCACGTTCTGGGTCTACTCCCCCACCGACCGCGAAGCCACCCTCGGTGTCAACACCCTCGGCGCCGCGAACGCCCGCCTCTCCGTCAACGGGCACGACGTCCTGCGGCTGGCCAACAGCAGGCACAGCGTCGCGGTCTCCCTCTCGGGCGGCGTCAACAAGGTGACGGTGACCGGGGGTTCGTACACCACTCTCGTCGACCGCCTCACCGTCACCCCCACCGAGGGTGCGCTCCCGGCACGCACGTACGAGGCACAGGACGCGAAGCTCGCGGGTTCGGCCACGCTCACCCCGCTCTCCCTGGCCACCGACGGCACAGCGATCACCGGCATCGGAGGCGAGCCAGGCAACGGCAACACCGCGACCTTCACCGTCACCGCCGACCGGACCGGGCTGTACGCACTGCGCATCCGCTACTCCAACCCCGAGCAGGCCGAGGCCACGCACTACAACCCCGATCCGCTCGCCCGCCACGCCGACATCAGCGTCAACGGAGGCGAGATACGGCGCGTCAGCTTCCCGCACAGCTTCCACCAGAACAACTTCTGGGAGCTGACCGTCCCCGTCCACCTGAGGAAGGGACAGAGCACGATCACCTTCCGCTCCGAGGAACTGCCGAACTTCGACGGCACCACCTACGCCTCGGACACCTTCCCCGGCGTACCCCTGCGCTCCCGCTACGCACCGCTGATCGACCGGATCACCCTCGCGCCCTACGCACGGGAGGCGCGATGAGGTAAAACCCACCGCCGCAGGTCCTGCGGACGGGGGTTGAGGTTGCGTTGGTTCGAGTCCGAGCCGCGTTCCTGGTAGCAGGCGACCGGTCGGCACAGCGACCTGCCTCAGCCCCCGGACCACACACGGGCCAGCACCCTGGCCAGGCGGAACAAGTCCTCTATTTCCCCTGGCCACGACACCAAGCGTGCTGTACCGCCGGCAGACCAAGAACCTGCCGGAGGTACAGCCCCTCGACACCGGTCCCACGTCGGCCCGCGCGGCGTCGACAATCGCTGGATTCCTCTTAAAATTGCAGGTCAACAGCCACTAAATCGAATACCGATTCGGTGACACGTGCGATCCCAGCGTGTCTCACCGCTCGCTGCGGCCAGGCCGTCACGGCGAGATGTGTGCCACGCCCTGCGGCGCTTGTGGCCAAGATCCGTGCACTTTCGCGCCGCCCGGGCCTGGGCGGCGCGAAAGTGCGCGGGCCGGAGCGAGCGCTCCGCGGCGAGTTCACTCCCGGGGCTACTCCCGGGAGCCGATCACGTCCGCGGGTTTGCCGGCCAGGGATACCCGAGCAGAGATCATCGTCGCGGCGAGAGCAAGACCCGCGGCGACCGCCACGACAGCTGCATAGATGAACGTGGACAGATAGGGAGCGGCGCTGCCCGTCATACCGATGGCGAACGCCGTGAGCGTCGCAATCGCGATGAGTGTGCCGACGACGACCGCGAGCAGCACAATCGCAAGCGACTCCAGACGCAGCATCCGCAGCACCTGCCGCCGAGTGGTTCCCACCAGCCGTAGCAACGCGAACTCTTGTGTGCGGCCCGTCGTGGACATGGCGAGCGTGTTGACCACGGCGATGGCGGTGAAGGCGATGATCATGCCCATCGCCACGAAGTTGACCGCGGCATTGGACTGCTGCTGGTCCGCACGGAGCGAGTCCACCTGATCGCCGTTGAGCACCTGGACTCCCGGATAGCCACGCACCACTTTGGCCAGGTCCTGCTTCGTCCGGTCCGTCTTGACGAGGACTGCGGAACTCAGCGGGTTGTCCACGTGAGCAGCCACCAGGTCGTGGGCCATGGTGAGATCGCCGAAGCCCAGGCCACGGTCGTACACCGCGACCACGGTGAGTCGGACTCGGGTGCCGTCTCCCATGGTCACTTCGACCTTGCTGCCCACGCCTCCGACGATGCGCTCGGCCACCTTGCTGACAGCCATGCCGTTCTGACCCAGCCCGTTCAGGGAGCCTGACACAACGCCCGGGTCCACGGTCTTGCTCAGGCCCTTCGGGGTGACACCCTGAATCTGGAACTTGTCCAAGCCCACTCGCACCGTGCTGCGCACGACCTCGGTCACCGTGCTGACGCCGGACAGTTCTCGCACCTTGTCCGCCGCGGAGTCGGGCACTCCAGGCCCCGAGGACGCAAGGGTGTAGTTCGCGAGGTTCCCCTCTCTGGCCTGGCTCTGGGACGCGTGCCCCAAGGTCGACTGAACGAAGATGATGGTGCAGGTCATGCCGACCAACAGGGTGAGAGGAGTGAGGGCGCCGGAGAACCGTCGCAGGTTGGTACGGCTATTGGCCACCGCGAGATACCCACTGATCCGGGACAGCCTCAGCGGCCCGCTGAGCGCGGCGATGCCGGCCCGTGCGATGACCGGTCCCAGCAGTGCCACGGCAGCGGAAAGCATGATCACGCTCAGATAGGTGACAGGCGCGGATGCCGGCTCCGTGTGCAGGATGCTCAAGACGAACAACAGCACAATGCCCACGACCAGGAAGATCGCTCCGGCGACCAACCGGCGCATCACGAAAGGCCCGGTCTCCATCGCGGCCTCGGACAGCGCCTCCGCGGGGCGAATCTGCGCGACCCGCCGACCCGATACCCGGGCAGCGACCCACGCGCCGAGCACAGTGATCACCACTGCGGCGAGCATCGGATAAGGACTGAGCGTCAGCTTCAATGTCTCGGGGATGGTGCCGAAGTCAACGAACTTTCCGTGCAGCCACACGGCGATCGGCAACCCCGCGACTGCGCCGGCGGCCCCCGCGACCAAGCCGATGATGGCGGCCTCACGGCCGATGAGACCGCGGATCTGCCGGGGTGTCGCAGCGACTGCGCGCAACAGGGCCAGCTCCCGATAACGCTGTTGGATGGAGAGAGCGAAGGTCCCCACCACCACGAGGACGGCCACCAGCAGGGAGACCGCGGCAATGGCACCGCCCATGCTGATCAGCTGCACACGGGCCTTGCTGGCGCCGAGGAACTCCACGGCTCCGCGATCGGCGGCACCGTGCACCTGGGCCGTGGTGCCGTCGAGAGCGTGCGAGATGGCGGTCTTGAGTTGTGCCTGGTCGACACCTTCGTCGGCGATCACCCCGACTACAGCCACCTGGTCGGCGCGTCCGCTCAGCCGCTCGGCCTCCTGCTGAGAGAAGAACAGCGATGACTGTTCTCCCAGATCGCCGGCCTTCGCGGCAGCGATACCTGAGACTCGATAGGTGGCCGGCGTGGTCGTGGATTGCACGGTCACCCGATCACCGGTCTTCAAGCCGGTCCGAGAGGCGATCTCCCTGTCGAGCACCACCTCGTCACTCGTCTGAGGGGCCTTGCCCGCCACCAACGCGAACGGAGTCATCGCTGCCGACGTCCAGGAGTGGCCGAGCGATGCCTTTCCGTCCGGCCCTGAGACGATCTTCCCCTGATCCGTAACAAGGTAGGCGGGAAAGTCCAGTTCGGGCACCGCGGCCTTGACGCCGGGCACGGCCGCGATCTTCGTGGTGACGCCGGCCGGCAGCCAGACTCGCTCGTCGAGCGGTTTGGCCTTGTGCTTGACCTTCGTCTTACCGTGCTTCTTCTTCACCTTCACCTGGTGGACGTTCTGGTCCCCGGCCACCACGATGGACGCCGCAGCGTAACGTTCTGTCTCGATCTTCCCGGTCAACCCCGTCACCAACAAAGTTCCACAAGCGGTGACAAGGGCGGCGGCGCACAGCAGCGCGAGGAACGCTCCGATGAAGCCCCCCTTGCGGTACCGAAGGGTGCTGAAGGCGTACCGGATCATCAGGACCATGCTCCTAAGTGCGTCATACGTTCGGCGATCTGGTCGGCCGTCGGACCGTCCGAGTGGTCGACCACCCGTCCGTCGGCGAGAAACAGGACGCGGTGGGCGTAGGCGGCCGCAACCGGATCGTGCGTGACAAGGACGACCGTCTGCCCGGCCTCGTCGACGCAACTGCGCAACAACGTGAGGATCCCCTTGGCGGTGACGGTGTCGAGCGCACCCGTCGGCTCATCGCCGAAGATGACGTCGGGACGGGTGATGAGCGCCCGTGCGATGGCCACCCGCTGCTGCTGACCGCCGGAGAGCTGTGAAGGCCGGTGGTCGACACGACCGGCCAGCCCGACACGGTGGATGATCTCGTCCAGCCATCCCCTGTCGGTGCGCTGTCCTGCCAGTCGTAGCGGCAGGGTGATGTTCTGACGGACTGTGAGTGCCGGGACCAGATTGAATGCCTGGAACACGAAGCCCACGCGCTGCCGCCGCAGATGCGTCAGCTCGGTCTCGTCCATTCCGGTCAGCTCACGGTCAGCGACCTTGACGGAGCCGGAGGTGGGCCGGTCCAAGCCTGCGGCGCAGTGCAGGAACGTACTCTTTCCGGATCCGGACGGGCCCATGACGGCTGTGAAGGTGCCGCGTGGAATCGTGACGGACACCTCGTTGAGAGCAGTGACTGCGTGAGCTCCGCGCCCATAGGTCTTGGTCACACCTTGGAGCGTCACGGCCTGGCCGAACGAATTCTCCGGTGTACTCGACCTGCCCCTGGATTTCATCCTCACGGGCTTTCTTCCCTTTCTGACGCGGGCTCGAATTCGGCCTCAGATACGACGGTCTCGTTGGTTTCTGCCGCGACTTGCTCCGGATCCGGTGCCGGGAGGGCGAAGAACCGGGTCAGCATGGTCCGCGCGCCGGCGGGGACCTCGTCGTCGGGCCGCTTGTACCGGTTGAGCAGAGCGATGTAGTCCTCGAAAAAGGAGCGCAGTTCTTCAAAGGTCAGCCGCATCGAACCCCGCGAGTAGAGGAAGGCATCGGCCCACTCATCAAGATCGTCACTCTGCCGCCGAAGCTGCTCGAACAACTCGAGGTCCGCCGCGTAGGCCCGGCGGTTCATCTCGTCTATGACGGGGCGCATCTCCGGGCTCTGCCTGCTGCGCTCGGGAAAGCGGAGATCGACGGGTACGACCCGCCACCACCGCTCACGCCCATGCACCTGAGCGTCCTTGGGGACCTCTTCGATGAAGCCGTACCGGGCCAGCTCTCGGAGGTGGTAGCTGGTAGCCCCGGTGTTGAGGTCGAGCTCTCGCGCGAGCATCGCCGACGTGGCCGAGCCGAGCAGGGAGAGCTGCTGGAAGATCTGGTACCGGCGTGGGTGACTGAGCGTCTTGAGAGCCGCCAGATCAGCGATCTCCCTCAACCCGGGTTCTTCTGACACAGTATGCACAATTTCATGTGCACAGGATTTTGTGCAAGCAGCGGGAGGCGACTTGGCGCCCACCACTGGTCACGCGCCTTCCGCGAGGGCGCGCTCTGAGACTCCCAGTCACTCGCGTCGCCCGCACCGCGGCGCCCCAACACGGCTCCGACCCTCGATCGGCCGCGAGGCCGCCAAGCCGTTCCTGTTCGAACGCGAACCGCTGGCGTCGATTCGCTACCGGTCGCCCGACGACTGAACGAAACCGAACAAACAGGTTGACCGGAGCCCGTACGACCAGCATCCGTTCTCCGCCTCCAGGCCCCAGCCCTGCAGATACGCGCCTCGGCGGTGGTCCGCCCGATGACGGGGCGAATCGTCGCCGCGATCACCTTCATGAAAGCCTTTCTCGATGACCGAGAAGGCGTCTCGCGTCAAGTGGAACCTTGCGGAACTTGCGCGGTGGATTCGCCGGTTGGGGACGCGGACCACGAGGGCGCCGACAGTTAGGTATTTCCTCAGGGCTGGCTCAAGACAGAATCAGTCGCCGTTCAAGAACGGCCGCACGTCGAGCAGAGCGTTGCTGACGGCCCGTCGGCTGACTTGGAACAGGGCCGGCACCTCACTGGTGCAGACCCGGCGGCGTACCCGGCAGGACTCGTCCAGATGGCGCCCGCAAGGCCCACGCCACACACAATGTGGACGAAAAACACCAGGTCAGGAACCTTTCGAGAGGGCTCGAAGGTCGCGACGCACTCCACGTGATGCGTCATCAGAAACACACGGGCGACTCCACGAACCGCCCGCTCTGCGTTGTACCGACCACCCCGTGGCGCACCTTGACCGGGTCAAAGTGCGCCACAGCGCCCGCCAAGTGCAGTGGTCCCCAAACGGTCCCCAAGAATGATCAAGGGGCCACTTCAGATCTCCTCTGAAATGACCCCTGACCTGCGACTTCGAAAAGTCGGGACGACAGGATTTGAACCTGCGACCCCTTGACCCCCAGTCAAGTGCGCTACCAAGCTGCGCCACGTCCCGTTGCCCATCTGACCTGGGGTTTCCCCTGGTCGAACGCGCATGGAAACAATACCGCACTCCCGTCGGTGATCGCGCACGCCTTTATCGGGGGCCGACTTCCGGCCGGCTCCCCCGCCGCGCTTGACCTGAAGTTTGGTTGAGGTTGGACGATCGTCCGCATGACCATCACCGCGGAACAAAGCCATCCGTACACGCACGGCGACCTGCCCCGGCTCATGGGCCTGATGACCGGTGACGAGAAGCACGGTCCGGCGGCAACCTCGACGCTGGACGTGCTGTGGGTGCTCTACGACCGGGTGCTGCGGGTCGGCCCGGAACGCACGGGCGACCCGGAACGGGACCGGTTCCTGCTCTCCAAGGGGCACGGGCCCATGGCGTACTACGCCGTGCTCGCCGCCAGGGGATTCGTCCCGGTGGAGTGGCTGCCGGGGTTCGGCTCGTACGACTCCCCGCTCGGCCATCACCCCGACCGGGTGCTGGTGCCGGGCGCCGAGATCGGCAGCGGGTCGCTCGGACATGGGCTGCCGATCGGCGTCGGGACGGCGCTGGGACTGCGCGCCCAGGGGCGGACCGAGCCCCGGGTCTGGGTGCTGGTCGGGGACGCCGAGCTGGACGAGGGCAGCAACCACGAGGCCATCGCCTTCGCCGGGCCCGCCGGACTGGACCGGCTGCACACCGTCGTCGTCGACAATTCCTCCGCCAGTCATGCCCGGCCCGGTGGTATCGCCGCCCGCTTCGAGGCCGCGGGCTGGTCGACCGTGACGGTCGACGGCCGCGATCACGACGCGCTGTACGCCGCCTTCACCGCGCCGCATCCCGGCCGACCGCATGTGGTCGTGGCCCAGGTGGAACCGAAGTCCGCGTGACCGCCTGTCCCCCTCAGCCGCAGTTCAACAGTTCAAGAAGGGCTCTTTCTCCATGGACACCATGCGTGACCGTTTCGCCCCTGTCGTCTCCCGGCTGCTCGACGAGGATCCACGCGTCGCGGTCGTCCTCGCCGAGATCGGCGCGGTGAGTCTCGCCGAGGCGCAACTCCGCCACCCTGAGCGGGTGATCAACGTCGGCATCCGCGAGCAGCTGCTCGTCGGGGCGGGCGCGGGACTCGCGCTGACCGGGATGCGCCCCGTCCTGCACACCTTCGCCAGCTTCCTCGTCGAGCGGCCCTTCGAGCAGGTCAAGCTGGATCTCGGGCACCAGGGCGTCGGCGCGGTGCTGGTGAGCGCGGCGGCCTCGTTCGACTGGCCCGCCGGCGGGCTGACGCACATGGCTCCGGGCGATGTCGCGCTCCTCGACACGCTCGACGGCTGGACCGTGCAGGTGCCGGGCCACCCGGACGAGGCCGAGACCCTGCTGCGGCACGCGGTCGCCGCGGGCGACGACAAGGTGTACGTACGGCTGTCCGTCCAGTCGAACGCCGACGCTCTCCCGGTCGACGGCGAGCACTTCCTCCCCGTCCGCGAGGGCCGCTCCGGTGTGGTCGTCGCGGTCGGGCCGATGCTCGACGCCGTACTCGACGCGACCGAGGGCCTCGACGTCACCGTCCTGTACGCCACGACCGTACGGCCCTTCGACGCGACCGCGCTGCGCCGGGCCACGCGGACGGCGGGGACCGACGTCGTTCTCGTCGAGCCGTATCTCGCGGGTACCTCGACGGCCGCCGCGAACGACGCACTCGCCGACGTGCCCCACCGGGTACTGGGCCTGGGCGTGGCCCGCCCCGAACTGCGGCGCTACGGCACGGTCGAGGAACACCTGTCCGCCCACGGGCTCGACGCCCGGTCGCTGCGCGGGCGAATCGACGGTTTCCTCGGGAGCGGGCGCGCCGGTGCGCGAGGCTGAGATCCGCCGACCGACTCCGCGTCACGGCAGCTCAGTCGCCGGTCGGCAGCCCCAACTCCGGGTAGGAATCCAGGAGTCGGGGCGGGGCCGCCTGGCGCCAGGAGTCGGCGAGGATGTCGCGCAGTTCCTCCTCGCTGTCCAGCGCGGCGAGCCGGGCCCTCACCCAGGCGAAGCCCGCCTCGTGATCGGCGACCCAGAACTTCTCGGGCTCGGCCAGGACGAGTTCGTCGCGCTCCTCCTTGGGGCAGCGCACGGCGATGGAGGTCTCCTCCTCGGGCAGCGTGACGAACATCTTCCCGGCGACCCGGAACGTGGGCATGCTCCAGGCGATCTTCTCCGTCGTGTCCGGGAGGGAGAGGGCGATACGGCGTACGTCTTCGGCATCCGGCATGACAGGCAAGATAGCGGCCGGCACTGACAATCACCTGGTGGGAGTGTGTGCTCCCGCCCCCACCTTCTTGTAGTAGAGCGTCGTCGGCCGCAGCTCCCCGTCCGGGCTCGCCGCGTAGTCGGGGATGACGCCGGCCCGGGTCCAGCCGGCGGTGCGGTACAGGTGCTCGGCGGGGCTGTCGGTCTCGGTGTCCAGATGGAGAAGGATGATACCGGCGGCGACCGCCGCGTTCTCGGCAATGGTCAGGAGCCGGCGGCCGAGGCCCTTCCCCCTGGCGTCCCGGTGCACCATCAGCTTGACCAGTTCGGCGCGGTGGCGGCTGTTGGGCTTGTCGGCGAAGGCCAGGGTCACGGTGCCGACGACCCGGTCGCCGTCCCGCGCCGCCCACACGGCGAGCCGCCCGGCGCCCACCCCGTCGGCACGCTCCCGCCACCAGGCGACGGCCGCCGCCCGGTCGAGCGGCGCGAGGAATCCGATCGACGCTCCGTCGTGCACGGTGTCGGTCAGCAGGTCCGCCAACTCCTCTACCACGACGAGCAGTTGGGGTGCGCTCAGCTGCTCCGTCCTCACGGCAGCACCACCGCCAGTACGTAGCGGACCCCGTCCGGACCAGGGCAGCGGAACCGCGTCGGGCCCCACACCCGCAGCCGTAGGCAGTCGCCGGTGTCGAGATGGTGGTCGGTGTGCCCGGCCGTCACGTCGAGGGTGCCCTCCAGGACCCAGATGTGCTGTTCCAGGCCGGGGACGGGCGGCCGGTCGTAGGCGATGTCGGCGCCCGCGGTGAGCCGGCCCTCGACGAGTTCGCCGCGCAGGCCGGTGTGCGGGGGCGACACGGAGCGTCGTACGAAACCGGAGGCGCGGTCCTCCCAACGGGGTTGGTCGGCGGAGCGCAGCAGCGGGGTGGGCTCGGCCTCCACCTCGCTGAGGAGTTGGGACATGGTGCGGCCGTAGACGCCACACAGGCGGTTGAGGAGGGAGGCGGTGGGGCTGGTCTCGGCGCGTTCGGCGCGGGACAGGGTCGACCGGCTGATCCCGCTGCGCTCCGCCAACTCCCCGAGGGACCAGCCGTGTTGGGCCCGCAGTTCGGCCAGGCGGGCGCCGAGGCGGGCGTCCATGGGGTCGGGAGCCTCGTCTTCGTGCTTCATATCCGGGACGGTATCCCGGATATGAAACGGCGGGGTTACGTCCGGGCCACTTCCGTCAGCGCGTCCAGCACCGGGCGGATCAGCGGATGCTGCTCCGTGCCGCGCCGTACGGCCGCGAAGACCCGGCGGGTCGGCGCCACCCCGTCGACGGGCCGGACGACGACACCCGTCAGGTCCATGCCGCGCAGGGCGGAGCGCGGGACGAGGGCGACGCCCGCGTCGGCCGAGGCGAGGGCGACCACCGCGCGGAAGTCGTCCGAAGAGTGTTCGAGGCGGGGCTGGAATCCGGCGTTCTCGCAGGCCAGGACGACGACCTCGTGGCAGGGATTGCCGGGGTAGGGGCCGATCCACGGGTCCTTGGCCAGTTCGGCGAGGGGGACCTCGTCGGCATCGGCGAGGCGGTGGGCGACCGGGACGACCGCGTCGAAGGGCTCGGCGTAGAGCGGGACGTGGATCAGGCGCGGGTCGTCGGCGGGCGGGGCGCCGCGATACTCGACGGCGACGGCGACATCCACCTGCCGGTCCAGCACCATCGGCAGGCTGGCGTCGCCCTCGGCGTCCTGGACGCGGATCCGGATGCCGGGCGCGAGCGAAGAGAGTCGGACCACTGCAGGTGCCACCACCTGTGCGATACCCGTCGCGAACGCGGCCACCGTCACCGTGCCGGCCTCGCCCGAGCCGTAGGCGGCGAGTTCCGCCTCGGCCCGCTCCAGCTGGGCCAGGACCACATTGGTGTGGGCGAGCAGGATCTCGCCGGCCGGGGTCAGCCGTACCCCCTTGGCGCCGCGCTCGACCAGGCGGTGGCCGGTCTCCTGCTCCAGGGCGGCGAGCTGCTGGGAGACCGCCGAGGGGGTGAGGTACAGCGCGGCGGCTGCCGCCGTCACGGTGCGGTGGTCGGCCACCGCACGGAGGATGTGGAGCCGCCGCGCTTCGATCATGGGACCGATTATCGCAATATGTCCGGGGCCGTGACCGCCACGGTGTACTCAGCCCCCGGTTCCGCTCAGGCGTCCAGCTCCGCGCGCGCCGCGACGAACGCGTCCACGGCCCGGTTCACGTCGTCCGTCGAGTGCGCGGCGGACAGCTGGACCCGGATACGGGCCTTGCCCTGCGGGACGACCGGGTAGGAGAAGCCGATCACGTACACGCCCCGCTCCAGCAGCAGCTCCGCCATCCGGCCGGCCACCGCCGCGTCGCCGATCATCACGGGGGCGATGGCGTGGTCGCCGGGGAGGACGTCGAATCCCTCCTCGGTCATCCGGCGCCTGAACAGGGCGGTGTTCTCGGCGAGTTGGACGCGCAGGTCGTCCGCCGACTCCAGCAGGTCGAGCACCTTGAGCGAGGCCGCGGCGATCACCGGCGCGAGGGTGTTCGAGAAGAGGTACGGCCGTGAGCGCTGGCGGAGCAGTGCGACGATCTCGGCGCGGGCGGCGACGTAACCGCCGGAGGCGCCGCCGAGCGCCTTGCCCAGGGTGCCGGTGATGATGTCGACGCGGTCCATGACGCCGTGCAGTTCGGGGGTGCCCCGGCCGCCGGGGCCGACGAAGCCGACGGCGTGGGAGTCGTCGACCATGACCATCGCGTCGTAGCGGTCGGCGAGGTCGCAGATCTCGCGGAGGGGGGCGACGTAGCCGTCCATGGAGAAGACGCCGTCGGTGACGATCAGCTTGCGCCGGGCGCCCGCCGCTTCCTTCAACTGCTGTTCCAGGTCGGCCATGTCACGGTTGGCGTACCGGTAACGGCGGGCCTTGGAGAGGCGGATGCCGTCGATGATCGACGCGTGGTTCAGCGCGTCGGAGATCACCGCGTCCTCCGGGCCCAACAGGGTTTCGAAGACACCGCCGTTGGCGTCGAAGCAGGAGGAGTAGAGGATCGTGTCCTCCTGGCCGAGGAACGCGGAAAGGCGCGCCTCCAATTCCTTGTGGACCTCCTGCGTACCGCAGATGAAACGCACCGAGGCCATGCCGTAGCCCCAGCGGTCGAGGGCCGCGTGGGCGGCGGCGACGACCTCGGGGTGGTCGGCGAGGCCGAGGTAGTTGTTGGCGCAGAAGTTGAGGACCTCGCCGGGTCGGCCGCCCGAGGTGACGTTCACCGTCGCGGACTGTGGGGAGCCGATCACGCGCTCGGGCTTGTGGAGTCCGGCGGCGCGGATCTCGTCGAGGGTGGTGCGGAGGTCGTCGCGCACGGAGTCGAACATGGGGGAAGCTCCTAAAGTTCCTTCGCCGAAAGGGAGTTGTGCGGTCGGACGGGCGTTACGCGGTCCAGTCGAGGATGACCTTGCCGCCGCGTCCGCTCGCCGCGTCCGCGAACGCCGCCTCGAAGTCGCGGTGTCCGTAGCGGCCGGTGATCACGGGCGCGAGATCGAGGCCGCCTTCCAGCAGGACCGACATCGCGTACCAGGTCTCGAACATCTCACGGCCGTAGATGCCCTTGATGGTGAGCATCGAGGTGACGATGCGGGACCAGTCGACGGGGAACTCCTCGGAGGGCAGTCCCAGCATGGCGATCCGGCCGCCGTGGGTCATGTTGGCGATCATGTCGCGCATCGCCTCGGGGCGGCCGGACATCTCCAGGCCGACGTCGAAGCCCTCGCGGAGGCCCAACTCCCGCTGTCCGTCCGCGATCTGAGCGTCCGTCACGTTCAGGGCCAGACTCACGCCGATCTTGCGGGCCAGGGCGAGGCGTTCCTCGCTGACATCGGTCACCATGATGTTGCGGGCGCCCGCGTGCCGGGCAACCGCCGCCGCCATCAAGCCGATCGGCCCCGCGCCGGTGATGAGGACGTCCTCGCCGACGAGCGGGAAGGACAGCGCGGTGTGCACGGCGTTGCCGAACGGGTCGAAGATCGCGGCCACATCGAGGTCGACGGGGACGCGGTGCACCCACACGTTCGCGGCGGGCAGCGCGACGTACTCCGCGAAGGCGCCGTCCCGGCCGACGCCGAGCCCGACCGTGGCACGGCACAGGTGGCGGCGTCCTGCCTGGCAGTTGCGGCACTTGCCGCACACCAAGTGGCCCTCGCCGCTGACCAGTTCACCGACGGCGATGTCGGTGACGTCCCGGCCGGTGCCGACCACCTCGCCGACGAACTCGTGCCCGAGGACGAGCGGTGTGCGGATCGCCTGTCGCGCCCAGCCGTCCCAGGCCCGGATGTGCAGGTCGGTGCCGCAGATCCCGGTGCGCAGCACCTTGATCAGTACGTCGCCGGGTCCGACGGCGGGCTCCGGCACGTCCACGAGCCACAGCCCGGGCTCCGCCTTCTCCTTGACCAGCGCCTTCAACGCTACGGCTCCTGTGCGTGAGGCCCGGGGGCCGGGCCCGTCCGGGCATGCCGGACGAGCCCGTTCCGGGGGTGGGGGTGGATTCTGCCAGCAATCTGCCCTACCGGAACGCCCGGGTCCATCGAGGTTTTCTTAAGCGGTGTCGCAGCTTTCCTTCACACCTGTCACCCGGGCAGCCGCGAGACCTGGTAGTGGGCGATGTACCAGTCCTCCCCCAGCCGCCGCACCAGCACGGCGAGCTTGACGTCGACCGGTGGCCGGTCGGTGAACGTGAACTCCGCTTCCAGATAACCGAGTACGAGGTCGTCGGCGTAGCGCCGGGTCTCCAGGACGTCGTAGGCGGCCTTCATTCCGAGGGGCTGGGAGGCGTAGTACTCGGCGACGCCCGGCCGGCCGACGCTGTAGGGGTGCAGTCCCTGGAAGATCGCGTCCTCGGTGAAGAGCCGGGCCACCTGCTCCGGCTCGTGGGCGTCCACGGCCGCTTTCCACGGGTCGAGGACACCGCGCAGGACGAGTTCCTCGTCGTTGTCGCTGTTCATCTCCGTCGGCCTTTCTCAGTGACCGGCGCTCATGCCGCCGTCGACATGGAGGATCTCGCCGGTGACGAAGGGAGCGTTCTCCAAGAAGACCACGGCGTCGACGATGTCGCTCACCTCACCCATCCGGCCGACCGGGTGCAGGGCGGAGAGGAAGTCGTGGGTCTCCTCCGCGTGCATCGGGGTCCTGATGGTGCCCGGCGACACGGCGTTGACGCGGATGCCCCGGGTGGCGTACTCGATGGCGAGGGACTTGGTGGCGGACTGGATTCCGCCCTTGGTCAGCGAGGCCAGCACGGAGGGGACGCGGGCGTCCGCGTTGTCGACCAGGCTGGTGGTGACGCTGACGACGTGACCGCCGCCCTGGGTGAGCAGGTGCGGAACGGCCAGCTGGGTGAGCCGGAAGAACCCGGCGAGGTTGATGCCGAGCACGTTCGCGTAGTCGTCGGCCGTGTAGTCGGTGAAGGGCTTGGCGACGAACACGCCCGCGTTGTTGACCACCGTGTCGATCCGGCCGAACCGCTCGATCGCGGCGGCCACGACCCGCTCGGCGGTGGCCGGGTCGGCGATGTCGCCCCGGACGGTCAGGATGTCCGCGTCGTCGGCGGGGGCGATGGTGCGCGAGGTGGCGACGACGGCGTGACCGAGCTTGCGGTAGGCGTCGACGACGCCCGCTCCGATGCCCTGCGAGGCGCCGGTGACGATCGCGACCTTCTGGTTCCGAGTGCTCATGACGACCTTCTCCGAAGTGGTGAGTGCGGTGCTCCCGGTCGGTCGTTTTTACTAGCCGACCGGTCGCCTATTAGTGAACGTAAGCGACCCGGAGAGGCGAAAGCAAAGGCCGGAGCGCCCTTTCCCAGGACCGGAATCCTCACTGCTGGGAGGCTGAACCTCCCAGTCAACGTCAGCGGTGCGGGTCGCCCGCGGGCAGCCACGCGTCCGGGGCGCGCAGCCCGAGATCGCCGACGCCCTCGCACAGCGCGTCCACGACCGCGAGCACCGCGGCCCGCGTCTCGCCCTCGCGCCACACCAGCGACCAGGTCCAGTGGACGGACGGTTCGACGATCTCGCGGCGTACGAGGTCGGGCGGCAGTGCGGTGGTCTGCCCCTTGGGCGAGTTGACGACCGGGCGGCGGCTGCGGCGGACGTGGTCGAAGAAGGCCGGGCCGGTGATCCCGCCGTCGGAGATCGGCACCGCGTGCGCCCCGGTGTCGTGGGCCAGCTGCTCGGCGTAGACGTTCCAGGACGACCAGGACTGGGTGTCGTCGTCGAGGAGGGCGGAGGTGTCCCGGGCCCGCACGTCACCGGTGTCGGTGCCGGCGGCCACCGCGTACAGCCGGTCGGCGCCGAGCAGCCGGGCCCGCAGGCCGTGCCGCTTCACGTCCTCGTCCCGTACCCAGCACACCGCGAGGTCCAGGCTGCCGTCCGCGACCCGGGCGGCCTGTGTGTGCGAGGGCGCGATCCAGGCGTCCACATGGACCTGGGCCACACCCGCGGTGCGCGCGGTCAGGTCGGCGGGGAGCCAGTTGACGTAGCCGAGCCGGACCGCCTCCGAGCCCGCCAGCCGACCGGCCCGGCGCCGGAGGTCGTCGGCGCGCTCCAGCAGGGCGCGGGTGTGCGGGAGCAGGGCGGCACCGGCGGGGGTGAGGGAGACCGAGCGGCGGTCGCGGTCGAAGAGCCGTACGCCCAGATCGCGTTCGAGGGCCTTGATCTGCTGGGAGAGGGAGGGTCCCGCGATCAGGAGGCGGTCGGCGGCCCGGCCGAAGTTCAGCTCCTCGGCGACGGCGACGAAGTACCTCAGTTGGCGCAGCTCCACGCCCGTCATGCTACGCGTGGCTGGGAGGTCGTATCTCTCAGCAGGGAGCGAGCCCGTCGTGGCGCCCGCGCCGGTCCCGGGCCACGATGAGGGCATGGAGACCCGGCACCTGTCGCCTGGCCGGGCGGGCCCGAACGGAGCGAGGTCATGCGAGAGTTCCTGGTCGAGATCACCACCACCGTCCCCGAGGGCACCCCGCAGGAGGAGGTAGCCCGGCGCCGCGCCGCCGAGGCCGTCCGCTCCCGCGAACTGGCAGCCGCCGGCCATCTGGGACGGCTGTGGCGCCCGGTCGGCGAACGGCGCAGCATCGGCATCTGGCTCGCGGACGACGAGGACCAGCTGCACGAGAAAGTGCTCGGCACGCTGCCGCTCGCCCCGTGGATGACCTTCGCCGTCACTCCGCTGGAGCCGCACCCGAACGACCCCGGCCATGCGGAGTGAGCCGCCCCGGCTTAAGGAGATTTCACCGTCATGAGCTCCGGCGCTCCCGTCCCTTCAACCCTGGACATGCGGAGTAACTCGCGTCGCCTACAAGGGGATTCACCCTCATGAGCCCCAGCGCTCCGCTCCCTTCGTCCGGGGCGGACGGCCCGCTCCACTCCCCCTGGGCTCATGTCGTCCGGGTCGCCGCGGCGCTCGCGGCGGGCATGGGGGTCGGCCGCTTCGTCTACACCCCGGTCCTTCCGCTGATGCACGCCCAGGCGGGACTGTCCACCGACGCCGGCGCCCACCTGGCCACCGCCAACTACGTCGGCTACCTCGTCGGCGCGCTCGCGGGCACCCTCTCCCCCGCCCTGGTCCGCTCCCGCGCGACCCTGCGCGGCGCGCTCGTCCTGCTGATCTGCACGCTGGCCGCCATGCCCGCCACGCACCACACCGGGGTGTGGCTCACGCTGCGGCTGCTGGCGGGCGTGGCGAGCGCCCTGGTCTTCGTCGTCGCGGTCACCTCGCTCCTCGGCCACCTCCGAAACCACCCGCCGCACCTGCCCGGCTGGGGCTTCGGCGGTGTCGGCGCCGGCATCGCGCTCTCCGGCCTCCTGGTCCTCGCCCTGCGCCCGGTCGCGGACTGGCGGACCGCGTGGTGGGCATCGGCCACGCTCGCCGCCGTCCTGGCAGCGGCCTCGTGGAATCTACGGCCGGAGGCGGTGGCCGCGCACACCTCAGCTGAAGGCGTGTCGGAAGCCCCCACGGCGCCGATCAACCGCGGTTTCGCCGCCCTGTTCGTCAGCTACACCCTGGAGGGTGTCGGCTACATCGTCGCCGGGACCTTTCTGGTCGCCGCGGTCGCGCAGGGCTCCCCCGGCTGGATCGGCGATGGCGCGTGGGTGCTCGTCGGGCTGGCCGCCGTACCGTCCTCCGCGCTCTGGGCCCGGCTGGGCCGCCGCTGGTCGCGGCCCGGGCTGCTGCTGGTGGCGCTGGTGATCCAGGCGGTCGGCATCGCGCTGCCCGCGCTGGTCGGCGGGGCGGCCGCGGCGCTGATCTCGGCGCTGCTGTTCGGCGCGACCTTCATCGGCGTCAGCACCCTCGCACTGGCCACCGGGAGCCAGTTGCGCTTCCCGCGCTCGGTGGCGCTGCTGACCGCCGGATACTCCGTCGGCCAGATCCTCGGCCCGCTGGCCGTCGCCCCGCTGCTGCGCCACGGCTACCGCCCGGCTCTGCTCCTGGCCGCCCTGGTGGTCCTCGCCGCGGCCGTCGCCGCCGCCGTCCTGCGGGGCGGGTTCCCGCACCACGCGGTGGCGGTACGGCGCTCCGTGCCGGGGCAGGCGCGGCGGACCGCGCCCACCGACCTCGGCCGCTGATCAGGCGGGGTGGGCGGCGCGGGCGCCGAGCAGGGCGAGGCAGTTGGCCCAGAGGGGGCTCAGCCGCCCGGTGTTGTTGTAGAGCTTGGCGAACATCACCTGGCCCTCCAACTGCGCGACGACGGACCGCGCCGCCTCCCGCGTGTCGGTGACGGTGACGTCCCCGCGGTCGCGGGCCTCGGTGACGACCGCGTCGACCATCTCGACCTGGGCGTCGAAGATGTCCTGCAGCCGGATGCGGACGGCCTCGGTCTGGTTGCTCATCTCCAGGCTGAGATTGCCGAAGAGACAGCCCAGCACGGTCCCGCAGCCCTGCTGTCCGGCGCGCAGACCGGCCTCCGTCTCCTCGAACAGCCGCCGCAGCCGCTCCAGCGGTTCGGCATCCCCACCGAGGACACGGGCCCACTCCCGCCGCTGCTCCGCCCAGTGCTCGTCGACGACGGCCAGCGCGAGGGCCTCCTTCGACTCGTAGAAGTAGTAGAAACTGCCCTTCGGCACACCGGCCGCGCGGCAGATCTCGGCCACCCCGAGCGCCGAATAGCCGCGCGCCTCGAAGAGCGAGCGCCCGGCGGCGAGGATCTTCTCTCCGGCGTCACTGGTCCTACCCATGGGACAACTATACGACCGGTCGGCTAGGGGCCTCCGAGGTGCTCCAGCCGGGCCACCAGGTCCGCCGCGGTCGACTTGATCGTCTCCAGCCCCGGCTTCCCCCACGGCCGCGGCTCCGTGTCGACGACACACACGGTGCCCAGCACCGTCCCCGTGGAGTCGATGAGCGGTGCGCCCAGATAGGAACGGATGCCGAACTCGTCGACGACCGGATTCCCGGCGAACCGCGGATAGTCGCAGACATCCTCAAGAACCAGCGCCTTGCGTCGGACCACCACATGGGGGCAGAACCCGTATTCACGCGCCAACTGCCGGCCCACCTCGGGCTTGGCGTGCTCCCCTCCCGTGGCGGCCCTGGGCAGCCCCGCACCGCCCGGAGTGTGCAGACCGGCGAAGAACTGCCGGTTCTCGCCAAGGAAGTTGACCATGGCGTACGGTGCCCCGGTCAGCTCGGCGAGCCGGTCCGCGAAGGCGTCCAGCCCCGGGTCCGGGTGCTCCCCCAGGCCCAACCCCCGCAGCCGGCGCACCCGTTGGGGCGCCTCCTTGTCCTCGGGCGTGAGCAGCAGACGACCGGCCGGACGCGGCGGGTCGTAGCTCATGGGCGTACTCCGTCCCTGTGGACGTATGGCATGGAGGAACTCCGATGAGGGTGTGCGGGGATCACATGTGGGCACCGTGGCTCGGCGCGTGCGCCGGGGTGTGCTCGATGAGATGGCGTACGAGGGTCAGCAGGGTCTGCACCCCGGAACTGGAGATCCGCGCGTCGCAGCGCACGACCGGGATCCCGGGGTCGAGATCTATGGCGGCCCGCACCTCCTCGGGGTCGTAGCGGTAGGAGCCGTCGAACTCGTTGATCGCGACGATGAATCCGAGGCCGCGCTGCTCGAAGAAGTCGACGGCGGCGAAGCACTCCTCCAGGCGGCGGGTGTCGGCGAGGATGACCGCGCCGAGCGCGCCCTCGGACAGCTCGTCCCACATGAACCAGAACCGCTCCTGTCCGGGCGTGCCGAACAGATAGAGCACGTGTTCCGGGTCGAGGGTGATCCGGCCGAAGTCCATCGCCACGGTCGTCTCGACCTTGTTCTCGATGCCTTCGAGATCGTCGGTCGCGGCACTGACCGTGGTGAGCAGCTCCTCCGTGCTGAGCGGCGCGATTTCGCTCACCGCGCCGACGAAGGTCGTCTTGCCGACGCCGAAGCCGCCCGCCACCAGGATCTTCAACGCGGTGGGGAAGGGATCGTGGCCGCTCTCGTAGTCAGAGCTGTCGTCGTAGTCCATCGAGCACTGCCTCCAGAAGAGACCGGTCAGTGGGGTTGTGGTGGAACTCGGGCGGCTTGGTGGTCAGCGCCCCGCAGTCGACCAGGTCCGACAGCAGCACCTTGGTGACCACCGCCGGCAGTTTCAGGTGGGCGGCGACCTCGGCGACCGAGACGGGCGCGCGGCACAGGTCGAGCGCCTGCGCGTGCTCGGGGCCGAGGTAGCCGAGGGGGGTGTTGCCGGTGGCCATCACCTGCGACAGGAGGTCGAGCGCGACGGACGGCCGGGTACGGCCGTTGCTGACCGTGAAGGGGCGCACAAGACGTCCGGCCGCGTCGTCCAGCCAGGGCCCGTCACCGGCCGTCGCCACGCTCAAGGCCTCATCGCAGGGGATTCGACGGCGTGCTGGCGGGGCGCCGTCACGAGGTAGGGGCGGACGCTCTTGACCAGCATCGCCATCTCGTAGCCCAGCACGGCCGCGTCGGCCTCGCGGCCGGCCAGCACGGCGAGACAGGTGCCGGAGCCCGCGGTGGTGACGAAGAGCAGCGTCGAGTCGAGTTCGACGACCACCTGGCGGACGTCCCCGCCGTCACCGAAGCGGACGCCCGCGCTCCGGCCGAGGGAGTACAGGCCGGAGGCCAGCGCCGCCATGTGGTCGGCGCTGTCGGGGTCGAGGCCGTGGACCGACTTCACGAGGCCGTCGCAGGAGAGCAGTACCGCGCTGGTGGTGTGCGGTACGCGCTGCACGAGGCCGCTCATCAGCCAGTCGAGATCGGATACATGGCCGGTCGGCGCGTCGCTCGCCATGGTGGATCGACTCCTTGGGGTACGAAGGTCTGCGGGAGCGCGGGTGGGGGTGGGGCGCTGGGACGCCGTGGTCGTGGGGGTGGGGGCGAACGTGGTCATCCGGCTGATGCGCTCCCGTCGTGCCGGGCGGTGAGGTCGTGACCGGGCACACGCGCGTGCGCTTCGGGTATGGGCGCCGTGTCCATGTGGGGGGCGAGGGTGAGGGGCGGCATTTCTGTGTGGGGTGCGGGGGTGTGGTCGGAGCCCATGGAGGGGTTGCTCATGTAGACCCCGCCCGTGTGCACTTCGGTCGAGCGCGGGAACTCCGTGCGGTCTGTCTCCAGGTGGGCCGACTCCATGTGCGGCGCCTCCATGAGCCCCTCCCCGTGCGGCACCTCCACATGTGGTGACGCCGTGTCGGCGCGCTCCACCGACTCCGTTGCCTCCATGTGCTGTTGGGCCTCCGCGAGGCCGATACCGCGTTGGAAGGCCGCCATCAGACCCGGGTCGTGGCCGGCGGCCTGCTCGGAGTCGTGGCGGGGTGCGGGGCCGCCGCGGAGTTGGGGTGCGATGTGCTCCTGGGCGCGGCGGCGGGGCAGTTGGGGCGGCTTGCCCATGGTGCCGCGGACCGCACCGCCGCCTCGCGGGACGGGCGGTGTGGTCACGTTCGTCGCCACGGTGTGCCGGTCGTCGGGCCGGATGCCGGGTACGGCCTCCGCCGGGTTGGCCCGTTCCGTTTGGGCGCCGCGGACCGGCAGCGGCACCGGTCCGCTGCCGTTCGGCGCGGGCGCGACGGGCGGTGCGGTGTCCCGTCGTTGATGCCGTCCCGGTGCCCCGGACTCACGTCGGGGCCGTCCCGGCGCGGCAGGCGTCGCCTCAGGCGCACCCTGCGGACCGACGGCACGCCGCCCACCGGGGGCTCCACCCGTCCCACCCTGCGGAGACTGCTGCGGAGGCAGGAGTGGGCGCCCCCCGCCCATCGTGTCCTCCGGCCGCCCCACGGCGCCCGGGGCGCCCGGCGCCGTACCCAACAAGGCCTGCGGCACGACGAGTACGGCCTGTACCCCGCCGTAGATGTTGTTCTGGAGGCGGACGTGGATGCCGTGGCGGCGGGCGAGTTGGGAGACCACGAACAGGCCGATGCGGCCGTCGGCCAGCAGGCTGGCGACGTTGACCTGGTCGGGGTCGGTGAGCAGGGCGTTCATACGGCTCTGTTCACCGACGGGCATGCCGAGTCCGCGGTCCTCGACCTCGATGGCGAGTCCCGAGGTCACGAGGTTGGCGCGGAGCAGGACCTGGGTGTGCGGGGCGGAGAACACCGTGGCGTTCTCGACGAGTTCGGCCAGCAGGTGGATCACGTCGGCGACGGCGTGGCCGCGCAGGGTGCCGTCGATGGGCGGCACGAGTTTGACGCGGGAGTACTGCTCGACCTCGGCGATGGCGGAGCGCAGCACCTCGGTCATGGAGACCGGGTTGCTCCACTGTCTGCGGGAGACGGCGCCGCCGAGGACGGCGAGGTTCTCGGCGTGGCGGCGGATGCGGGTGGCGAGGTGGTCGACGTGGAAGAGGCCCTTGAGCAGGTCGGGGTCCTCGATCTCGTTCTCCAGTTCGTCGAGGATGGAGATTTCCCGGTGCACCAGGGACTGAAGGCGCCGGGCGAGGTTGACGAAGACCTCGACCTTCTGTTCGCTGCCGGCCTGGCTGGAGAGCTGGGAGGCGGACACGACGGCGGTGACGGCGCCGTCGTGGGCGCGTGCCAGGTCGGCGGCGAGCAGGTCGAAGTCGTCGGCGTCCCCCGGCGGCCGGCTGCGCGGCTTGCGCTGGGGCGGGACCTCGCCGCGACGCAGCGCCTCGACCAGGTCGCGCAGATCGGCCTCGCCGCGCGCGCTGTCGCGGCGCAGGGCGCCGATGCGGTCGCTGACGGAACCGGCCGCGCGACCGGCGGCCACGGCGGCGATCAGGATGCCCGCGCAGGTCACCGCCGTGGCTCCGGCGAGGACACCCCAGAGGGTGAGGCCGGTCCGCGCTCCGGTGGAGCGGACGGTGAACAGGACGGCCGCGCTGGCGCTCAGCGCGACCGCCACGGGCGGCAGCACGGCGAGACGCAGGAGCTGGGATCGTATGTGCGTCTCGGGCAGTGCGGGCACGGGGCGGGCGGCCGGTCGCCCGTGCCGGCCGCCCTCACGGCGGTCTGCGCGTGCGGCCGGTGCACGGAGTTGAGACATCGGCGTCCTCGTACTGGTGCGTCGGACCTGTTTGCTCGCGCGGGGTGCGCGATTCGGGCATACGCCATCGCGGTGCCGGTCGGGAGAGCCGAAAAAATCGGCCCCGCGTCGCCCGGCGGACACTCACAGTAGTCGTCAACGCATCAGGTGCGGTGGGCAGTTGACAAAGTCCCCCGGGGAGCGTCCCGCTCTGGTATGAGGCTTCGCACGGCAGACCGATAACCCCGGCGACCGCACGTCGAAGAAGGACAAAGAATCGATCGCCCCTGATCGGAAGCGGTCGCGAACGGGCGCCGGAAGTCGGGGAGTTCGACGCGGCCCGGCTCCGCCGTTCGCCTGCCGCGGACCCGGCGGCCGGGCCGAGGGGGCGTTTTAGGGCGATCCGTCCCGCCCCTCGCCACAGCCCCGGCACATCACACGCAGTGTCCGCCGGAGTCCGCCGGCGGAGCGTGCGGAACCGATCCTGTCCGGCTGGTGTCCGGACAGGAGTGGCGTCTCTTCTGTTTCTGATCCTGGTTCTCTCGCCGGTCGTCACACCGTTCGTGTTCGTGGCCGCGGCCGCGGGACTCGTCCGGCGGGCCTGTCGTCGGCTGCCGGTCAGCGGGTGGTGGCGGCTGCCCAGCGTCGAGACCTGCGCGCTGGTGGCGGTCATGGCCGGCTCGGCGACGCTCGGCGCGTACACGTGGGGCGCCATGTCGGGGTTCTACATCCTGGACCCGGACCAGATGTGCGCGGCGAAGGGTGCGGCGGGCGATCACGTCGTGACGCGGATGACGCTGCCGGTCAGTTCGCAGTGCGTCACGTCGGGCGGCGTGGGCACCGAGTTGGTGCCGGGCTGGGTGAACCCGGTGATCTTCCTGGGACTCCCCCTGCTGGCGCTCGCGCTCACGACGGGGACCTACATGGGAGTACAGCGGCTCCGCGCCCTGCGGTGAGACGTCCCCTTCGACGACGCGGCGGACTCGGCCGTCGACGCCGTCGACGCCGTCGAGGGGACTGTCGCCCGTGTCAGCGCTCGTTCGCCAGGTCGAGTTCCGCCGGGGTCGCCGCCGGCTTCGGTTCCGCCACGACCGGCTCGGCAACCCGCCAGGGGCGCGCGAGCGTGCCCCCGTGAGGCAGCCACCAGCGGTCCGTGGTCAGCTCGGCGCCCGGTTCGAAGGGCTCGCCCGGCCTCGGGGTGGCCACCGCCTGGCCCGCCGCTTCCGCCGCGTCCGCGGTCCACTCCCCCGGCTCGGCCCACGCGTGCAGCGCCAGGTTGAACGTGCCCCAGTGGATGGGCAGCAGCACCCCGTGCGCCTGCCCGCCCTGGAGGTCGAGGTGGGCGCGCATGCCCTCCTCGGGCGTCATGTGGATGTCGGGCCAGAACTCGCTGTAGGCGCCGATCTGGATCATGGTGGCGTCGAACGGGCCGTGCGCCGCGCCGATGTCCTTGAAGCCCTCGAAGTAGCCGGTGTCGCCGCTGTGGTAGATCCGGTGCTCGTCGCCGGCGACGACCCAGGAGGCCCAGAGCGTGTGCTGGGTGTTGCGCAGGCCTCGGCCGCAGAAGTGGCGGGCCGGGGTCGCGGTCAGGGTGAGACCGCCGACCTGGGTCTCCTCGTTCCAGTCCAGCTCGCGCAGCCGGTCCGGGGAGACACCCCAGTGCTCCAGGTGGGCGCCGACGCCCAGCGGCACGGCGAACAGGGTGTCCGTGTCGGCCAGCGCCTTGATCGAGGGCATGTCCAGGTGGTCGTAGTGGTCGTGCGAGATGACCACGACGTCGACGGGACCGAGGGCGGCCAGCGGCAGGGGTACCGGGTGCAGCCGCTTGGGGCCGACGAACGGGAACGGGGAGCAGCGCTCGCCCCAGACCGGGTCGAAGAGGACCCGGTGGCCGTCGATCTCCGCCAGCACGCTGGAGTGGCCCATCCAGGTCAGGCGCAGCCCGGTGGCGGCGGGCCTGGCCAGGTCGGCGAGGGTGGTGGCGTGCACCGGCAGCGTGCCGTCGGGGGCGCGGCGGGCGCGCTGCTCCTTGTCGAGGTAGGACTTCCCCATCTCGCGCATCGTGCCGCCGGACGGGCGGACGTTCGTGTTGCCCCCGGGGTTCTGGAACACCCCGTCCTTGAAGTGGGGCGATCTGCGGATGCGCGCCAGGCGCTCGCCGCTCGGGTCCGCGCCGAAGGCCGCGGGCTGCAGCGCGCGGAGCCCGGAGCTCAGGGTACGGATTCCGGTCACGATGCCTCCAGGTGGAGTCGGTCAGGCTTTCCATTATGGTCGACCCCTGTGACAACGCCGGTGCATCGGCTTCGCGGGGCCGTCATTCCAAGGAAAGACCAAAGTTCCGCGCCCGGGGTTGACGCCGCGGGGTGGAATTCGATCTTCCGTTGACAGGGCGCGGCCCTGCTTCCGATACTGACTCGCTGTTCAGTACCCGCCGACCCGGTACGCGCTTCGGCACTCGTCCTGTCGGCCCATGCCGCGAGGAGTCCGCATGACCGCCCCCTTGATGTCGCTCACCTGGACCGACCACGTCACCGGCCGCCGGGGCTTCCTGGTCGTCGACCGGCTGGTGCGCGGTGTGTCCAGCGGCGGACTGCGGATGCGGCCGGGCTGCACCCTCGACGAGGTGGCGGGGCTGGCGCGCGGCATGACCATGAAAGAGGCGCTGCACTACGACCCGGCGGGCCGGTACATCCCCCTGGGCGGCGCCAAGGGCGGCATCGACTGCGATCCCCGGGACCCGGAGTCGTACGGCCTCCTCGTCCGCTACCTGCGGGCCGTGCGGCCGTACGTCGAGAGTCTCTGGACGACGGGCGAGGACCTCGGGCTGAGCCAGGACCTGGTGGACCGGGCCGCCGCGGAGGCAGGGCTGGTGTCGTCGATCCAGGCCGTGTATCCGCTGCTCGACGACGAGGCCGCGGCGCGGCGGCGGCTCGCGGACGCGTTCGAGGTCGAGGTGGACGGGATCGGTCTCGACGAGCTGGTCGGCGGCTGCGGGGTCGCCGAGTCGGTGCTCGCGGCGCTGGACCGGGCGGGCGTGCCGCACGCGGGGACGCGGGTGGCGGTGCAGGGGCTGGGCACCATGGGCGGGGCCACGGCGCGGTTCCTCGCGCGCGCGGGGCTGTCGATCGTGGCCGTCGCCGACGTCAAGGGGACGATCGCCAACCCGGCCGGGCTCGACGTGGACGCGCTGCTCGCGGCGCGGGACGGGTACGGCACCGTGGACCGGACCGTGCTGAGACCCGGCGACCGTGAACTGCCGGGCGGGGACTGGCTGTCCGTCGAGGCGGAGGTGCTGGTTCCGGCGGCGGTGTCGTACACCGTCGACACCGTGAACCAGGAGGCGGTCACCGCCCGCTGGATCGTCGAGGCGGCCAACATGCCGGTGCTGCCGGAGGCGGAGGAACTGCTCTCCGCGCGCGGGGTCGTCGTACTGCCGGACGTGGTCGTGAACTCCGGGACGAACGCCTGGTGGTGGTGGACCCTCTTCGGCGACATCGGTGCGGACGCGGACGAGGCGTTCGCCCACACCCGGCGTTCGATGCGCGCCCTGATCGAGCTGATGCTGGCCCGCGCGGAGGCCGACGGCACGACACCGCGCGCCGCCGCGCACGCCATCGTCGCGGACCGGCTGCCGGTCATCGCGGAACGGTTCGGCTGGTACCGGTGAGGGACGGAGCGACACCTTCGCCGGCTACGGAATAGGGTGATCGGGTGGCGAGAGTGCGGTTGGGTGTGGCGGAGCGGCGGGCGGAGTTGCTGCGGGCCGCCGTCGAGCAGATCGAGGCGCGGGGTGTGGCGGCGGTCAGGATCGCCGACGTGGCCTCGGCGCTCGGGGTGAGCAACGCGCTGGTGCTCTACCACTTCTCGACCAAGGAGAAGCTGGTCGCCGCCGCGTTCGCCTTCGCGGCCGAGGACGATCTCGCGCATCTGCGCAAGCTGCTCGGCCGTCGTACGACCGCGCTGCGCCGGCTGCGGGCCGCGGTGCGCTGGTACGCGCCGACCGGGCAGGCCAAGGGCTGGCGGCTGTGGATCGAGGGCTGGGCGGCGGCGCTGCGCGAGCCCGCCCTGCTGGGGGTGACGCGCGATCTCGACCGGCAGTGGAAGCAGGCGCTCGCGGAGGTCGTCGCCGAGGGAGTGATCGCGGGCGAGTTCCACTGCGCGGACCCGAACGCCACGGCCCTGCGCCTGACGGCCCTCCTCGACGGCCTCGCCGTACAGATGACGGCGTACGCGGGCGCGGTGTCACGGACACGGGCCCTGGAGTGGGTCGACGAGGCGCTCGCGCGGGAACTCGGCCTGGAGCGGGCGGCGTTGACCGCTTCCTGAGTCGTACGGAGGGCTCGGTCCGCCGTCCTCGTGGTCGGCGCACGCCGCTGACGAGGACCTCGGCGGCGTCCGCACCCGAACAGAACGGTGCCGTTCCGCCGGCGGACGACGGTTCGCGGCCACCCGGGTGGGTGTCGGCTCGCGGAGACGGCCGGCCGCGCCACCGGCGTCCGCCCGTGCCGCTCCGCGAAGTCCGGACAGGTCTCACCGGGCGGTCCGGGCAAGCCGGACGCACCGGACGCACCCGCCGTGCCGAGCCCTGGGGCGGCACACGCCCCGGCACAGCAGCCGCACCCGTCACCCCGTCAAGCCACCCAGTCGATCCGCATCTTGATGTCGTCCGGCGACAGCGCGCCCTTGGCCTCCACGTGGTCGCCCGAGGACTCGCCGCGCAGTCGGCGTCCGATCCACGGCACCAGGTACTCGCGCGCCCAGTGCACGTCGTCGCGGCGGATGTCGAGCGTGCCGCGCGGGGGCAGGGGCGGCCAGGGCTGGTCCGGGTCGGCCGGGACCTCGATGCCGAGGACCTGACCGGCGCGGAGCGCCACGCGCGTGTGGCCCTCGGGAGAGAGGTGGAGCCGGTCGCCGTCCCAGGCCCGGCGGTCCTGGATCGTCTTCAGGGACCACAGGTCGAGCACCGGGCAGCCGTAACGGTCGGCGATGGCCCGCACATGTCCGTTGTAGGTGGCGATCTTGCCGCGCAGATGCTTGAGCACGGGCACGTTGCGGGTGTCGAAGCCGGTCGTCACCAGGACGGTGCCGACGGCGGAGGTGAGGTCGGCGACCGCGCGTTCGAAGCGCTCGGCCACCTCGTCGGGGTCGGTGCCGGGACGGATGATGTCGTTGCCACCCGCGCAGAAGGAGACCAGGTCGGGGCCGATCTCCTTGGCCCGGGCGAGCTGGTCCGCCACGATCTGGTCGAGCAGTTTCCCGCGCACGGCGAGGTTCGTGTACGCGAAGTCGCCCTCGGGCCGCCGGTCCGCGAGCAGTACCGCGAACCGGTCGGCCCAGCCGACCATCGCCCCGTCGGGCCCGGGGTCGCCGACGCCCTCGGTGAAGCTGTCCCCCACCGCCACGTACGACCCGATCACTGATCTGTTGTCACTCTTCGAATCGTTAGCCACGGCAACCATAGTTCACCCTGGACTGTGACCTACGCGATCGTATTTTAGGGTTGACGAGCGGTGAGATAAGCCACTTGTAAAGGGTTGTCCAAAGTCGGAATAAGCCCCTGGCCAGGTACGTTGACCCCGGGAACCGCCCGCGCAGGGCCCCGACGTCAGCCGACGGTGACGCCGTGCGAGCGGAGGTAGGCGACCGGGTCCACGTCCGAGCCGTAGTACGGAGTGGTCCGGATCTCGAAGTGCAGGTGCGGGCCGGTCACGTTGCCGGTCGCGCCGGAGAGGCCGATCTGCTGGCCCTCGGTCACGGTCTGGCCGGCCGAGACGGACAGCTGCGACATGTGGGCGTACTGCGAGTACTCGCCGTCCGCGTGCCGGATGACGACCTCGTTGCCGTAGGCGCCGTCGTAGGCCGCCGAGACGACCGTGCCCGCGGCGACCGCCTTGACGGTGGTGCCGGTCGGGACGACGAAGTCGACGCCCGTGTGGTAGCCGCTGGACCACATGCTGCCCGCGACGTGATAGCCGGTGCCGATGGTGCCGCCGGTCACGGGGAGGGTGTAGCCGCTGGAGGTGCTGGTGGTGTCGGCGCTCTGCGTGGCGGTCGTCCTCTTCGACGAGGAGGACGACGAAGAGGAGGAGGAAGAGGACGACGAACCGGACGACTTGGCCGTACTCGTCGTGCCCTTCTTGCCGAGGGAGAGCTTGAGGCCCGGGTGGATCAGCGAGGGGTCGGCGCCGATGGCCTCGCGGTTGTCCTGGTAGATCTTCTTCCAGCCGCCGGTGACGTCCTGGTCCTCGGCGATCTTCGCGAGCCAGTCGCCCGCCTTCACCGAATACGTCCTGACGCCTTCGGTCTTGGCGGTCGCCGCCTTCCGCGTCACCGTCTTCTCGGTCGCCGGAACCGACTGAACGGCCTTTTCCGGAGCGGAAGCCGAAGGGGCGGCATGGGCGCCGGCGGCTCCCACGAGCGGAAGCGCGAGCGCCGCGCCGCCGGTTCCCGCTACGGCTATCGAGCGGCTGAGACGCTGGGACTTCGGACGGCGGTGCTTACCCTTCGCGGGCATGACGAATTCCTCTCCGGCGCCTGCGGGGTGAGCTGTCGGGTGCGGGCTGGAGATGCCCGGCCGCGCACTGGTCGCGGCTTTACCCCAAGCCCGTTCCGGAGACCGGAACAGGCGTCCTACCTGTGGGTCCCCCGCTCCTGCCGCATACGGGTGGGTGTGTGCGGAGTCCGGTCGGCGGCAGGATTGGGCGTCCGTCCGGATTGGTGGCGAACGTAAGCGAGGAAGACGCAAAGGGACAAGCAGGAGGTTCCACGGTTTTGGGCTTCTTGTGATCTCCTGTGGGAATTCACAGTCACCCTCCGTGAATTCCCACCCGACTTCCACCTCAATTCCCCTGGAAAAGCATGTCAATTACGTGAACATGACGAGCGACGCACGGTCACGGATATGACGCTGCTCACGTACAACCCCTCAGCTTCCCTTATTCCAGAGCGAGTTGTAACGAAGGCTGCAATTCGGGCAGAAGGCTCAGATGCGACGCAGCCGGAGAACCGTCGCATCGAGGTCACCGCGCAGCCCGGTCCGCAGTCCGTGGTGCAACAGCACGGCACCTCGGTGGACTTCACCCGTTTCGAGGCATTCGTACGACGCCGTCGGGTCGAGCCCGCGCAGCCGGAGCGCCGGCACCGGCTCGCCGTAGTGCTGCGCCTGGAGCAGGGCGAGGACGACGCTCTCGTCGCCGCGCACGTACTGGACGGCGCTCAGTCCGCCGGTCGGCGGGCGCAGCCGGTGCAGGTCGCCGCGCTGGACGAGCGGCCGGATCTCCTTGTAGAGGGCGATCCACTCGTGGGCCTCGGCGAGTTCCTCCTCGGTCCACTCGGAGAGGTCGCCGCCCACACCGAGGACACCGGCCATGGCGCTCACGAACCGGAAGCGCAGGCTGCTGACCCGGTCGTTGAGCTGGGTGTTGGGGCTGTCGGTGACCCAGGCGGCCATCACGCGCGCGGGGTGGATCTGGCTGAAGCCGTGCTGGATGGCGAGCCGGTCGAGCGGGTCGGTGTTGTCCGAGGTCCACACCTGGTCGGTGCGGCTGAGGATGCCGAGGTCGATCCGGCCGCCGCCGCCCGAGCAGGACTCGAAGGCCACACCGGGGTGGGCCGCCCGCAGCCGGTCCAACAGGGCGTACAGCGCGCGCACATGGTCGACCCAGAGGCGCTGCGGATAGGCGTCGCCGGGCCAGCCCGCGTCGGTGAAGCAGCGGTTGAAGTCCCACTTCACATAGTCGATCGGGGCGCTGGAGAGGAGTCCGTCGAGCTGCTCCCAGAGGTACTCCTGGACGTCCTCGCGGGCGAGGTTGAGGACGAGCTGATTGCGGAACTCCGTCCGCTTTCGTCCCTCTTGGTACTGCACCCAGTCCGGGTGGGCGCGGTACAGGTCGCTGTCCGGGTTGATCATCTCGGGCTCGACCCAGATGCCGAACTGCATGCCCAGTGAGTGGACGCGGTCCGCGAGGGGCTTGAGGCCGGCGGGGAAGCGGTCCGGGTTGGGGGTCCAGTCGCCGAGTCCTGCGCGGTCGCTGGTGCGGGCGCCGAACCAGCCGTCGTCGACCACGAACAGTTCGACGCCGGCCGCCGCGGCGCGCTGCGCGAGGACCTCCTGCTGCTCCTCGGAGATGTCGAACTGCGTGGCCTCCCAGGAGTTGTAGAGCACGGGCCGGTCCCGGTCGGCGTCCGGGATGACGTACGTCCGCTGGTAGGCGTGCCAGGTGCGGCTGGCGCCGCCGAAGCCTGCGTCGCTCCACAGGGCGGCGAAGAGGGGCGTCGTGAAGGACTCCCCGGCGGCGAGGCTCAGCAGCCCGGACTCGTCGTACCCGGCGCCGCCGGTGATCTGCACGCGCGCGTCCGGGAGTTGGGCCACGGCGATCCGCCAGGACCCCGACCAGCCGAGGGCGCAGCCGTAGACCTCGCCGCGTTCCTCGGTCGCGTCGGTGTCGAGCGCGACCCAGGGGAGGTACTGGTGTCCGGTGTGGCCGCGACGGCTGCCGATGACCTTCTCACCGTAGGTGAGGGGGGAGCGCACCAGCCGCGACTCGGCGGCCCAGCGTCCGTGCACGTGCGACAGCTGCCACTCCTCGCGGTCGGGCAGCGTCCAGGTCGCGGAGTCGGCGCGCAGCAGCTCCAGCGGCTCGGTCCCCTCGTTGTCGAGGACCGTCCAGCGCTCCACGACGTCACCGCGCGACCGGTAGTGCAGGGTGATCGTCAGTCCCGCGTCGCGGAAGCGGAGCCGCAGCTCGTCGCCGTCGGTGTCGTAGCGGTCGAAGGTCCACTCGGTGCCGCGCCGCTCGGCCGTGCGCACCGACAGGGCGGGCCGGACGAAGCGGGGGCCGCCCTCGACCGGGTACTCCTCGCGTCCGTCGAGCGGGGCCTCGAAGGAGGGGCCGCCGGGGAGCGGGCGGGCGGCGAGTTCCTCTGCGTCGGCGAGCGCGATACGGGGACCCCAGTGGAGATGGAGCAGTTCGTCGCGCTCGGTGAGATGGACGGCGTAACTGCTCGTGGGTCCGGACAACACCCACGTACGGCCGTTCTCGGCGGTCTCCAGCATCAAGTCCCTCACAGATTCGAACAAGTCCACTCAAGCGCCAACATCATCAATGGTGCGGGCCCTGCGAGGCAACGCCTGTGGAGAACTCATAACCTGTGGAAACCCATGTGCCGCGTCCGGGTCAGCGATGCCGGCCCGGTCCGGTCGGCACTCCGCTGAAGCCGGCCGGTACGGAGGAGTTGTCGGCGAGCCAGGCTTGTACCCGGTCCGCCCGCTGCCCGTCGGCCGGGCCGGACCGGAAACAGGTGTCCAGGGTGTCGAGCAGGGCGCCGACCGCGCGGCGGCCCAGCGGCTCGCGCACCCGGTCGTACGCCTCGGCCGCGCGGTCCCGCCACAGCCGTGCGTCGTCGGCCGCCGACGGGGTGGGCGGGCCGAACGCCGCGACGACCGCCAGGCCGAGGGCGGACATCGCCCTGCGGTCGAGCGGTGCCGTGGGGCTGTCCCAGACACGGCGAAGATCGCCCGGGCCTCCTGGAAGCGGTCGCCGTGGAGGGCGAGCGCTCCGCGCAGGATGGCCGCGGCGGCGCGGAGGTCGTCCGCGCCCAGTTCGTCGGCGAGCCGCGCCACCTCCGCGAGCCGGTGCTCGGCCGTCGCGATCGCGCCCTCCCCGATGTCCAGGCAGACGATCCGCAGCGTGGAGTACGCGTGGAGCGCACGCGCGCCGATGGGGCGCAGGAGGTGGACGGCTTCGGTCCAGTGCGCGCGGGCCCGGTCGCGGAAGCCGCCGCTCTCGTCCGCGTCGCCGCACAGCACGAGGGAGAACGCCCGCGCGTAGTCGCCGCCCGCGGCGCGCGCCGCCGCGACGGCGGTCCGGCCGCGGGCGCGGGCGCCGTCGATGTCGCCGTGCTGGAGGCGGTACGTCGTCCAGTTGGTCTGCAGGACCGCCCGGTCCCAGTGGAAGGCGGTGCCCGCGATGCCGTTCTCGGCCCGTTCGAAGAGTTCCTCCACGTCGTCGTGGCGTCCGCTCAGCATGGCGTGGAGCGGCTCGTGGCAGGCTCCCAGGACTCCGACGTCGGGGTTCTTCGCCCGCCGGCACGTCACCTGGTACTGGTCGATGAAGGGGGCCGGCCTCGGCGGGCCGCGGCCCCCCGCACACCGGTGGTGTCGAGGACTTCGTCCACGAACTCGTCGACCGCGAGCTGCCGTGGGACGAGGCGCGGCGCGAGTTCATGCGGATGCACCGGCCGCAGTCCCTGCTGCAACGGCTGATCGAGCCCGAGGAGATCGCCAACATGGTCGTCTGCCTCGTCTCCGACCAGGCCTCGGCCACGACGGGCGGTGCGCCTGCGGGTCGACGGTGGCTACGTCGACTCGATCCTGCCCTGACGACGGGCCCCTCCCCTCGCGAGAGACGCTGGTCAGCGGCCCGACAACTGCCGGGCCGCAGTACGTGTGTCGTATCGTCGACAGCGTGCCCGCCGGTGAGCCGCGTCGTCGGGCCGAGTGGGAGGAGCCCTCGTGACGCAGCAGATTCCGTCGACCGAGCCGGAGTTGTCCGGAGTACGCAATTTCCGGGACGTGGGCGGGCTCCCGACGATGGACGGACGGCGGGTGCGGCAGGGTGTGCTGTTCCGCAGCGGGCATCTCGCGCACGCGACCGAGGAGGACGCCGCGTTCCTCGGCTCGCTCGGCCTGCACACGATCTTCGACTTCCGCAACGCGTCGGACCAGAAGCTGGAGGGCCCCGACGTCGAGCTGCCCGGCGTGCGCAATGTGAACCTGCCGCTGTCCGACCCGGCGGACGGCTCCGAGTTCTGGAAGATGGTCCGTGACGGCGAGATCGAGCAGCTGCGCGCGATCCTCGGCGGCGACAAGGGCGCCAACCGGATGATCGCCTCGTACCGCACGATCGTCACCGACCGCACCGCCGAGCACTCCCAGGTGCTGCGCGCGCTCGCCGAGGACAGTGTTCCGGCGCTGATGCACTGCGCGGCGGGCAAGGACCGCGCGGGCCTGTCGATAGCCGTGACGCTGCTCGCCCTCGGGGTGGAACGCGAAGCGATCGTCGCCGACTACCTGGAGTCGAACGCCAAGCACCGCCGCTACAGGGTGCGCCGCAGCGGCTCCTCCGCCACCGCCTACTCCCCCGAGGTGATGGAGCTCCTCAGCCCTCTCTTCGACGCCCGCGCCGAGTATCTGACGGCGGCCTTCGAGACCGTCGAGGAGACCTGGGGCGGCGTGGACGCCTATCTGGAACAGGGGCTCGGAGTCACCCCGGAGATCCGGGAGCGGCTGCGCGAGCGACTGCTCGACTGAACTCGCGCCCGCGGCGGGCTACTTGGCGCCCAGGGTGAACAACAGGTAGATGAAGGCCGCGAAGAGGTGGCCGACGGCGATGTAGATGAGGAGCCGTACCCACAGGGCACGGGGGAACCTGTCCTCGATGTTGTTGCCGCTCATGGTGTGTCTCCGGTGATCGGGCCCAGGCACAGGGCGGCCGTGGGACTCTGCAGCAGGGTGTGGACGAAGAGCACCTCGACGCCGTCCTCGCCGGCGGCGGCGAGGCGGTGCGGGGTGAGCGAGTCGAAGTGTGCGCTGTCGCCGGGCGCGAGGAGGTGCGCGGTGTCGCCGAGCCGCAGCCGCAGCCGCCCCGTGAGGACGTACAGCCACTCCTCGCCGGGGTGCACGCGCACGATGTCGCCCTGGGAGCCGTGCGGGATGCGGACGCGCAGCGACTGCATCCCGCGGCCGGGGGCGCCGGCCTGCCAGTACGTCCAGCCGCCCGCCCGGGTCGGTTCCATGTCGGCGGCGCGTACGACGGCTTCCCGGTCGGCGACCGTCTCGCCGAGCAGCTCCGAGACTGTCGTACCGTAGATGCGGGCGAGCGCGAGCAGCATCGGCAGCGAGGGCTGGCGCTGCCCGGTCTCCAGGCGGGAGAGATGGGCGGGCGAGAGTCCGGCCGAGCGGGCGGCGGCCTCCAGGGTGAGGGAGGCGCGGCGGCGCAGGGCGCGGAGCTGGGGTGCGACGGTGGCCGGCAGGTCGTCGGCCGGTCCGGCCGGCGGTTCCGGCTCGGTCTCGGAGGAGCTCATGCATCCATTCAGCCGGACTTTTGCCCCTGCGGCAAATTTCTTGCCACAGAGGCAAAAGTCTCGGTTCTCGCAGCTCAGCGGTTGGCGACCGCCTGCTTCACGAGCGTCCTGCTGAAGTCCCACATCAGCCCGCCACCGCTGTGCGCGTCGTCCATCACGGCCGTGAAGGCCTCGACGAACCGGTCCACCTCGCGCTCACCGATGATCAGCGGCGGAATCAGCTTGATGACCTCCAGGTGGTCGCCGGAGACCTGGGTGAGGATGCGGTGCCGCTGGAGCAGCGGTACGACCACCATCTGCGCGAACAGCCCCTTGCGCGCGGCCTGCAGCATGGTCCAACGGCTGCGCAGCTTCAGGGATTTGGGCTTCCCGAACTCGATACCGATCATCAGGCCCCGGCCGCGCACATCGGCGAGCAGCTCGTACTTGTCGACCAGCGCGGCGAGCCGCGACCTCAACTGGTCCCCGGTGGCACGGGCGTTGGCGACGATCTGCTCGTTCTCCATGACGGACAGCACGGCGAGGCCGGCCGCCATGGCCTGCGCGTTGGACCCGAAGCTCGCCGAGTGGACCAGCACGCGGTCCATGGACGAGTAGACCTTCTTGAAGATCCAGTCCCTACCGAGGGTGGCACCGACCGGGACGTATCCGCCGGACAGCGCCTTGGCCACACACACCAAGTCCGGCTCTACGCCGTCCTCGTGCTGGTAGGCGTAGAAGTCGCCGGTGCGGCCGAGACCGGTCTGCACCTCGTCGGCGATGAGCAACGCCTTGTGCCGGCGCAGGAGTTCCTGGGCGGCGCGCAGATAGCCGGGCGGTGCCTCGTGGACGCCCTTGCCCTGGATCGGCTCGACGATCAGGGCGGCGACGTCGCCCTTCTTCAACTCCCGTGCCAGGGCGTCGAGATCACCGAGCGGTACGGCGGTGTCGGGCAGCAGCGGGGCGAAGCCGTCCCGGAAGCCGTCCTCGCCGTTGACCGAGAGCGAGCCGGTGGTCAGTCCGTGGAAGGCGTGGTCGCAGTACAGCACGCGCGGCTTCCCGGTGGCGTAGCGGGCGAACTTGAGCGCGGTCTCGACCGCCTCCGTACCGCTGTTGCCGAAGAACACCCGGTCCAGGTGGGGGCTGTGGGTGAGCAGCTTCTCGGCGAGCAGGCCGGGCAGCGGCTGGCAGTCGAACCGGGTGAGGTCGGCGAGCTGGGCGTCGAGGACGTCGTGCAGCGCCTTGCGGACGACGGGGTGGTGGCGGCCGAGGCCCATCACCCCGAACCCGGCGAGCATGTCCAGGTAGTCGTTGCCGTCCGCGTCCCAGAAGTAGGCGCCCTCGCCGCGCTCGTAGACCTTGTCGAAGCCGATGGTGTGCAGCATGCGCGGGAGCTGGTGGTTGAGGTACTTGGTGTGCAGCTCGTAGCGCTCGGCTCCGCGCTCGGCCAAGAGCGCGGTGAGGTCGAACTCCTTGGTCATTCGGGTTTCTCCTTGGCTGCGTGGCCGGTCGCGTCCTTGACCGCCAGGCTTGCGCTGATCCGTCCGGCGACCTCGACGGGTGTGAGGCCGATGTCGGCGAGCACCTCGCCGCGTTTGGCGTGTGCGAGGAACTGCTCCGGGATGCCGAACCTCCTTACGGGGACGTCGACTTCGGCATCGCCCAGCGCCAGCGCCACGGCTGCGCCGACGCCGGAGGCCCGGCTGTTGTCCTCGACGACGGCCACCAGGCGGTGTTCGGCGGCGAGGCCGGGGAGCGCCGGGTCGACGGGTTTGACCCAACGGGGGTCCACCACCGTGCAGTTGATGCCGCGGGCTTCGAGGAGTTCGGCTGCCTGGAGGCAGACGGGTGCCATCACTCCTACGGCGACGAGCAGCACCTCGGGTGTCCCCGGGCCGCGGTGCAGGACGTCGAGGCCGCCGACTCGGTCGATCGCGGGGATCTCCGGTCCGACGGACTCCTTCGGGAAGCGGACGAGGGTCGGCGCGTCGTCGACGGCGACCGCTTCCCGCAGCTGGGCGCGGAGTTGGTCGGCGTCGCGGGGAGCGGCGATCCGCAGGCCGGGCACGACCTGGAGGATGGACATGTCCCACATGCCGTTGTGCGACGCCCCGTCCACTCCCGTCACTCCGGCGCGGTCCAGGACGAAGGTGACTCCGCAGCGGTGCAGCGCCACGTCCATCAGGAGCTGGTCGAAGGCGCGGTTGAGGAAGGTGGCGTAGACGGCGACGACGGGATGCAGTCCGCCGGTCGCGAGCCCGGCCGCCGAGACGGCCGCGTGCTGTTCGGCGATGCCGACGTCCCACACCCGGTCGGGGAACCGCGCGGCGAACTTGCCGAGGCCGACCGGGTGCAGCATGGCCGCCGTGATCGCCACGACGTCGTCCCGCTCCTCCCCGATCCGCAGGATCTCGTCGCCGAACACGCTGGTCCAGGAAGGGCCGTTGGAGGGCACGAGGGGCTCGCAGGTGAGCGGGTCCATCACGCCGACGGTGTGGAAGTGGTCCTCCTCGTGGGCGAGGGCGGGTTCGTAGCCGCGTCCCTTCTCCGTGAGGCAGTGGACCAGGACCGGGCCGTGGAAGCGTTTCGCGCGGCGCAGCGCGGACTCGACGGCGCCGATGTCGTGTCCGTCGATCGGGCCGACGTACTTCAGGCCCAGGTCCTCGAACATGCCCTGCGGGGCGAACGCGTCCTTGAAGCCCTTCTTCGCGCCGTGCAGCGACTCGTAGACGGTGTTGCCGACGACCGGCGTGCGCAGCAGGACCTCCTTGCCCCAGGCGAGGACCTTCTCGTAGCCGTCGGTCGTGCGCAGGGTGGCCAGGTGGTTGGCGAGGCCGCCGATGGTGGGCGAGTAGGAGCGTTCGTTGTCGTTGACGACGATGATCAGCGGGCGGTCCTTGGCGGCGGCGATGTTGTTCAGCGCCTCCCAGGCCATGCCGCCGGTGAGCGCGCCGTCGCCGATGACCGCGACGACGTGGCCCTTCTCTCCCTGCACCTGGCGGGCCTTGGCGAGGCCGTCGGCCCAGCCGAGCGCGGTGGAGGCGTGGCTGTTCTCGACGATGTCGTGCTCGGACTCCTCGCGCGAGGGGTAGCCGGACAGGCCGCCCTTGCCGCGGAGTTTCGAGAAATCCTGACGGCCCGTCAGAATCTTGTGCACATAGCTCTGGTGGCCGGTGTCCCAGACGATGCGGTCGACCGGTGACTCGAAGACCCGGTGGAGCGCGATGGTCAGTTCCACCACGCCCAGGTTGGGCCCGAGGTGGCCGCCGGTCCTGGCCACCGCGTGCACCAGGAACTCCCTTATCTCTTCGGACAGTTCACCGAGTTCCGCCTCGGACAGCGCCTTCAGGTCGCGTGGTTGACGGATGCTCTCCAGGATCGTCACGTCGGGCCCCCTTCGGTCCGTGCTGTTCAGCTCACGGTGACGGCCGGCTCCCCCGCCGCGACGCCGTCCTGTTCCATCTGCTCGGCGATCTTCATCGCCTCCTCGATGAGGGTCTCCACGATCTTCGACTCGGGCACGGTCTTGACGACCTCGCCCTTGACGAAGATCTGGCCCTTGCCGTTGCCGGAGGCGACGCCGAGGTCCGCCTCCCGCGCCTCGCCGGGTCCGTTGACGACGCAGCCCATGACCGCGACGCGCAACGGCACCTCCATGCCTTCCAGGCCCGCCGTGACCTCGTCGGCGAGCTTGTAGACGTCCACCTGTGCGCGTCCGCAGGACGGGCAGGACACGATCTCCAGCCGGCGGGGCTTGAGGTTGAGCGATTCCAGGATCTGGAGGCCGACCTTGACCTCCTCCACCGGCGGGGCGGACAGCGACACCCGGATCGTGTCGCCGATGCCCTCGCCGAGCAGCGCCCCGAAGGCGACCGCCGACTTGATCGTGCCCTGGAAGGCGGGCCCGGCCTCGGTGACCCCGAGGTGCAGCGGGTAGTCGCTCTGCGCGGCCAGCAGCCGGTAGGCGTTGACCATCACCACGGGGTCGTTGTGCTTGACGGAGATCTTGATGTCGCCGAAGCCGTGCTCCTCGAAGAGGGATGCCTCCCAGAGGGCGGACTCGACGAGCGCCTCGGGGGTGGCCTTGCCGTACTTCTGGAGCAACCTCCGGTCCAGGGAACCGGCGTTGACCCCGATGCGGATCGGCGTGCCGTGGTCCTTCGCGGCCCGCGCGATCTCCTTGACCTTGTCGTCGAACTGCTTGATGTTGCCGGGATTGACGCGAACTGCCGCGCAGCCCGCCTCGATCGCGGCGAACACGTACTTGGGCTGGAAGTGGATGTCCGCGATCACCGGGATCTGCGACTTGCGGGCGATGGTCGCCAGCGCGTCCGCGTCGTCCTGCGTGGGGCAGGCGACGCGGACGATCTGGCAGCCGGACGCGGTGAGTTCGGCGATCTGCTGGAGGGTGGCGCCGATGTCCGACGTACGGGTCGTGGTCATCGACTGGACCGAGACGGGGGCCCCGCCCCCGACCGCCACCGGTCCGACCTGGATGCGTCGCGACACACGTCGCTCGGCGATCGGCCGGACCGGCATCTCGGGGACGCCCAGGGATACGGCGGTCATGACGTCAGTCGCGGTTTCCGGCGACGGTCTCGCGCATGGCCCGCAGCGACTCCTTGAGGGAGCCCATGGTGGCGAGGACGGCGGTGGGCTCGTAGCCGCAGTGCGCCATGCAGTTGGCGCAGCGCGGGTCCTTGCCGCGGCCGTACTTGTCCCAGTCGGTCTCCTCGATCAGCTCCCGGTACGTGGGCACGTACCCGTCGCTCATCAGGTAGCAGGGGCGCTGCCAGCCGAAGAGCGAGTAGTTCGGGATCGCCCACGCCGTGCACGGGAAGTCGACCTTGCCCTCCAGGAAGTCCAGGAAGAGCGGGGAGTGGTTGAGCCGCCACTTGCGGCGGTTGCCGCCCGCGAAGGCCTTCTTGAACAGTTCGTGGGTCTGGGCGACACCGAGGAAGTGCTCCTGGTCGGGCGCCTTCTCGTAGGCGTAGGCGGGCGAGATCATCATCTCGTCGACCTTGATGTCGTCGTTGAGGAAGTTCAGGACCTCGATGATGGTCTGCGGGGTGTCCGTGTTGAAGAAGGTCGAGTTGGTGGTGACCCGGAAGCCGCGCTTCTTGGCCTCCTTCATCGCCTCCACGGCCTCGTCGAACACGCCCTCCTTCGCGACGGACTCGTCGTGCCGCTCGCGCAGCCCGTCGATGTGCACCGCGAAGGCGAAGTACGGGGAGGGCTTGAACTTGTCGAGCTTCTTGCGCAGCAGCATGGCGTTGGTGCAGAGGAAGACGTATTTCTTCTTCGCCACCAACTGCCGCACGATCTCGTCGATCTGAGGGTGCATCAGGGGCTCGCCGCCCGCGATGGACACCATCGGCGCACCGGATTCGAGCACCGCCCCGACGGCCTGCGCCACCGGCATGCGCTGCTTGAGCACGCCCGCCGGGTGCTGGATCTTGCCGCAGCCCTCGCACTTCAGATTGCACGCGAAGAGAGGTTCCAGCTCCACGATCAGGGGGAACTTGTCCCGCTTGCGGAGCTTCTGTTCAGCCAAGTATGTAGCGACCTTGATTGTCTGGCGCAGCGGCATGGCCATCTGGCTCACCTCCGAGGGAGCAGCAAAGAACGGTGCCATTCGAAAAAAGCGGGAAGAACGGAACGAAGAACGCGGAAAGCCGATATTCCACCGCGCACCGTGCCGATCCGGACGAGTTCATGTTCAGGAGCGTCCACGACCACCCGTACGGCCGCAACCGGGCGCGCGCCCGTACGCACGGCGCTCAGCAGCGTGGCCGCCGACTCCATGTCGACCGCGATTGCGCCGGTAGCGCGCAGATCCGACCGTTCCTGACCGCGGACGACATGATCGGAGCCGACCAGGGGGCCGGTGTGGACGGTGCGTCCGGGCAGGGCCCGCACCAGTTCCTTGACGAGCAGTTCCGTGGCGACGCACGGAACGGTTCCGCGCGGGTCCCGGGTCTCCTCGGCGACCACCAGGTCGCCGGGGTGCATCCCGGGGGCGAGTCCGGCGCAGAAGCCCGTGGCCAGTACGGCGGCCTCGGACAGCGACGGGTCGGCGAGGCGCCCGGTGACGGCCTCCTCGGCCGCCTGGGGCCCCATGCCCGTCCGCAGGACGGTGACCTGCCCGCCGGCGCCAGAGCGGTCGCCGGTGCGCAGGGCGAGGTGCTCGATGCCGAGCGCGCAGGCGATCAGCAGCGGCGGGCCGGCGGGCCGGGTGCTCATCAGCCCCCCTTGCTCTGGGAAACGGCCGGGGAGACGTTCTGGCTGAACGGTTCTCCGTGCACGAAGCGCCCGAGCGCGGTGAGCGGGAACACCTGCCGGTAGAGGTGGTAGTTGATGGAGAAGTCCCACGGGAAGCCCGTGCCGGTGAAGTAGGGCTCGTCCCAGGAGCCGTCCTCCCGCTGGGTGGTCGCGAGCCATTCGATGCCACGCTCGACGGCCTTGGAGTCCTTCTCCCCGGCCGCCAGCAGGGCCATCAGTGCCCAGGCCGTCTGCGAGGCGGTCGAGACGCCCCGGCCGCTCCACTCCTTGGCGTACTTGTAGGAGCGCAGGTCCTCGCCCCAGCCGCCGTCCTCGTTCTGCACGGTCTCCAGCCAGGTCACCGCGCGCCGGATCGCCGGGTGCGAGCCGGGGAGCCCGGCCGCGGCCAGCGCGGGCACCACGGACCCGGTGCCGTAGACGTAGTTGACGCCCCAGCGCCCGAACCACGAGCCGTCCGGCTCCTGTTCGGCCAGCAGCCACTCGATGCCGCGCCGGGTGCGCGGGTCGTGGGCGAGGCCCTCGACGGCGAGCATCTCGACGACGTGCGCGGTGACGTCCGCCGACGGCGGGTCGATGACCTCGCCGAAGTCGCAGAACGGCAGCCGGTTGGGGAACGGGCTGGTGTTGTCGACGTCGAAGGCGCCCCAACCGCCGTTCTTGGACTGCATTCCGAGGTTCCAGCGGACTCCGCGTCCGACGGCCCGGTCGACGCGTTCCGGGTCGTGATGTCTGACCCGGCGCAGCGCGAGCACGACCTCGGCGGTGTCGTCGATGTCGGGGTAGTTGTCGTTGTGGAACTCGAACGCCCAGCCGCCGGGCGGCAGTTGGGGCCGCTTGACCGCCCAGTCGCCGGGGCGGACGATCTCCTCCCCCAGCATCCAGTCGGCGGCCTTGACCAGTTGGGGGTGGTCGGCGGGCACGCCCGCGTCGGCCAGCGCGATGGTCGCGAGGCAGGTGTCCCACACCGGGGACTGGCAGGCCTCGATCATCCGGGCCCCGTCCTCGCGCCAGATCGCGAACCGGTCGAGGGACTCAAGGCCCGCGCGCATCACGGGATGTTCGAGGTCGTAACCCAGCAGGTGCAGGGCGATCACCGAGTACACGGCCGGCGGCTGGATGCCGCCCCAGCAGCCGTCGTTCTCCTGCCGCTCGATGATCCAGCGCGCGGCCGTGTTCATCGCGGCCTTGCGGAGCTTGCGCGGTGCGACCTTGCGGTAGAGGTGCAGCGCCTTGTCGAGCCGCTGGAAGGCGCCGTCCCAACTCGCCGCCTTGGCAAGGGGCTTGACCGGGTTGGGGTTGTTCGCGTCGGTGTGGAGTTCGTCGAGCGGGAAGGGCGCGGGCCGTACCGGCCGCTTCGCGGAGACCACCGTCAGCGGCACGATGGTCTGCCGGGCCCAGCATCCGAAGTCGTAGATGTTGAGGGGGACCCAGGTGGGGAAGTAGATGAGTTCCGGCGGGAGTTCGGGCAGGTCGTCCCACTTCCACCAGCCGAAGAGGGCGAGCCAGATCCGGGTGAAGACCCGGGCCGAGGCGATACCGCCGCGCTCGCGGACCCACGCGGAGGCCTTCGCCATGTGCGGGGCGTCCGGCGCGTCACCGGCCAGCCGGAGGGCGACGTACGCCTCGATGGTGGTGGAGAGTTCGCCGGGCCCGCCGTAGAAGCTGGCCCAGGTGCCGTCCTCGCGCTGCTCGCCGCGGATGAAGAGTGCGGCGGCCCGGGTCGTCGACTCGTCGCGGATGCCCAGGAACTGACGGAGCAACAGATCCTCGGCGTCCATCGTGACGTTCGTGTCGAGGTCGCCCTTCCACCAGCCCTGCGCGTCCTGGAGGGAGAGCAGGAAGTCGGTGGCGCGTTGCACGGCGACTGCGGCGGCGTCGTGCACCCCGGCCGCCACGGGGGTGTTGATGTCGGTTTCGCTGGCCGCGGCAACACGGGGCCGCATCGCCCCGGTGCTTCCGTCGGTCGTCGCTGTCATGGCTTCCCCTTCGTGCAGTGGCCTGTCTCTGCTGTGGGTCCGCCGTCGGCCGGTACTCGTTCGTTCGCAGCACCGGCCGGCGACTACGCGAGGGCTATTCGACCGATAGTGATCATCTCTTTCGTACGACGACGAAGTCGGCGAGCGCCGTGAACTGCGCCCGAACCCGGTCGGGCATGTCGATGGCGTCGAGGACCTCGATGGCGATGGTGTGCTGACGGCGTGCCTCTTCGGCGGTCCACTCGCGGCCGCCGGCCTCCTCGATGAGCGCGGCGCGGGCCGCGAACTCCTCCTCGGAGAAGTTCTCGAAGTCGCTGCTCTTGGCGTCGGCGGCGAGGATCTCGCCGAGCCGCTCGGAGGCGGGTCCGCCCGCCGCGAGCGCCGCCACCACGGGCAGGGACTTCTTGCGCTGGCGCAGATCGCTCCAGGTCTGCTTCCCGGTGGACTCCGGGTCGCCCCAGATGCCGAGGAGGTCGTCGACGGCCTGGAAGGCCAGGCCGAGGTGGTGGCCGTACTTCTCCAGGACGTCGGCGGTGCGGTCGTCCGCGCCGCCGAGCACGGCCCCGATGGAGGAGGCGCAGGCGAGCAGGGCGCCGGTCTTGTTGCCCTCCATCTCCAGGCACTCCTCGACGCTGACGCGGTCGCGGTGCTCGTAGGAGATGTCCTGCGCCTGGCCGTCGATGAGGGCGCGGGTCGCGCTGGTGAGGCGGCGGGTGGCGCGGCCGGCCTCGACGGTGCCGAGCTCCAGCAGGACCTCGTTGGCGAGCGCGAACAGGGCGTCGCCGACCAGGATGGCCTGCGCGGGGCCGTGCACCTTCCACACGGTGTCGCGGTGCCGGCGCTGTTCGTCGCCGTCCATCAGGTCGTCGTGCAGCAGCGAGAAGTTGTGCACCAGCTCGACGGCGACGGCACCGGGGATGCCGACCTCGGGCGCGGCACCGGTGACCTCGGCGGAGAGAACGGCGAGCGCGGGGCGCACGGCCTTGCCGCCGTCGCCCGCGGCCGGGTTGCCCTCGGCGTCGATCCAGCCGAAGTGGTAGGCGGAGACGGTGTCCATGGGCGGTGCCAGGCGGTCCACGGCGGCCCGCAGCACCGGTGTGGCAAGGGTCCGTCCGCGCTCCAGGAGCGCGGACACGTCCACCGCGGTCCTCGCAGCGGCCGTCTCGGCCGGGGGCACAGTGGGCACAGTCTCTCCTCTTGTCGCGGTACCGGGGGTGCGGGGGCCTGCCGCGTGCTCGTCGAGCATCACGCCGCCTCCTCGAACTCGAAGAGCCGATGGGGGCGGGGCCGGCCCAGGGCAGCGAGCGCCGCGTCGGCCGCGCTCACCCCACTGCGGACCGCACTTTCCATGGTCGCGGGCCACCCTGTGGCGGTCCACGCTCCGGCCAGGTACAGGCCGGGGGCCTTGGTGCGGGCGCCGGGCCGCAGCCGTCCGACGCCGGGGGCGGGAGCGAACGTCGCCGTGCGCTCCCTGGTCACGAAGAAGTCCCTCACCTCGGCGCCGCGCGCACCGGGCAGCAGCCGCTCCAGCTCGGGAAGGTAGCGCTCGCGCAGTTCGGCGACGGTCGCGTCGATCTCGTCGTGCGCGGCGGACTGGGACAGCGCCAGGTACTGGCCGTCCTTCAGCCCGGACGCCCCGGTCCGGTCGAACACCCACTGCACGGGGCTGCCCAGCGCGGCGAAGAAGGGCCGGGCGAGGACCTTGCGGTCGTAGACGACGTGGACGTTCAGGATCGGCGCGGTGTCGATGGCGAGCAGCCGCTCAGGGGCGTCGAGGGCGCCGTCGGGCAGCAGATCGTGGGCCTCGCTCTGCGGCACGGCGAGGACGACGGCGTCGGCCTCGATGCGCTCGCCGGGAACCTGGACGCTCCAACGCCCGTTCTCCTCAGTGGAGACGGAGGTGACGCGTGTACGGACTTCGGTGCGCACGCCCGCGGAGTCGAGCGCCTTGCGGGCCAGCCGGTCGTGCAGTTCGCCCAGCGGCACACGGGCCCAGCCGATGTCGGCCGCTCCCGGGTCGGAGAGCAGACCGGTCTTGAACACCATCGCGGCCAGCGCCAGCGAGGAATCGCCGGCCACCGCGTTGAGGGTGGCGACCCCCACCAGGTCCCACAGTGCCTCGACGGCACGCGCCGACTGACCGTGCGCGGCCAGCCAGCTGCCGAAGTCCTGCGCGTCCAGGGCCGGATCGTCGAGGTCGAGCGCTCTGAGCGCGAGAGCGGCACGGCCGACCTTGGCGCGCTCGGCGAGCGAGAGATGCGGGTAGGTCGCGAGGCTGCGTCCGAGATGCAGAGGTACGGGCAGCGGGTCGCGTCGCAGTCTGCCGAGCCTGCGTCCCTCGGGGCGGTTCGCGTCGAGTACGGGCACGTCGAGACGATCCTGCAGCGGAGACAGCGCCGCGCCCTCGATGCGGTCGAGGAACCAGCGGTAGGCGGTGCAGCAGCGCAGGTACACGTGCTGACCGTTGTCGACGGTGAGGTCGCCGCGCTGGAAGGAGAAGGCGAGTCCGCCCAGGCGCGGGCGGCCTTCGAGCAGGGTGACGCGGACTCCGGCGTCGGCGAGCGCGAGCGCGGTGGTGACGCCGGCCAGCCCGCCGCCGACCACGACCGCATGCCGTGCGGCCCCTGCCGCCGATGGATCCGAGGGCAGCCCGTCGCCGCCCTGCGTGCCGTCGCTCATCGTGCACTCCCCCCTGTGCGCCCACCGTGGTGCGCGAACCCTCCATGGCAGGTCGTCGCAGTCAGGGACGCCGTCGCGCACCGGAGGGTTGCGTGCCGCATTTCTCCGGTGACATCACCTTGGCCCACTTTGTCCATCAGGTGCGCCTCCTGAGGGTCCTGCGCGTGACGTGGCGGGTGTCCAGTCCGGACAGGCCGCGCACGGCGACGTAGGCCTTCTCGCGGCCGGGCAGCGAGACCCGGCCGCGCAGTACGGCCTCCGGCTCGCGCTCGATGCGGTCCAGCAGGCGGCGGTAGATGCCGGCCATGGCGGCGACACAGGCGCCGCTGCGGCGGTCGAGCATGGGGAGCAGTCGGTAGCCCTCGGCGAAAAGGGTGCGGGCCCGGCGCACCTCGAAGTGCACGAGACCCGCGAAGTCGGAACCCTCGGGCGGGGTCGGTCCGTCGAACCCGGCCGAGCACCCGAATTTCGCGAGGTCGTCGGCGGGCAGATAGGTACGGCCGCCCTCGGCGTCCTCGCGGACGTCTCTCAGGATGTTGGTGAGCTGGAGCGCGAGCCCCAGCGTGTCGGCGTACTCCGAGGCGCGTTCGGAGCCGCGCGCCCCCGCCTCCGTGCCGAACACGCCGAGCGAGAGCCGCCCGATCGCACCCGCGACACAGCGGCAGTAGACCTTCAGGTCGTCCCAGGTCTCGTAGGTCTCGCCCTGGACGTCCATGAGGACGCCGTCGATCAGCTCGTCCAGGCCGCCGAGCGGGATCGGGAAGGCCTCGGCCGCGTGCGCGAGGGCGACCGCCACCGGGTCGGTGTCGTCCTCCTCGACCTTGCCCTCGCGGACCCGGGTCAGCAGCGCCCGGGTGTCCTCCAGCCGCCCCGCCTTCACCTCGGTCGCCAGCGTGCCGTCGCCGATGTCGTCGACACGCCGTGAGAACGCGTACAGCGCCGACATGGCGCGCCGCTTGGGCGTGGGCAACAGTCTGATGCCGTACGCGAAATTGCGCGCCTGTTGTCCGGTGACGGCCTCGCAGTAGCTGTAGGCGGCGAGTACCGGCGCGGACATGTGCGGTGCAGACTCCACGGTCCGGATCACCCCTCTCCTCGCAGAGTCACGCCCACCTCACGCAGCAACTGGATCTTGCCGGGTTTGGGCGGGCCGGGAAGTACGTCGTATTCGGCGGCGACGATCGCTTTGATCGCCGCCCGTCCCCCCGCCACGAACCCCGCGAGCAGCAGCTTCAGTCTGCCGTGGACGCTACCCACCAGGGGGGCGCCTTCATTCAGGAGATCGCGGGCGCGTTCTGCTTCGTATGCAACCAGTGCGCGCACCGATGCGCCCGCGGAGGGCGTGGCGAGATCCGCTTCCTGGACGTGAAAGCGCTTCATGTCCTGGGCGGGCAGGTAGATGCGGTCGCGGCCGAGGTCCTCGGTCACGTCCTGAAGGTGTTCGACGATCTGCAGTGCGGTACAGATCGCGTCGGAGAGCCGGACCCGCTCGGGCGTCTCGGTGCTGGTGACGCCGAGGACGAGGCGGCCGACCGGGTTCGCGGAGAGTTCACAGTAGGCAAGGAGATCGTCGTAGGTCTCGTAGCGCGTGACGAGTTGGTCCTGGCGGTTCGCCGCGATCAGGCCGAGGAAGGGTTCCGGGGTGAGCGCGCAGCGGCGGACGGTCGGCTGGAGGCGGCGCAGCAGGGGGTGGCGGGGGGTGCCGTCGAAGACCCGGCGCAGATCGGCCTCGAAGGCGTCGAGGAGGAGCACGCGGTCCTCGGCGTCCTCGGGCGACACGCCGAGCAGCGCGGCGTCGGCGCCGCCGGGGGCGAGGTCGCCGTCGCCGATGTCGTCGACGAGGCGGGCGAATCCGTAGACCGCCATGAGGTCGGTGCGCCACGCCCTGGGCAGGAAGAAAGGCGCCACGGGGAAGTTCTCGCCCGCGGCCTTGTCGAGTGTGCCGCGCTCCGGGTCACCGGTGGCGGCATTGCCGCTTCCCGTCACCGCTCGCTGCCAGGGGCGGGGACGGCACGTGCTTCGGTGAGCTGGGGAGTTTCCGTAGCCATTGCCGTCACATCTCCCGTTCTACACTGCCGACCCAATACACACTATTTCGGACACGCCGCCCAGTCGTCCGCACGGTGACCCGCATTTGGGTGTCGCGCATTATCGCCCCACTTGCCGCTATTCGGCACCGGTACAGCTTACGTTGTACAACGCAGCGAGCTTCCTCGGGGTGTCCTGCACATCACAACAACACACCGATTGGTGTCAAGATTCCTTGGGCCGGGCCGAGTTGACGTTTCCTTTGCAGACGCGGGGCCCCGCCGGAGCAGTTCCGGCGGGGCCCTGGGAAGCGTTCCGGGCTTTTGCGCCCATATGCGAGTCGACTACTTGCCGGTGAACTTCTCGTACTCCTTGAGGACCTCTTCGGTCGGCCCGTCCATCCGCAGTTCGCCGCGTTCCAGCCACAGCACCCGGTCGCAGGTGTCGCGGATCGACTTGTTGTTGTGGCTCACCAGGAACACCGTGCCCGCGGACTTGCGCAGTTCGCGGATGCGCTGCTCCGAGCGGACCTGGAACTTGCGGTCGCCGGTGGCCAGCGCCTCGTCGATCATCAGGACGTCGTGGTCCTTGGCGGCGGCGATGGAGAAGCGCAGCCGGGCGGCCATTCCGGAGGAATAGGTGCGCATGGGAAGGGTGATGAAGTCGCCCTTCTCGTTGATCCCGGAGAAGTCGACGATCTCCTGGTAGCGCTCCCTGACCTGTTCGCGGCTCATGCCCATGGCGAGACCGCCCAGAATGACGTTCCGCTCGCCGGTGAGGTCGTTCATCAGGGCCGCGTTCACGCCCAGCAGCGAGGGCTGGCCGTTGGTGTAGACCCGGCCGCTCTCGGCCGGGAGCAGGCCGGCGATGGCCCGCAGCAGGGTCGACTTGCCGGAGCCGTTGGAGCCGATCAGGCCGACGGCCTCGCCCCGGTAGGCGACGAAGGAGACGCCCCTGACGGCGTGCACCTTGCGCACCCCGCGCTCCTCGCCGCGCTTGACTATGCGGCTGAGGGCGGCGGTGGCGCTGCCCTTGCCGGTCTTGGCGCCGTGCACGCGGTAGACGATGTGCAGTTCGTCCGCGACGACGGTGGGGATCAGCGACCCCGGGGTCTGGTCCACCGGGTTCTGCTCGACGCTGGGCTCAGCCACGGCCGTACCTCTCCTCCGCCTGCCAGAAGTACACGAACCCGCCGGCGAACAGGACCACGGCCCAGAAGGTGGCGATGGCCCAGACGTGCGGCGGCAGGTTCGAGGCGCCGTAGCCGTCGATCAGCGCGAAGCGCATCAGGTCCATGTAGATGGCGGCCGGGTTCACCTGGAGGAAGCGGATGAACACCTCGGAGCGGCCCTCCATCATCTTGCTGATGGAGAACATGACGCCGGACGTGTACATCCAGGTGCGCAGGATGAACGGCATCAGCTGGGCGAGGTCCGGGGTCTTGGCGCCCATCCGCGCCACGATCAGCGCGAGCCCGGTGTTGAAGAGGAACTGCAGCAGCAGGATCGGAAGGATCAGCAGCCACGACAGGCTCGGGTAGCTGCCGAAGCCGATCACGATGACGAACAGCACGGTCATCGAGAACAGGAGCTGCTGGAGCTGCTGGAGCGCGAAGGAGATCGGCAGCGAGGCGCGCGGGAAATGCAGCGCGCGCACCAGGCCGAGGTTGCCGGAGATCGCGCGGACACCCGCCATGATCGAGCTCTGCGTGAAGGTGAACACGAAGACGCCCGTGACCAGGAACGGGATGTACACGTCCCGCGACATGCCCCGGCTGGCCTTCAGGATGACGCCGAAGATGAAGAAGTAGACGGCCGCGTTCAGCAGCGGAGTGGCCACCTGCCAGAGCTGGCCGAGCTTCGCCTGGCTGTACTGGGCCGTCAGCTTCGCCTGGGAGAAGGCCAGGATGAAGTGACGTCGTCCCCAGAGCTGGCGGACGTAGTCGACGAGTCCGGGGCGGGCACCGCTCACGGTCAGCCCGTACTTGGCGGCGAGCTGCGGCGCCGTGAGGCCTTCGTCGGGCGACGGGCGCGGGCTCACCGCGACTCCGCCGTCATGCGTTGTCTCACTCAAGGTGTGGAAGCCTTCATGTTCGGATGCGTCTTACGATCGTCATGCGTTCGTCTTACGGAATTGTGCTACAGGAAGTGACACGTATCCGCCGCCGGACACCTTTCAGGGACGTCCCGCGCGCCGAACGCCCGGTCACGCACGGTCGAGCCCGTCAGATCACGGGGGGCCGGCCCAGTCGGGTCAGCCGCCACACCGTACGCCACTTCATGGGCCTGCGCGGTCCGCACGGAGTGGTCCAGCCCTCCTTGAACCCGCCGAACCAGGCCTGCAGGGCAGGACGTGAAGGGCGGCGCAGGAGCGTGAGCAGCAGCCACACCCCGAGGTAGACGGGGACGAGGGGGGCGGGGAGGTTGCGGCGGGCCAGCCAGACGCGGTTGCGGGCGACCATGCGGTGGTAGACCGCGTGCCGGGAGGGCGCCGTCGTCGGGTGGTACAGGACCATGTCGGACCGGTAGTCGATCATCCAGCCGGCGTCGAGGGCCCGCCAGGCGAGGTCGGTCTCCTCGTGGGCGTAGAAGAACTCGTCCGGAAGTCCGCCGACCTCGGCGAAGACCCTCGTACGGACGGCGTTGGCGCCGCCGAGGAAGGTGGTCACCCGGGAGGAACGCATCGGGTCGGAGGCGCGCAGCCGCGGGACGTGCCGGCGTTGGGTGACACCCGTCTCCGGGTCGGCGATGCGGAAGCTGATGATGCCGAGGCGGGGGTCGGCGGCGAAGGCCTGCCGGCACAGCTCGGCGGTGTCGTGCTGGGCGAGCAGCCCGTCGTCGTCGAGGAACATCACTATGTCGACATCTCGACCGCAGGGCCCGAAGGCCTCCAGGCCGATGTTGCGCCCGCCGGGGATGCCGAGGTTCTCGGGCAGCTCCATGGTCCGGACGCCGTCCGGTACGTCGGGCACGGGCGAGCCGTTGCCGACGACCACCGCCTCGACCCGGTCGCCGTCCTGTTTGGCCACCGAGTCGAGCAGGGCACGGAGTTCGTCGGGCCGGTTGCCCATGGTGATGATCACCGCGCCGACCTTCATGCCGCTCACTTCAGCCTGCTCGACGCGAGGATCGACACCAGGTGCAGCAGGGTCTGGAGCAGCGCGATGCCGGCGAGTACGGCGACGCCGAGCCGCGAGTAGAACAGGTCGCCGCGGACCTGGTCCACGATCGCCAGGACCAGGATCAGCAGGGACGCCTCGATGCCGAGGATCAGCCGGTGGAACTTGAAGGCGGCGGCGGCCCGGCGGGCCAGGGCCATCCCTGAGGACCGCATCTCGGCCGCGGACTCCTGCACCGGCGCCTTGCCGGTCTGGTGCCGGGCGACGCCGACCAGGTCGGTCTCGGCCTTGATCAGGATCGCGCCGAGCGCGGCCAGCGTGCCGAGGAAGGCCCACAGCCAGTCGATACGGCCGCTGCCCCACAGGTCGGCGGCGCGCAGCCCGAAGCCGACGAGGACGGCGGCGTCGGTGAGGTAGGCGCCGACCCGGTCGAGGTAGACGCCCGCGAGGGAGTACTGCTTGCGCCAGCGGGCGATCTCGCCGTCGACGCAGTCCAGCAGCAGATACATCTGGACGCACACCACGCCCAGCACGGCGCCCGTGATCCCCGGCACCAGCAGCGCCGGGGCGGCGAGTACGCCGAAGACGGTCATCAGGTACGTGAGCTGGTTAGGCGAGACCCTGGTGTTCACCAGGTAGCGGTCCACCCGCAGGGACACCTCACGCATGTAGAGGCGTCCCATCCAGTGCTCACCGCTGCGCCGGTCCTTCACCCCTGCGGGGTGGACGACGGGACGGAGTTCAGCTACCGATGGCCTTGACATAGTCGGCGTAGATGTCCTTGATCTGGTCGGTTTTCAGGTCGAGGTGTTCGAGGATCGTGTAGCGGCCGGGGCGGGTCTGAGGAGCGAACTCCACGACGCGGACGAACTCGTCCACCGTGAAGCCGATCTCCTCCGGCAGCACCGGCAGTCCGTGCCGGCGCAGCACCTCGGCCGTGTACGCGGATTCCTCGTGGGCTCCGCGCAGGTACATCGCGAAGGCCGCGCCCAGTCCGCACTGCTCGCCGTGGGCGGCGGCGCGTTTGGGGAAGAGCAGGTCGAAGGCGTGGTTGATCTCGTGGCAGGAGCCCGAGGCGGGCCGGGAGTCACCCGAGATCGACATCGCGATTCCGGTGAGGACCAAGGCCTCGGCGAGCACCTGGAGGAAGCCGCTGTCCCCTATGCCACCGGGATGCCGGAGCACCGCCTCGCCCGCCTGCCGGGCCATGGCGGCGGCGAGGCCGTCGATCTTCTCTCCGTTGACGCGGTTGGACAGCTCCCAGTCCGCGATCGAGTTGATGTTGGAGATCGCGTCACCGATTCCGGCCCGCACGAAGCGCGCCGGTGCCTCGCGGATGACGTCGAGGTCGATGACGACGGCGATCGGGTTCGGCACACCGTACGAGCCGCGCCCCGCGTCGTTGTCGAGCGTGGCGACCGGCGAGCAGAGGCCGTCGTGCGCGAGGTTCGTCGGTACGGCGACCAGGGGCAGGCCGATACGTGCCGCGGCGAACTTGGCGCAGTCGATGATCTTTCCGCCGCCGAGGCCCACGACCGCGTCGTAGTGACCGGCCTTCATCTCGCCGGCCAGCTCGATCGCGTCGTCGAGGGTGCCGCCGCCGACCTCGTACCAGGTGGCACCGGGCAGGTTGGGTTCGAGGCGCTCGCGCAGCCGGGCGCCCGAGCCGCCGCTGACGGCGATCGCGAGCTTGCCGGAGTGCGAGATGCGTTCGTCGGCGAGGACGCACGCGAGGTCGTCGAGGGCACCCGGGCGGATGTCCACGACGACGGGCGAGGGAATCAGCCGGGTCAGTACAGGCACGCGATCTCACGTCCCTTGGCCAGATCGTCGTGGTTGTCGATCTCGACCCACTTGACGTCGCCGATCGGGGCCACGTCGATCCGGAAGCCGCGGTTGACGAGTTCCTGGTAGCCGTGCTCGTAGAACTGCTGCGGGTCGGTCTCCCACACCGTCTTGAGCGCGTCGGCCAGCTCGGCGGTGGCGTCGCCCTCGATGAGGGTGACGCCGATGTACTCGCCGGTGGCCTCGGCGGGGTCCATCAGCTTGGTGATCTTCGTCATGCCCTTGGCGGGGTCGACGACGACCTTCATCTCCTCGTCCGCAAGGGACTTGACGGTGTCCAGCGCGAGGATGATGCGCTTGCCGTCGCCACGGGCGGCCAGCAGCGTCTTCTCGACGGAGACCGGGTGGACGGTGTCGCCGTTGGCGAGGATCACGCCGTCCTTGAGGGCGTCACGTCCGCACCACAGGGAGTAGGCGTTGTTCCACTCCTCGGCCTTGTCGTTGTCGATGAGGGTGAGCCTGAGGCCGTACTTCGCCTCAAGGGCCGCCTTGCGCTCGTACACGGCTTCCTTGCGGTAGCCGACGATGATCGCGGCCTCGGTCAGACCGATCTCGGCGAAGTTGCCGAGGGTGAGGTCCAGGACCGTCGGTTCGCCCTCTATACCCGCGGGCCCCACCGGCACCAGAGCCTTGGGAAGGCTGTCGGTGTAGGGGCGCAGACGCCGTCCGGCGCCGGCCGCCAGCACGAGGCCGATCATGCGGGTTCTCCTTCATCGTGTACGGCGGGCGCCCCTGCGGACACCCAGAAGCGGATGCTCTCGACGAGCACCAGCAGGGCCACGGCCACGGCCAGGACCGTGAGCGCGACCGGGAACTGCGACGTGGTGAGCGCGGCGGCGAGAACGGTGACGAGCAGTGTCCGCCCCTCCTGCCCCCCGATGGCGCGCACCAGCCAGGCCGGGGGCGCCCCGGCATTGCCGCGAATGCGGTACACCGTGTCGTAGTGATGGTAGGCGACTGCGGCCACCAGGCCGAAAGCCGCAGGAAGTGCTCCGTTTACCTCCGCTTTGGCCGCGAGCACCAGGACCGTGCAGTATTCGGCCGCCCGAAAGAGCGGGGGGACGAGCCAGTCGAGGGCGCCCTTGAGGGGGCGGGACAGGGCCTGCCCGGAGGTGAGCGCGTAGACCAGGGCGCCGGCCACGGGGGCCCAGGTGACGCCGGAGAAGAGGGAGACGGCGAGGATCGCGGTGCCCGCGAGCGCGATCAGGAGCGGGGCGCCGAGGCGGCCGGGGTTGACGCGGGCCACGAAGGACGCAAGGGGTCCGTTGTCGGCGAGATCCGCCAGCGCCTGCGCCGCCCGGTCCGTCCGCCGTGCCTTGCGGGTCAGCGAGCGCAGCACCCGGCCCGCCGTCGTGTACGTCGCCGCGAAGGCGCAGCCGACGAGAAGGACGTAGAAGGTGATCCGGGGGGTCGTCACGGCCGTGAGTACGGCGATCATCGCCCATCGTTCGCCGATGGGCAGAACTATCATCCGGCGCACCCAGACCGTCCAGCCGACGCTGTCGAGCTTGTCGGAGAGGGCGGCGGTGGGGCTGGTGTTGGCGGTGGCGTCGTGGTTGGCCTCGTTGAAGGAGAAGTCCACGACGTGCCGACAGGTCTGCAGGATCATCGCGCCGAGCGCGAGCGCCCATACGTCGTCGCCGCCGCGGGCCGCTCCCAGCGCGAGGCCGGCGTAGTAGGCGTACTCCTTGGCGCGGTCGAAGGTGGCGTCGAGCCAGGCGCCGAGCGTCGAGTACTTCAGGGCGTAGCGGGCGATCTGGCCGTCGACGCAGTCCAGGACGAAGGACGCGATCAGCAGGACGCCGGCCGCGACGAACCCGGCGCGGGTGCCGGTGGCCGCGCAGCCCGCCGCGATCAGCGCGGTGAGCAGGGACGCGGTGGTGACCTGGTTCGGGCTGAGGCCGTGGCGGGCGCACCAGCGGGCGATGTAGCGGGAGTACGGGCTGATGAAGTGGGTGGTGAAGAAGCCGTCGCGGGACTTCACGGCCGACTTCAGGCGTACGGCCTCGTCGTCGACGGCCGCCACCGCCTGCCGTGCCTCGTTGCTGGCCTGCGGGTCTACGGGGACCGTGGCGACGAGGCTGCCCAGTTCGGGGCGGTGCACGACCGAGCCGTCGGCGTCGAGGGCGGTGACGATGCGGTCGGCGAGGTTGTCGAGGAGGGTCGTACCGCCGCCGGCCGAGTTCTCGCGGGCCACCGCGCGGGTCAGGGCCTGGCGGCCGGCCGGCTGTGCGGTGACGGCGCCCGTTACCGCGGCGAGCGGGAAGCGGGGGTCGGTGAGACCGAGGCGCAGCGCGTGCCGGTGGCCGACGAAGCGGGCGTCCACGACGGCGACGCGCCGGTCACCTGGAACGGCCGCGAGCAGCGTTTCCGCCTCGGTGGTGTCGGCGGCGATCCGGACGTCGAAGCCGAGCGAGCGCAGGTCGTCCTCGATCGACGATCCGGGGACCGGCTGACCGGTGAGGATGGCGGTCGACAACCGAACTCACTCCCTGGTGCCGACGCGTGGGCGCCGGTCATGTGCATGGTGGTGGCGCCCCTTGGGTGGCACCCGGGCGGCATGTCGGCAGAGGCTATCGGATGCTCTCAAGCCCGTGTTCACCGGCCGTTCATGGGCTGATCAACAGGGTCTGCAGGCGCCTCCGCCGAGATCATCATCAGGGATTCGGCCCCCGCCCGACAAACCGCACCTGCCAGAGCGGGCATCGCCGGACATTCCGCGGAGCCCCCGACGGCGGCCCACACGTACGGCCGTGGGCCCGGGCCGCCTTCCGCACCCTCCCGCAGGCGCTCCGCGCCTCCGAGATCCGTGATCCGTCTACGCAGGTCAGGGCTGATGACAACGGTGTTCAGTGCCGCGTTGCCCCATACCCCCCACCCGTAGTTCACTGTGATCCGGGCCAGTCATCGGGAGGGCGGCTTTCATGGGGGCAGGGCACGATCACGGGCATTCCCACACGCACGGCACTCCCGTCACCGGTACGGCCGCCGCGACGTACCGGGGCAGGCTGCGCGTCGCGCTGGGGATCACGCTCACCGTGATGGTGGTCGAGGTGGTCGGCGGGCTGCTCGCGGACTCCCTCGCGCTCGTCGCCGACGCGGCCCACATGGCGACGGACGCGCTCGGGCTCGGCATGGCCCTGCTCGCCGTCCGCTTCGCCAACCGCCCGGCGGCCGGCCACCGCACCTTCGGCTACGCCCGCGCGGAGATCCTCGCCGCGCTCGCCAACTGTCTGCTGCTGCTCGGTGTCGGCGGCTATGTGCTCCACGAGGCGGTCCAGCGGTTCGTCGTGCCCGCCGACACCGAGGGCGGACCGACCGTCGTGTTCGGTCTGATCGGCCTGGTCGCGAACATGATCTCCCTCACGCTGCTGGCGCGCGGCCGGAAGGAGAGCCTGAATGTGCGGGGCGCGTTCCTGGAGGTGGCCGCCGACGCGCTGGGCTCCCTAGCGGTGATCGTCTCGGCCGTGGTGATCCTGGCCACGGGATGGCAGGCCGCCGACCCGATCGCCTCGCTCGTCATCGGCCTGATGATCGTGCCGCGCACGCTGAGGCTGCTGCGCGAGACCCTCGACGTACTGCTGGAGTCGGCACCCAGGGACGTCGACATGCGGGAGGTGCGGGCCCATGTCCTGGCCCTGGACGGCGTCGAGGACATCCACGATCTGCACGCCTGGACGATCACCTCGGGCCTGCCGGTGCTCTCCGCGCACGTGGTCGTCGGCCCGGACGCGCTGAACGCCATCGGCAACGAGAAGATGCTCCACGAACTCCGGGCCTGCCTCGGCGACCACTTCGACGTGGAGCACTGCACCTTCCAGCTGGAGCCCGGCGGGCACGCGGAGCACGAGGCGAAGCTCTGCCATTGACGACCGATCGACGACCGGACGACCGCTTGACGGCTGGACGGCTGGACGGCTGGACGACTGACGGCTGGCAGAAGCCGACGGAATCCGAGAGAAATCGACCAGATCGGACGGAACGCAACCGTCCGGCGCACACCCGTGTCCACACTCCCGTGACCCCACCCCCGGACGGTTCCCCCGTCGCCGCGCCGGGCACGATGAACTGCCGGGAGTGCCGGATTCGTACGGCAGACTTGGCTTTGAAGACCGATGTGAAGGATGGGTATGCCGATCACACCTGCCACCGCGACGCACAGCTCGTCGAACGGCACCGCCGAAGCGATCCTGCTCGAACTGGTCGACGAGAACGGCGTGACGATCGGCACCGCGGAGAAGCTCTCCGCCCACCAGCCACCGGGGCGGCTGCACCGCGCCTTCTCCGTCTTCCTCTTCGACGAGCAGGGGCGGCTGCTGCTCCAGCAGCGGGCGCTCGGCAAGTACCACTCCCCCGGCGTCTGGTCCAACACCTGCTGCGGTCACCCCTACCCGGGCGAGGCGCCCTTCGCGGCGGCGGCCCGGCGTACGTACGAGGAGCTGGGGGTGTCGCCGTCGCTGCTCGCCGAGGCGGGCACCGTGCGCTACAACCACCCCGACCCGGCCTCGGGTCTGGTGGAGCAGGAGTACAACCACCTCTTCGTCGGCATGGTGCAGTCCCCGCTGCGGCCGGACCCGGAGGAGGTGGACACGACCGCGTTCGTGACCCCCGCCGAGCTCGCGGAGCGGCACGCGAAGGACACCTTCTCGTCCTGGTTCATGACAGTGCTGGACGCGGCCCGTCCGGCGGTCCGCGAGCTGACGGGCCCGACCGCGGGCTGGTGACCGCCCGCCCTACGGCACCCGCACGGCGGTGAGCGGCAGCGCGGCCCAGATCACCTTGCCGCCGCTCGCCGTGTGCTCGACGTCGCACACACCGCCCGCCTCCCGGGTCACCTCGCGCACCAGGAGCAGTCCCCGGCCACCGGTCTCGTCGTGGTCGGCCACCAGGGCGGTCGGGCGGTAGGGGTGGTTGTCCTCGACGGACACCCGCACCCACTCGGCACCGACGGCGACCTCCACCGCGAGTATCGGCGACAGCAGCGCCGCGTGCTTGACCCCGTTGGTGACCAGCTCGGAGACGATCAGCAACAGCCCCTGCAGCAGGTCGTCCGTCAGGGGCACGCCCTGGCGGAGGAGCAGGTCCCGCACGGCATGCCGCGCCTGCGGGACGGAGGCGTCGACGGCGGAGGCGGTGAACCGCCAGACTCCCTCGTACGGCAGCGGACCCGGCGGGGCGGGGGCCGGGGGATCGTCCCCGACGCCGCCTTCTGGGCGGGGGCCTGCCCCACGCCCATCGTTCTCCATCGTCCGGTCGCCACCCTTGCGCTCGATTGTCACCACCCGACGAGTGTTGGCAACGACCCGCTCCACCCCCTACGACTGAACAGAAGTCAGCAGTTTTCGGGTGCATTACGACCACTTCCGCCCGGCACGGTCGCGTGTCGGACCGCTTGTGTCCCGATCATGACGACTTCGCGAACTCTTCCGGTTGTACGTAGCATCCGGCGCATGGAGCCCCAACTGCTGCACGAGGTCACCGACTCGGTCGCCACCGTCGTCGTCCACCACCCCGGCAAGCGCAACGCGATGACGGCCGCGATGTGGCGCGCGCTGCCGCCGCTGCTCGACACCCTGGCGGCCGATCCCGCCGTACGGGCACTGGTGCTGACCGGTGAGGGCGGCACGTTCTGCGCCGGGGCCGACATCTCCACGCTGCGGGAGTCGGCGGGCGAGGCACAGGGGCTCGCGGTGCTCGCGGAGGAGGCGCTCGCGGCGTTCCCGAAGCCGACGCTGGCCGCGATCCGGGGTCACTGTGTGGGCGGCGGCGCGCAGTTGGCGGCGGCCTGCGATCTGCGGTTCGCGGAGCAGGGGGCGCTGTTCGGGGTGACTCCGGCGAAGCTCGGGATCGTGTATCCGGCGTCCTCCACCCGGCGATTGGTGTCGCTGGTGGGTCCGGGAACCGCCAAGTACCTCCTCTTCTCGGCCGAGTTGATCGACGCGGAGCGGGCGCTGCGCACCGGTTTCCTCGACGAACTGCTGCCCGAGGGCGAACTCGCCAAGCGGGTCGCGGAGTTCACCCGGGTACTGGCCGCCCGCTCCCGGCTGACGCAGGCCGCGGCGAAGGAGTTCGCCAACGGGCGTACGGACAGGGACGGTTACTGGGCCGAGCAGGCACGCGGCAGCGACGACACCGCCGAGGGCGTCGCCGCGTTCCTGGAACGCCGCGAGGCGCGCTTCACCTGGACTACCGGAGGATGAAGCGGCTCCTGGTCCGGAGTTCCGCGACGAGATGCGCGGGCGCCTTCTCCGGGGACCCCGCGTCGTAGGGCGGCTGCGGGTCGTACTCGGTCAACAGCTGTACGGCCCGGGCGTGTTCGTCACCGGCGATCCGGCCGAGCAGGGTCAGGCCCATGTCGATGCCGGAGGAGACACCGGCCGCGGTGACGTACTTGCCGTCGGTCACCACGCGTTCCCCCGTGGGCTCGACACCGAACCGCCTCAACTCCTCCAGGGCCAGCCAGTGCGAGGTCGCGCGCCGGCCGTTCAGGAGCCCGGCGGCGGCCAGCAGCAGCGACCCGGTGCACACCGAGGTCGTCCAGGTGCTGGTGGCGTCGGCGGTGCGCAGCCAGTCCAGGAGGGTCTCGTTCTCCATCTGCGAGGTCTGGCCGGGGCCGCCCGGCACGACCACGATGTCGGGGCTCGGCACCTCGGCCAGGGTCCGGTCGGCGACGAGCGCCAGATTCCCGCTCTCGTTGCGGACAGGGCCGGTCTCCTCGGCGACGAACACGGTCTCCGCGTCGGGGAGACGACCGAGGGTCTCGTAGGGGCCAACGGCGTCGAGAGCGGTGAAGCGGTCGAAGAGGACGATGGCGATGTGCATTCGGGGCCTTTCGGGGCGGGGGGGGTGGGCAGTGGCGCGGGGCCGGCGATCTGCGGCATGGGCGGGTGTTGGTGGTGCGGCGGGGGCTTGGGCGGGCGGCTCGGCGGGCTCCGGTCGGCGGTCGGCGGTCGGCGGTCGGCGGTCGGCGGTCGGCGAGCTGTGGTCGGTGGGCTGTCGTCGACAGTCGACGAGCCGTGGTCAACGGTCGACAATCTGCAGTCGACGAGCTGCGGTCTGCAATCAGCGGTCGACGGTGAGCAGTCGGCAGTGAGCAGTCGGCGAAGCCGCGGTCGACAATCTGCAGTGAACGAATTCCGGTCGGCAAAAGGTGGGCGCCAGTAGGCGGTCGACAGTCGACGAGCCGCGGTCAGCAATCGACGGTCGGCAATCGGCGGCCGCCAATAGACAGTCGGCAGCCGGAGATTGCCTGTGCGCCGCGTCTGTCCGCGTTCAGCGGGCGCCTGGCGCCGGAGCCGGGACCGGAGCCGGGGCCGGGTGGAAGCGGCGGCGGTATTCCGCCGGGGCCGTGCCGAGGGATTTGAGGAAGGCGCGGCGCATGGTCTCCGGGGTGCCGTAGCCGCTGGCGCGGGAGATCTCCTCGATGCCGTCGCCGGTGTCCTCCAGGAGGCGTCGGGCGTGTTCGAGGCGGACGCGGTCGACGTAGCGGCCGGGGGTCATGCCGGTCTCGGCCCGGAAGGCTCGGGCGAAGTGGCGGGGCGAGAGGCGGGCGCGGGCGGCCAGGGAGTGGACGCCGAGATCGTCGGCCGGGTGCTCGGTGATCCACTGCTGGACCTCGCGGAGGGGTTCCCGGCAGGCCGTCTGGGCGGCGAGCTGGGCGCTGAACTGGGCCTGGTTGCCGGGTCGGCGCAGGAACACCACCAGGTGGCGGGCGATGCTCAGCGCGACCTCCCGGCCGAGGTCCTCCTCGACCAGCGCGAGCGCGAGATCGATGCCCGAGGTGACACCGGCCGAGGTGGAGACAGGTCCGTCGCGGACGTAGATGGGGTCGGGTTCGACCGTCACGGCGGGATGGTCACGGGCAAGTTCCGCGCAGTACGCCCAGTGCGTGGTGGCCCTCCGGCCGTCCAGCAGACCCGCCCCGGCGAGCACGATCGCTCCGGTGCACACGGACACCAGGCGCTCGGCGAGCGGCCCGTGCTCGCGGAGCCAGTCGGTCAGCCGCGGGTCGGGACCACGCGCGCCCGGGCCGCCGGGGACGAGCAGGGTGTGCGGGGCGGGTGCGTCGGCGAGGGGCGAGTCCGGTACGACGGTCAGGCCGCTGGAGGTGCGTACCGGGCCGCCGTCCAGGGAGGCCGTACGGATGCGGTAGGTCCCCGGTGCGAGTTTCTCGGCGCCCGCGAAGACCTCCATGGGGCCGGTGACGTCGAGGCTCTGCACATCGTCGAAGAGGACCACCAGAACGGTTCGCATACCGTCGATTCTTCGCGTTCCACGTGATGGCCGCAATGACGAGTACCCCACCTTTCCTGCCATCCGCCGCCCACTGCTGGAGTGCGTACCGACCAGTCGGTAACGTGACCGGCATGACTACTGCCGCCGTCGACCCCCGTGCCGGGCGCCGCTGCCACAACGCGCTCAACTCCCTGCACGCCACGCTCTACTTCTCGCCCGACCTGGGGAGGGAACTGGCGGAGCTCGGCGTCACGGACTCCAGGGCCGTCAACTTCGCCGTACGGGCGGCGGCGCTGGGACGGGTCGGGCCCGGCGTGGTGGCGGCGACGTTCTACAACTACAAGTACGAACTCGTGGCCCGGCACGTGCCCGCCGTGTGGGAGACCGTCTCCCCGGAGCAGGCACTTCAGGCACGCGCGCGTGCCGTCGACGCGACGCTGCGCCGGCTGCTGGACGACGACGTCGTCGAGTCGGCGGAGATGGCGGAGGCCGCGCGGCTTGCGCTGCGGGCCACCGAGGCGTGCACGCGTGCCGCGCGTCCCCTGTACGCCGCGCATGCCGATCTGCCGGTCCCCGAGGAGCCGCACCTCGCGTACTTCCACGCCGCCACCCTGCTGCGCGAGCACCGCGGCGACGGTCACCTGGCCGTCCTGATGTCCGCCGGACTCGACGGCCTGGAGGCGGTGGTGACCCACACCGCGACCGGCAAGGGCATGTCCCCGAAGTGGGTGTTCGGCACGCGTGGCTGGAGCCAGGAGGAGTGGGACGCCGCCGCGGGACGGCTGCGGGAGCGCGGACTGCTCGACGGGGACGGCGAGTTGACCGAGGCGGGCGTCGCACTGCGCGCCGGGATCGAGACGGAGACGGACCGGCTGGACCGGGCACCGTACGAGCACCTGGGCGCCGAAGGGGTCGTACGGCTGACCGAGCTGGCGACCGGGTTCGCCCGGCGCGCGCTCGCCGCCGGGGCGTTTCCGGGGAATCTGCTCGGCAAGAGCTAGCCGACGGCGCTGCGGCGGGAAGTCACCGCGGCGGCGCCGGCGGCGGGCTCCCGCCGAGCGACGCGAAGAGAAGACTCACGCGCTGCGGTGTTTGTCCACCATGGCCAGGAACACCTGAAGATTCGGGACGCTCTTGGCCATGGCGCGGGCCCAGAAAGCCGGTTCGCCGTTCTTCATCACGGCGACGGCGCCGCCGCCCAGCTTGACCTGACCCACCTGGGTCCAGGGCAGCAGTTGCTTGCGGTGCGCGACGCCTGCCGTGGAGAGGTCGAACTCTCCGAAGTCCAGGACCTCACCGGCCAGGAACGCCTGCTGCGCGGCGGCGCCCTGGGCTCCCAGTACCGCCCTCTGCATGGCCGGGGCCCAAGTGCCCGGGTTCTCGTAGAAGTTGGTGACCGTCACGCTCGCGCCCGGGCTCGTCGCCACGCAGGTGTACAGAATCGGACCCGGTATGCCGTTGATGATCTTCTGTACCTGCTCCTCGTAGAGCCTGATCCGGTCCCACCGCACGGCCACCGCGCCCGCGCCCGTCTCCTGGTCGGCGATCATGCCGTGCTCGAACAGGTGCAGCCGCTTGGCCGCCTGTCCAGGGTTGAAGTCGGGGGTGCGGCGCAGCGCCACGTAGTAGAAGATCACGGCCGGCACCACGAACATGAAGAACAGCACCGCGAGCGTCACGTAGAGCGACGACTTCACGAACCACCCGAACCGCTGTGGCTTGAAGGTGGCGAGCAGCGCTCCCAGTTCGTGCTGTGCCGCCAGTTCGGCGACCGCGGGGGACGGGGGCGCAAGGGGGACTGTCGCGGGCATGAGCCTCAACTTCGCTGGAAGGGGTGTCAGTTGCCTGCTCATACCAGGCGATACCCGCAGCCTCTCCCATCTCTGCTCCCACCGTCCAGAAGATCACCGAAAATCGACTCCGGGACTACGCCCTGATCCCCGAGTGTCAGTGTCACCTGCCACAATTGCCGCGCAACCTCAGTGGAGAAGGCGGTACGGGCGTGACGACACCCCTCGTAGGGTCCATCGAAGGCAGGATCGCCGAGGAGCTCGGCGTACGGGAGCGGCAGGTGAAGGCCGCCGTCGAGCTGCTCGACGGCGGCTCCACGGTGCCCTTCATCGCCCGCTACCGCAAGGAAGCGACCGAGATGCTCGACGACGCGCAGCTGCGCACGCTCGAGGAGCGGCTGCGCTATCTGCGGGAGCTGGAGGAGCGGCGGACCGCGATCCTGGAATCGGTGCGCGAGCAGGGCAAGCTCACCGAGGAGCTGGAGGCGCAGATCCGGGCCGCCGAGACCAAGGCGCGCCTTGAGGACATCTACCTTCCCTTCAAGCCCAAGCGGCGCACGAAGGCGCAGATCGCACGCGAGGCAGGCCTGGAGCCGCTCGCGGAGGGGCTGTTGGGCGACCCGAGTGTGGAGCCGCTGGCCGCTGCCGCCGCGTTCGTCGACGCCGACAAGGGTGTCGCCGATCCGCAGGCCGCCCTGGACGGCGCGCGGGCCATCCTCACCGAGCGGTTCTCGGAGGACGCCGACCTGATCGGCGAGCTGCGCGAGCGGATGTGGGTGCGCGGACGGCTCGCGGCGAAGGTGCGGGAGGGCAAGGAGGAGGCGGGCGCCAAGTTCGCCGACTACTTCGACTTCTCGGAGCCGTTCACCGCGCTGCCCTCGCACCGCGTCCTCGCGATGCTGCGCGGCGAGAAGGAGGAGGTCCTCGATCTCGTCCTGGAGCCCGAGGAGGCCACCGAGGGACCTTCTTCCTACGAGGGGATGGTCGCCCACCGCTTCCAGATCCTCGACCGGGGCCGTCCCGGCGACAAGTGGCTTCAGGACACGGTCCGTTGGGCCTGGCGCACCCGCATCCTGGTGCACCTCGGCATCGACCTCAGGCTCCGGCTGCGGACCGCGGCCGAGGACGAGGCGGTCAACGTCTTCGCCTCGAACCTGCGCGACCTGCTGCTCGCCGCCCCGGCCGGCACGCGCGCGACGCTGGGCCTGGACCCCGGTTTCCGTACGGGCGTGAAGGTGGCCGTCGTCGACGCGACCGGCAAGGTCGTCGCGACGGACGTCATCTACCCGCACGTCCCGGCCAACAAGTGGGACGAGGCCCTCGCCAAGCTGGCCCGGCTCTCCGCCCAGCACTCGGTCGACCTGATCGCGATCGGCAATGGCACGGCGTCCCGCGAGACCGACAAGCTCGCCGGTGAACTCATCACCAAGCACCCGGAGTTGAAGCTCACCAAGGTGATGGTGTCCGAGGCCGGCGCGTCCGTGTACTCGGCGTCCGCGTTCGCCTCGCAGGAACTGCCCGACATGGACGTGTCGTTGCGCGGCGCCGTCTCCATCGCGCGCCGGCTCCAGGATCCGCTGGCCGAGCTGGTGAAGATCGACCCCAAGTCGATCGGTGTCGGCCAGTACCAGCACGATCTGTCCGAGGTGAAGCTGTCGCGTTCGCTGGACGCGGTGGTCGAGGACTGTGTGAACGGCGTCGGCGTGGACGTCAACACGGCCTCCGCGCCGCTCCTTTCACGCGTGTCCGGCATCACCTCCGGCCTCGCTGAGAACATCGTGTCGCACCGCGACGCCAACGGCCCCTTCACCTCGCGCACCCAGCTGAAGAACGTGGCACGGCTCGGCCCGAAGGCCTACGAGCAGTGCGCGGGCTTCCTGCGCATCCGCGGCGGCGACGACCCGCTCGACGCGTCCAGCGTGCACCCCGAGGCGTATCCGGTCGTACGGCGGATGGTGAAGACGGCGGGCAGTGAGGTGGCGTCGCTGATCGGCAACACGGCGGTGCTGCGCTCGCTGAAGCCGACGGAGTTCGTCGACGAGAAGTTCGGTCTGCCGACCGTGACCGACATCCTGAAGGAACTGGAGAAGCCGGGGCGCGACCCTCGGCCCGCGTTCAAGACGGCCACGTTCAAGGACGGCGTCGAGAAGATCTCCGACCTGGCGCCCGGGATGGTCCTGGAGGGGGTCGTCACGAACGTCGCCGCGTTCGGGGCGTTCATCGACGTCGGTGTCCACCAGGACGGGCTGGCGCATGTCTCCGCGCTGTCGAAGACGTTCGTCAAGGACCCTCGCGACGTGGTGAAGCCGGGGGACATCGTCAAGGTGAAGGTGCTCGACGTCGACATTCCGCGGAAGCGGATCTCGTTGACGCTGCGGCTGGAGGACGAAGCCCAGGCGCAGGGCTCCGGCGGGGAGCGGCGACAGCAGGGTGGGGGTGGCGAGCGTCGGCAGCGGGGCGGTGGGCGTCCGCCTCAGCAACGGCAGCAGCAGGGCGGCGGATCGGGTTCGCGCCAGGCGGCTCCGCCGCCGGCCAACAGTGCGATGGCGGATGCTCTGCGCAAGGCGGGGCTTCTGGATCCCGGTAAAAAGGGCAAGCGCTGACGGTTTTGGCAGTCGGGTTGTGGGGAGCTGCGGGCCGGTGGGGGCTGGTCGCGCAGTTCCCCGCGCCCCCCACAGGGCGCGTAGCACCCTGCTGAAGAATGGGCGCATGACCTCACCGGACTTCAAAGCTGACCTCCGCGTCATCACGATCGAGGCGCTGCCGTTGGACGCGGTCGGCCGCATACCCGGTGAACGGGGGAACGACATCACCCTGCACCGCGCCCTCGCCCACATGATCTACGAGACGTCCCGGCACGCGGGCCACGCCGACGTCGTACGAGAACTCGTCGATGGAGCAGCGGGCCAGCGGGCCGAGGGCGACAACATGGCGCCGGGCGACGCGAGTTGGTGGGCGGAACACAGGGAACGGGTGGAGCGGGCCGCAAAGGAAGCCGATCGTCTCAGCTCCGGTGCGGACGGCGCCCCTTCAGGGGCGCGGGGAACTGCGCGACCAGCCCCCACCGCCCCGCGGTGAACGAACCACCCGAACCTCACCGCTGCTCAGTCACCTTCCCGTCGGCCACTTCCAGCCGCCGAGTCACCTGAACCGCGTCCAGCATCCGCCGGTCATGAGTGACCAACAGCAACGTGCCCTCATAGGCATCCAGCGCCGACTCCAACTGCTCGATGGCAGGCAGGTCCAGGTGGTTCGTCGGCTCGTCCAGGACCAGGAGGTTGACACCCCGCCCCTGGAGCAGCGCCAGGGCGGACCGCGTGCGCTCGCCCGGTGACAGCGTCCCGGCCGGCCGCATCACGTGGTTCGCCTTGAGGCCGAACTTGGCGAGCAGTGTGCGGACTTCGGCCGGTTCGGTGTCCGGCACGGCCGCGCAGAACGCGTCGAGCAGCGGCTCCGTGCCGTGGAACAGCTGGCGGGCCTGGTCGACCTCGCCGACCAGGACGCCGGAGCCCAGCGAAGCCTGCCCCCCGTCGAGCGGGACGCGGCCGAGCAGCGCGCCGAGGAGGGTCGACTTGCCCGCGCCGTTGGCGCCGGTCACCGCGACCCGGTCCGCCCAGTCGATCTGGAGGGACACCGGGCCGAAGGTGAAGTCGCCGCGTCGTACCTCGGCGTCCCGCAGGGTCGCGACGACCGCGCCGGAGCGGGGCGCGGAGGCGATCTCCATGCGCAGTTCCCACTCCTTGCGGGGCTCCTCGACGACGTCGAGGCGTTCGATCATGCGCTGGGTCTGGCGGGCCTTCGCGGCCTGTTTCTCGCTGGCCTCGCTGCGGAACTTGCGGCCGATCTTGTCGTTGTCGTTGTTCGCCTTGCGGCGGGCGTTCTTGACGCCCTTGTCCATCCAGCCGCGCTGCATCTGCGCGCGGTCCTGGAGGGCGGAGCGCTTGTCGGCGTACTCCTCGAAGTCGTCGCGGGCGTGCCGGCGGGCCACCTCGCGCTCCTCCAGGTAGGCCTCGTAGCCGCCGCCGTAGAGGTTGATCTGGTTCTGGGCCAGGTCGAGTTCGAGGACCTTGGTGACGGTGCGGGTGAGGAACTCGCGGTCGTGCGAGACGACGACGGTGCCGGCGCGGAGGCCGGAGACGAAGCGTTCGAGGCGTTCCAGGCCGTCGAGGTCCAGGTCGTTGGTGGGCTCGTCGAGGAGGAAGACGTCGTAGCGGGAGAGGAGGAGGGAGGCCAGGCCCGCGCGCGCCGCCTGGCCGCCGGACAGGGAGGTCATCGGCTGGTCGAGGTCGATGGTGAGGCCGAGGGTGTCGGCGATCTCCTCGGCGCGTTCGTCGAGGTCGGCGCCGCCGAGGTCGAGCCAGCGCTCCAGGCTCGTCGAGTAGGCGTCGTCGGCGCCGGGTGCGCCGTCGACCAGTGCCTGGGTGGCCTCGTCCATCGTGCGCTGGGCCTCGGCGACGCCGGTGCGGCGGGCCAGGAACTCGCGCACGCTCTCGCCCGGGCGCCGCTCCGGTTCCTGCGGGAGATGTCCTACGGTCGCGGCCGGCGGGGAGAGGCGCAGTTCGCCCTCCTCCGGTGCGAGGAGACCGGCGAGCATCCGCAGGAGGGTGGACTTGCCGGCGCCGTTGGCACCGACGAGGCCGATCACGTCGCCGGGGGCGACGACGAGGTCGAGCCCGGAGAAGAGGGCGCGGTCGCCGTGTCCGGCGGCGAGGTTCTTGGCGACGAGAGTGGCAGTCATCAGACCGCCGATCCTAATCGGTCCGTTTGCCCGCTCGCGCCGCGGTTTTCAGCGGGTCATCGGCTCCACCAGCACGCTCCCCGTGGTGCGGGCCACCACGAAGGACTCGCCCTTCACGGCTTTCGCGTCGAGGGCGATGCGGTGGCGGCCGGGTTCCAGGACGCCGTCGAAGACGTCCTGGGTGTGGCTGCGGTAGAGGCGGTCGAGGCGGTACGCGGTGACGCGCACCCGGCAGGGGGAGGTGACCTCGATGCCCGCCTCGCCGTCGGCGGCGACCAGGCGGGTCAGCCGGTGCTGTTCCGACGGGCGGCCGTCCAGGGCGTGTTCGATCTGGGCGGCGAGGAGCGGGACGATGGGGGCGAGGCCGTCGACGTAGGCCACGTCGACTCCGGCGCGGTCGAAGGCGGCGCGTACGGCGGCGCGCTCGTCCTGGGTGACGGCGCGGCCGAAGGCTACGGCGCCGTAGCGGCGGAGTTCGTCGGCCGGGACGTGGGTCGCGTCGCCGGTGATCTCGGCGCCGATGCCGATGGCGCGGAGGGCGGCGGCGAGTTTGTTGAGGACGGCGACCCGGGCGCCGATGAGGAGCACGCGGCGTGGGGCGGCCGGGGGTTCGGTGCCGTCGACGAGGGAGTCGAGAGCGGCGCGGTACTCGGTGCCGGCGAAGCGGAAGGGCCCTATGCCGTGGTAGCCGTTGCGCTCCAGGTCGGCGTGTTCGTCGGTCTGCCAGGCGAAGTCGCGCCAGATGTAGTCGGTGCCGTCCCGTTCGATGACGGCGGTGACGGCGCCGCAGGCCAGGTCCGCGCACTCGGGGCAGCCGTAGATGATGTGGCGTCCGCCCTCCAGGGGTGGGTCGGTCTCCAGGAGGAGGCTGCGGACCTGGGCGGTGAAGATCGCGGGCGGGACGTCGGAGGCGAGCGGGGAGACGGCGTCCAGGTCGGCGAGCCGGAAGAGCAGCGGGCGGCCGTCGACGAGGAAGTCGACGAAGTCGCGGTGCACCTGGTAGCCGCCGTCCGCGAGGACTTCACCGGCGCGCATCGCCGGTGCCAGGCCGAAGGCCGCGTACGCGGCGGACATCGCGTGTTCGGCAGACATGCTGTGAGTATCCCCAGCACGATGCCGGTGTGAGCACGGCATGGTGTATTCCGCTACCGTCCGCGCATGGAGAGCGGTGTGAGTGGCGAAGTCATCGTGGTCGGCGGGGGCGTCATCGGGCTGACGACGGCCGTCGTGCTGGCCGAGGGCGGTGCCCGGGTCCGGGTGTGGACGCGCGAGACCGTCGAGCTGACGACCTCGGCGGTCGCGGGCGCGCTGTGGTGGCCGTACCGGATCGAGCCGGAGGCGCTCGTCGGTGAGTGGGCGCTCCAGTCGCTGCGCGTGTACGAGGAGTTGGCGGAGCGGCCCGAGGAGACGGGCGTACGCATGGTCGAGGGTGTACAGGGCGGGACCCGGCTGGACGAGCTGGGGCCTTGGGCGCGCCGGGTGCCGGGGCTGCGCGAGGCGCGGGCCGAGGAGTACGGGGGCGGCGGGCTGTGGGCTCGGTTGCCGCTGATCGACATGTCGGCGCATCTGCCGTGGCTGCGGGAGCGGTTCCTGCGGGCGGGCGGGACGGTGGAGGAGGCGTCGGTGACGGACCTCACCGAGGTGCCTGCGCCCGTCGTGGTCAACTGCACCGGGCTGGACTCCCTGGACCTGGTGCCCGACCGTTCGATGCGGCCGGTGCGCGGTCAGCTGGTCGTGGTGGAGAACCCGGGGATCACGACCTGGTTCACGTCGGTCGACCACGCGGCGGACACGTCCACGTACTTCTTCCCCCAGCCGGGCGGACTGATCCTGGGCGGTACGGCCGAGGACGGCGCCTGGTCCATGACACCCGACCCCGCGACCGCCGAGGCGATCGTCGCCCGCTGCGCGGCGATCCGGCCGGAGATCGCCGAAGCCCGGGTCCTGGAGCACCGGGTGGGTCTGCGGCCGACCCGGCCCGCGGTCCGGCTGGAGCGTCAAGTGCTGCGGGGCGGGCGGGTGTTGGTGCACAACTACGGCCACGGCGGGGCCGGGATCACGGTGGCGTGGGGGTGCGCGGAGGAAGCCGCGGAGTTGGCACGGCAGCGGCTGGGCTGAGGTTCGCGGCCTTCGGCGGCCTGCGTGCCCGAGGCGGACGCGGAGTGAGGTGTGCGGTCGGCGATTCCGAGGCGAGCGCCGAGCGAGATCTGCGGCCGGTCTGCCCGGACGGCCGCCCGGCGTGACTCGCGGCCCTCGTGCCCGGAGTGAGGCGGCGGAGCGTGATCGCTCCGCCGCCCCTCCGGGCGGGTGATCAGTTGCCCGGTACCCGCTGGGCGGCGGAACGAGGTGTCCGTACGCCGTCGAGGGTCGTGGCCGTGGGTGTCGTGGACTTGGCTCCCGCCGTGGCCTTCGCGAACGCCGACGCGCCGCCGACGAGCGGGAGTTGGGCCGAGGTGCGGGACAGGGCGAGGGTGAGGGTCGGGGTGGTGGACGGGGGGTCGATGAGGTCCTTGTCCGTGCCCGCGACGATCAGCGCGAGGCGGTGCCCGGCCGGGACGACGTGGTCGGTCGCCGCGAGGTCGAGCGTGATGGTGTACGCCTTGCCGGGGGTGAGCGGTACGCCCTTCGTGGCGGAGGCGTAGTTGCCGAGGTCGGCCCAGCCGCGGCTGAAGACGTTGTAGTCGACTGCCGTTGTCTTGGCCTGAGTTGCGAGGAAGCAGGCGCTGTCACCGGCCGTGCTCTCGCCCCAGCAGGTGCGGTTGGTGAGTGTCGTGATGCCCTCGGCCGAGTCGGCGTAGTCGCGGATGGTGTCGGGGCCCAAGTCCACGAGGACTGCGGAGAGATGGGCCGTGGCGGTGGTGGGTGTGGCCGTGATCGTCACCTTCGAGGAACCCGACAGGCGCAGGTCCTTCTTGAGCGGTCCGGTGACGAAACCGGCCTTGTCCGCCGTCGACTTGTCGATCGCGGCGGCCCAGTCGGTCTCACTCTCCTGCGGGTTGTCGGTGAACGTCTCGGTCCCGGTGCCCTTGCCGAGGCCGAGCGTGCCGACGCCGGCCCGGGTGCCCTGCGCGGGGTGGAGGGTCGTGGTCGCGGTGCCGCTCGGCGGCCAGGTCTTCGACGTCTCCCACTGGTCGGGGTGGCGTTCGACGTCGGCCATCGGCCGGCGGTCGATTCCGTTGTCGTAGCCGAGGAGTTCGTGGTCGAACCAGCGGTGCAGGGTGTCGACCCAGGCGTCACGGCGGTAGTCGAAGGGGTCGACGTGGCCGGTCTGGGAGAGCCAGATCTTGCGCTCCACGCCGTTCTTGGCGAGGGCGTCCCACCACTGGCCGAAGTTCTTGGTGCGGACGTTGAGGTCCTGCAGCCCGTGCACGAGGAAGACGCTGGCCCTGACCTTGTTCGCGTCCTTCACGTAGTCGCGTTCGGTCCAGAACGGCGTCCAGTCGCCGGTGCGCGGGGCCCCGTCGACGATCTTCTGCTGGACGGCGGCGCACTTGGCCTGCGCGTCGGGGCTGTCGACGTAGCCGGAGAGCCAGTCGGGGCCGGAGTCGTAGAGCGGGGCGCCCTTGGCGAAGTAGTAGTCGTACCAGGAGGAGATGGCGCTGATCGGGACGATCGTCTTCAGGCCCTTGACGCCGGTGGCGGCGACGCCGTTGGCGATGGTGCCGTCCCAGCTCTTGCCGATCATTCCGGTCTTGCCGTTGGTCCAACTCGCCTGCGTACGAACGGTTCCGGTGCGAGTCGTGTACGCCTTCGCGCGGCCGTTGAGCCAGTCGACGACGGCCTTCGCGGACTGGATGTCGGAGCGGCCGCCGACGTCGACGCAGCCGTCGGAGCGGTTGGTGCCGGCGAGGTCGACGCCGACGAAGGCGTAGCCGCGGGGCACGAAGTAGTTGTCGTAGAACAGCGGCATCTGGACAACGTTGCCGTTGGCGTCGTAGGTCTTCAGCTGGCTCTCGTTGCCGCGTCCGCAGCAGGAGTAGTAGGGGCTGGCGTCCATGATGACGGGGACTTTGCGGCCCTCGCGGGCGGGTTCGCTCGGCCGGACGATGTCGACGGCGACCCGGTCCGGCTTCCCGTCGCCGTCGCCGTCGAGTCCGGTGTCCACCCAGACGGCCTCGCGGATCGCGTTCGCGTAGGAGTAGACGGGTTGGCTTTCCTGCGGGGCGCTCTGGGCCACTGCCGGGGTGAGGAAGGTGGCGAGGAGGGCGGCGGTCGCCGCCGTCGCGAGCGATCTCCAGATCGTGAAGCGCGTGCGTTTCGGCATGCGCGGACGGTACATCGGTCAACTCCCGTGCTGGAAGAGGCACTCGGAGCCATGTCGGCCGAATGGCGATCGTGTGACAGGAGGTGCCGTGGACAGGCATGGGAGCACAGGGACTGAATAGCCTTTGAACAGACTGAAGACCGCCGAGCGGGCCCTACGGCTCGTCGGCTCTTCGGCGCTTCGACCTTCGTGGACCCCCACGGTTCCTCGGTCTTCCGGGGAGCCCTACGACTTGGAGTTCTCGTGCACCGCAGAATCATCGCGCCGGGAGCGCTCGCGGCGGCCTCCCTGCTGCTGGCGATCCCGGCCTCGGCGGCAAGCTACTCCCCCGGCGCTCCGGGTATCGGCGACCCCTACTACCCGTACTACGGCAACGGCGGCTACGACGTCTCGCACTACGACCTCAGGCTTCAATACCAGCCCGCGACGGACGGGTTGGCGGGTACGGCCACCATTCTCGCCAAGACCACGCAGGACCTTTCGCGGTTCAATCTGGACTTCCTCCTCGACGTGAGCGAGGTGCGGGTCAACGGCGTGAAGGCGACCTTCGCGACCTCGGGCCAGCACGAGCTGGAGATCACCCCGAAGACCCCGCTGCCGACGGGCACTCCGATCACGGTCGTGGTCCGCTACAGCGGGGTTCCGTCCACGAAGAGCGCCTACGGCTTCAACACCTGGCACCGCACTCCGGACGGCGCGGTCGCGGCGGACGAGCCCGAGTCGGCGTGGTGGTGGTTCCCGAGCAACGACCACCCGAGCGACAAGGCGACCTACGACGTGTCGGTGGCCGTGCCGAACGGCACCCAGGCGATCTCCAACGGCACGCTCCAGTCGACGAGTTCACAGCTCGGCTGGACCCGTTACAACTGGCGGGAGAACAAGCCGCAGGCCACCTATCTGGCCACGCTCGCCGTCGGAAAGTTCGACATCACGACCAGTACCTCGGAGGGCGGGGTCCCGGTCGTCAACGCCTACAGCAAGGACCTCGGCGACAACGACGGGTCCGCGCGGGCGAGCGTGGAGCGGACCGGGGAGATCGTGGACTGGCTGAGTGGCTACTTCGGGCCGTATCCGTTCAGTTCGGCGGGCGGGTATGTGCCCAACACGACCACCGGGTACGCGCTGGAGACGCAGACGCGCGTCTACTACAGCCAGAAGCAGTTCGCGAACGGCGCCAACACCTCTGTCGTCGTGCACGAGTTGGCCCACCAGTGGTACGGCGACGATGTCTCGCTGAAGGGCTGGAAGGACATCTGGATCAACGAGGGGTTCGCCCGGTACGCGCAGTGGCTGTGGTCCGAGCACGAGGGCGAGGGGACGGCGCAGCAACTCGCCGACTATGTGTACGCCTCGCATCCGGCGGACGACGCGTTCTGGACGATCGCGCCCGGTGACCCGGGTCCGGACAACCAGTTCGAGCTTCCGGTCTACGACCGGGGGGCGTTGGCCATCCAGGCCTTGCGCAACGAGGTCGGTGACGACGCGTTCTTCGCCATTCTGAAGGGGTGGCCGAAGGAGCACGCCTACGGCAACGCGTCCGTCCAGGACTTCCAGGCCTACGCCGAGAAGGTGTCGGGGAAGTCGTTGTCGGCGCTCTTCGACACGTGGCTGTTCCAGCCGACGAAGCCGGTGGCGACCGCCGCGCGGGCCGCTTCCATCGCGAAGGCTTCCGTGGCTCCGGTGCAGCCCAAGTCGTGGAAGAAGATCGCGGCTACGAACGACGTGCACTAAGCGTCTGCCGGGTTCTGTGGTGGGGGGCTGCGGGCCGGTTTGTGGCTGGTCGCGCAGTTCCCCGCGCCCCTAAAGGGCAAGGCCATGAAGTTATGGGCTGTTGGGTGCTGTCAACAGGATGTCGATGCTGAT
>NZ_JBSFKO010000026.1:0-21061 GCF_053598575.1 Streptomyces sp. NPDC001100
GGGTCTGGGCAAGGTCTGGGCGAAGCTCCCGGTCGTCCGCGACCACAACTGGCTGCGCTGACCGCGGCAGATACGGCGGGCCCTCGTGAGGGGGCCCGCCGTGCGGCTGCCCATTGGGCCGAACGGCCCCTGCCGGGGACCTGCGGCCCCTGCCCGGGGAACCCCTACGCCACGAAGCTGGAATCAGACATCCGTTCAGGAGGAAGAATCATGGTCCGCACTGTTGTCGCAGGTCTCGACGGTTCCCCCGAGAGCCGTGCCGCCGCCGAATGGGCGGCCCGCGAGGCCGCGCTGCGCGGCCTGCCGCTGAAGATCGTCCACGTCTGGGAGCCCGCCCCGGATCCGTTGGCCCAGGCGCCGCTGCTGGGCGCGGAGACGCAGCAGCACTGGAGCCAGCGGATTCCGCGCGAGGCGGGCGAGGGCCTGCGGCTGCGCCACCCCGGTCTGGACGTGACCGAGGACCAGGTGACCGGCACGCCCGCGGACACGCTGCTCGACGCGGCGAAGGACGCCGAACTGCTGGTCCTCGGCTCGCGCGGACTGAGCGGCGTCGGCGGATTCCTCGTCGGCTCCGTCGGCCTCTCGGTCGTCGCTCGCGCCGAGTTGCCCGTGGTCCTGGTCCGGGCCGGCGAACAGGCCGCCGACGAACACGAGACGGACCCGGCGGGCAGCCCGTCGGCCGACACCCCGTACCGGCCCGTGGTCCTCGGCCTCGACGCCGACGCCCCCGCCGACGCCGTGATCGAGTTCGCGTTCGCCGAGGCCGCCCGGCGCGGTACCGGCCTGCGGGTGGTCTACGGCTGGAACCTCCCGCCGTACTACGCCTACGGCCTCGCGCTGGACGCGGGCCTGAACGACGAACTCTCCCGCGAGGAGACCACCGCCCTCACCGAGGCCCTGCGCCCCTGGCGGCAGAAGCACCCCGACATCGAGGTCGCCCTGGAACCCCGTGTCGGCAGCGCCGCCGACCACCTGGTGGACGCCTCCCGCGAGGCATCCCTGGTCGTCATCGGACGCCGGATCCGCCGCGCCGCGCTCGGCGCGCACATCGGCCCGGTCGCCCATGGCGTCCTGCACCACGCCGTCGCCCCCGTGGCCGTCGTCGCACACGACTGACCCACCCCCGTCTTTCCCCCTGAGGAGCAGTAGCCATGAAGGCAGCAGTTGTACGGGCGTTCGGTGAACCCCTGGTCATCGAGGACCGACCCGACCCCGAGCCCGGCCCCGGCCAGGTCCGTGTCCGCGTCGAGGCCTCCGGGCTGTGCCACACCGACATCCACGCCGCCCACGGCGACTGGCCCGTCAAGCCCAACCCGCCCTTCGTCCCCGGTCACGAGGGCGTCGGCCTGGTCGAGAAGCTCGGCGACGGCGTCACCCACCTGAGCATCGGCCAGCGCGTCGCCGTCCCGTGGCTCGGCAAGGCATGCGGACGGTGCGAGCACTGCCTGTCCGGCTGGGAGACCCTCTGCGAGCAGCAGATCAACACCGGCTACGGCTGCGACGGCGGATACGCCGAGAAGATGCTCGCCTGGGCCGACTTCGCGCAGCCGGTGCCCGAGGGCGTGAGCGCGATCGACGCCGCCCCGCTGACCTGCGCCGGCGTCACCACGTACAAGGCGCTCAAGGTCGCCGGCGTGCGGCCCGCCCAGCTCGTCGCGATCTCCGGTGTCGGCGGACTCGGCCACCTGGCCGTGCAGTACGCGAAGATCGCCGGAGCCCAGGTCGCGGCCATCGACGTCACCGACGAGAAGCTCGAACTCGCCACCGCGCTCGGCGCCGACCTCGTCATCGACGCCCGCAAGGACGACGTGGGAGAGGTCCTCAAGCGGCACGGCGGCGCGCACGCGGCGATCGCCCTGGCCGTGAACGAGGACGCGTTCGCCGCCGTCAACTCCGGTCTGCGGCGCGGCGGGAAGCTCGTCATGGTCGCCCTGCCCGCGCACGGCACGATCCAGGTCCCGATCTTCGACACCGTGCTCAACGGCACCTCCGTGATCGGCTCGATCGTCGGCACCCGGCAGGACCTCGCCGAGGTCTTCCAGCTGCACGCCACCGGACAGACCAAGGTCATCTCCGAGACCCGCCCGCTGAGTTCCGTCAACGAGTCCATCGCCGACGTGCTGCGCGGCGACGTCAAGGCCCGGATCGTCTTCGACCTCGCTTCGGGACGGTGACGGAGATGACCAAGTCCCTGCCGATCGTCGTCGGCGTCGACGGTTCCGAGCCCAGCCTGCGGGCCGTCGACTGGGCGGCCGACGAGGCCGCCGTACGCGGACTGCCGCTGCGCGTGGTGTACGCGTCGCTCTGGGAGCGCTACGAGGGCACCTCGCTCGCCGACGACCTCCACAAGCCGTCCGAACAAGTACGGGCCGAGGACATCGTCGACAGTGCCGCCCGCCGGGCGCGCCGCCGTCAGCCGGACCTCGACGTCAGCGTCGACGTACTGCCCGAGGAACCCGAGTACGCGCTGGTACGGGAGAGCCGCAGCGCCACCGCGCTGGTGACCGGTACCCGCGGCCGCAGCGGCCTCGCCGAGGCGCTGCTGGGCTCGGTGAGCCTGACCGTGGCCGGGCACGCGCAGTGCCCGCTGATCGTCGTCCGCGGCAACCACGACAACCAGGCCCGGACCGGCACGCACGGCCGCGTGGTCGTGGGCGTCGGAGAGAAGCCGGCCGGCTCGGCGGCCGTGCGCTTCGCCTTCGAGGAGGCGCGGCGACGCGGAGTGCCGTTGGAGGCCGTACGAGCCTGGCGCTGGCCCGCCCACGAGACCACCGACCATCCGCTGATGTCCGGAGAACCCGCCCGGATGCACGAGCAGCAGGCGGTCGAGGTCCTGGAAACGGCGCTTCAGGACGTTCCCGCCGACGTCGAAGCACACCGCCGCACGGTCGAGGGCCCCACCCGGGCCGTCCTCGTCGACGCCTCGCGCGACGCCGACCTCCTGATCGTCGGAGCCAGGCGCCGCCCCGGGCACTACGGACTCCAACTCGGCCGTGTGGCCCACGGAGTGCTGCACCACTCCGCCTGCCCGGTCGTCATCGTGCCCGAGCACGCATGAGCACGAGCCTCTCCAACTCCGCCCGCTGACGCGGTAGTTACGCCGACCTTTCTCGACTCACGCCGATGACTTCCGGAGCCTCCGATGCCCAAGGCCGAAAACCTGGACACGCCCGTACTCTCCGACGACGAACTGCGCACCCTGGACGCCCACTGGCGCGCCGCCAACTACCTGGCCGCCGGACAGATCTACCTGATGGCGAACCCGCTGCTCACCGAACCCCTGAAGCCGGAGCACATCAAGCCGCGGCTGCTGGGCCACTGGGGCACCTCGCCCGGCCTCAACCTCGTGTACACCCACCTCAACCGGGTGATCAAGGCGCGCGGCCTGGACGCGCTGTGCGTGTGGGGCCCGGGGCACGGCGGCCCGTCCGTGCTCGCCAACTCCTGGCTGGAGGGCAGCTACAGCGAGACCTATCCGGACGTGAGCCGCGACGGGGCGGGTATGGAGCGGCTGTTCAGGCAGTTCTCCTTCCCCGGTGGAGTGCCGAGCCATGTGGCGCCGGAGACCCCCGGTTCGATCCATGAGGGCGGTGAACTCGGCTACTCCCTCGCGCACGCCTACGGCGCCGCCCTCGACAACCCGGACCTGCTGGTCGCCTGCGTGATCGGCGACGGCGAGGCGGAGACCGGCCCGCTGGCGGCGGCCTGGCACTCCAACAAGTTCCTCGACCCGGTCCACGACGGCGCGGTCCTGCCGATCCTGCACCTCAACGGCTACAAGATCGCCAACCCGACGGTCCTGTCCCGGCTCCCCGAGTCCGAACTCGACGAACTGCTGCGGGGATACGGCCACGACCCGATCCACGTCACCGGCGACGACCCGCTCCAGGTGCACAAGGCGATGGCCGCCGCGTTCGACGACGCGCTGGACCGCATCGCCGTGATGCAGCGCACCGCCCGCGAGGACGGCGTCACCGAACGCGTGCACTGGCCGGTGATCGTGCTGCGCACCCCGAAGGGCTGGACCGGACCCGCCGAGGTCGACGGCGTCCCCGTCGAGGGAACCTGGCGTGCGCACCAGGTCCCGCTGTCCGAGGTACGCGAAAACCCGGAGCACCTGCGGCAGTTGGAGGCCTGGCTGCGCTCCTACCACCCGGAGAGGCTCTTCGGCCCGGACGGCCGGCCCACCGCCGACGTCCTGGCCTGCGTCCCCGGGGGCACGAAGCGGCTGGGTTCCAGCCCGTACGCCAACGGCGGCCTGCTGGTGCGCGACCTGCCGATCCCGTCCCTGGACCGTTTCGCGGTGCCGGTCGAGAAGCCGGGCACCACCCTGCACGAACCGACCCGCGTGCTCGGCGACCTCCTCGAAGTGGTCATGCACGACACCTCGGCCAGCCGCGACTTCCGAGTCGTAGGCCCGGACGAGACCGCCTCCAACCGCCTCCAGGCCGTCTTCAACGCCAGCGGCAAGGCCTGGCAGGCCGAGTACCTCCCGGTCGACGAGCACCTGGAGCGGCACGGCCGCGTGATGGAGATCCTCTCCGAACACACCTGCCAGGGCTGGCTGGAGGGCTACCTCCTCACCGGCAGGCACGGACTGTTCTCCTGCTACGAGGCCTTCGTCCACATCGTCGACTCGATGGTCAACCAGCACATCAAGTGGCTGAAGACATCGAGGGAGTTGGCATGGCGGGCGCCCATCGCCTCCCTCAACTACCTGCTCACCTCGCACGTGTGGCGCCAGGACCACAACGGCTTCTCCCACCAGGACCCCGGCTTCGTCGACCACGTCCTCAACAAGAGCCCCGAAGTCGTCCGCGTCTACCTCCCGCCGGACGCCAACACCCTTCTCTCGGTGGCCGATCACGTCCTGCGCAGCCGCGACTACGTCAACGTGGTCGTCGCCGGCAAGCAGCCCTGCTTCGACTGGCTCTCCATGGAACAGGCCCGGGCCCACTGCGCGCGCGGCGCCGGGATCTGGGAGTGGGCGGGCACCGAGAACGGCGGCGAACCCGACGTCGTCCTCGCCTGCGCCGGTGACGTCCCCACCCTGGAGGTGCTGGCTGCCGCCCAGTTGCTCCGCCGCCACCTGCCCCAGCTCGCCGTCCGGGTCGTCAACGTAGTCGACATGACCCGGCTGCTGCCGCGCGAGGAACACCCGCACGGGATGAGCGACTTCGAGTACGACGGCCTGTTCACCGCCGACAAGCCGGTCATCTTCGCCTACCACGGCTACCCGTGGCTCATCCACCGCCTCGCCTACCGCCGGGCGGGCCACGCCAACCTGCACGTGCGCGGCTACAAGGAGTCCGGCACCACCACCACACCCTTCGACATGGTCGTCCGCAACGACCTCGACCGCTACCGCCTGGTCATGGACGTCATCGACCGCGTCCCCGGCCTCGCGGTGCGCGCCGCCGCCGTACGCCAGCAGATGGCCGACGCCCGCACCCGCCACCAGGCCTGGATCCGCGAACACGGCACCGATCTGCCCGAAGTCGCCGACTGGACCTGGAACGCCTGAAATCCCCCTCCCAGCAAAGGAGTTCACCGCCATGACCGTACGCGTCGGCATCAACGGCTTCGGCCGGATAGGCCGCACCTATCTGCGCGCGGCACTCGACCGCGCCGAGGCGGGCACCCAGGACGTCGAGGTCGTCGCCATCAACGACATCACCTCGCCCGCCACCCTCGCCCACCTCCTCGAATACGACTCCACGTTCGGCCGCATCGGACGCGAGGTCACCCACGACGACACCTCGATCACCGTCGACGGCCGGCGCATCGAGGTCACCGCCGAACGCGATCCGGCCGCGCTGCACTGGTCCGACTACGGCGCCGGCATCGTGATCGAGTCCACCGGCCGCTTCCGCGACCGCGACTCCGCCGCCCTGCACCTCAAGGCGGGCGCGCACACCGTGCTGCTGTCCGCCCCGGGCAAGAACGCGGACGCCACCATCGTGATGGGCGTCAACGACACGACGTACGACCGCCGCCAGGACCGGATCGTCTCGGCCGCCTCCTGCACGACCAACTGCGTCGCCCCGATGGTCAAGGTCCTCCACGAGACCTTCGGCATCGAGCGCGGCATGATGACCACCATCCACGGCTACACCAACGACCAGTCCCTCCTCGACGCCCCGCACAAGGACCTGCGCAGGGCCCGCTCGGCGGCCCTGAGCATCATCCCGACCAGCACCGGCGCCGCCCGCGCGGTGGGCCTGGTGGTGCCCGAGATGGCCGGCGCCCTGGACGGCATCGCCGTACGCGTGCCGGTGGAGGACGGGTCGCTCACCGACCTCGCGGTGGTCCTGAACCGTGAGACGACCGTGGACGAGGTCAACGCCGCGTTCGCCGAGGCGGCCGACGGCCCGCTCAACGGCATCCTTCGCGTCTCGAAGGCACCGATCGTCTCCCGCGACGTCATCGGCGACCCCGCGTCCTGCATCTTCGACCCGGCGCTCACCCAGGCGAACGGCACCCTGGTCAAGGTCTTCGGCTGGTACGACAACGAGTGGGGCTACACCAACCGCCTCCTGGACCTGACGGCACTGGTCGCCGACGACTGAGCACGACCGCGAGAGGCCCCGTGAGGTGGGCCTGTGGGCGGATTCCTGAGGGCCGAAAGGCCCCATGGTCCGCCCCCAGGCAGCCCATGGGGCCTCTCTTGGTTCCGCGGGACGCTCGAAGTGTCGAAGAACCCTGGAGGAGACCCCGATGACGGACGACCTGCTCAGCAAACCCCCCGTCCACGCCCTGCTCGCGGACGGCACCACCGTGTGCATCCGTCCCGTCGAGGCCCGCGACCACGACCAACTCCAGGGTCTCTACGAGGAGATGTCCCCGGAGAACCTACGGCTGCGCTTCTTCGGAGTGAGCCGCCGCTCCGCCGAGATGGCGGCCGACCGCGCCTGCAGGCCGCACCCCGGATACCGCGCCCTGCTGGCCGAGGCCAAGGACCAGGTGATCGGGCTCGCCGAGTACGACACCGGCGGCACCGGGACAGCCGCCGACATCTCCATCGCGGTCGCCGACGGACTGCACCACCGGGGCATCGGCACCCTCCTCGTCGAACACCTGGTCTCCGCCGCGCGTGCCGAGGGCATCAGCACGTTCACGGCCGACGCGCTGAGCGAGAACCGCGAGATCCTGCGGCTCTTCGCCGACCTCGGCCTGCGCACCGCCCGCCGCTTCGAGGGCCCCGAGACGCGCTGCACCATCGAGCTCGACGAGGACGAGAACTACCTGTCGGCCACCGAGGCACGGGGCCGGGCCGCCGACGTCGCCAGCCTCGTGCCGCTGCTGCGCCCCGACGCGGTCGCCGTCGTGGGCGCCGGACGTACGGCCGGTTCCGTGGGCCGGGCGATCCTGCACCACCTGAAGGCCGGCGGCTTCACCCGCCGCATCTTCGCGGTGAACCCCGCAGCCACCGCCGTCCTCGGCGTGCCCAGCTACCCCTCGGTCGGCGCCCTGCCCAGGACGCCCGACCTCGTGGTCGTCGCCGTACCCGCCGCCGCCGTCCCCGCCACCGCCGAGGAGTGCGGCAAGGCGGGCGTACGCGCCCTCCTCGTCGTCACGGCGGGACTCGACCAGGCCCAGGCCACCGCGCTGAGGGCGGCGTGCCGGACGTACGGCATGCGGCTCGTCGGCCCCAACTGCCTCGGCGTCTCCAACACCGACCCGGAACTGAACCTCGACGCGACCTTCGCCGCGGGCCACCCGAGCCCCGGCACCGCGGGCATCGCCGTGCAGTCCGGCGGTGTCGGCATCGCCCTGCTCGACGGACTGTCCCGGCTCGGCATCGGTGTCTCCAGCTTCGCGTCCCTGGGCGACAAGTTCGACGTCAGCGGCAACGACATGCTCCAGTGGTGGGAGAGCGACGGCACCACCGATCTCGCCCTGCTGCACCTGGAGTCCTTCGGCAACCCGCGGGCGTTCTCCCGCACCGCCCGGCGCGTGACCCGCCGGATGCCCGTGCTGACCGTCGACGCCGGCCGCACCGACGCGGGCCGCCGCGCCGCCGCCTCGCACACCGCCGCCGCGGCCACCCGCACCATGACCCGTGGGGCGCTGTTCACCCAGGCCGGCATCACCGCGACCCACTCGGTCGGCGAACTCCTCGAAGCCGCCGCCCTGTTGCACTCCCAGCCGCTGCCCGCCGGCTCCCGGGTCGCGATCGTCACCAACGCGGGCGGGGCCGGGGTCCTCGCCGCCGACGCCTGCGCCGAGGCCGGGCTCACCCTGCCGAGGCCCACCCCCGAACTCGTCGACGACCTGCTCGCCGTACTGCCCGAGGGCGCCGCGACCGGCAACCCGATCGACGCCACCGCGGCCGTGAGCGAGGACCAGCTGCGGGACTGCGTGGACCGGATCATGCGGCACGCCGGCATCGACGCCGTGCTCGTGGCCCTGGTGCCCACGGCGGTCGCCGAGGCGACCGGCGACGACCTCGTCCGGGCCCTCACCCGGTCGACCGACCACAGGCCCAAGCCGGTTGCCGTCGTGCGGCTCGAACAGGCCCTGCCCGTCGAGCTGTTGCCCACCGCCGACCTGCGCACCGTCCCCGCCTACGCCGAACCCCAGGCGGCGGCACGGGCGTTGGCCCACGCGGCCCACAGGGCGGCCTGGCTCGCCCGGCCCGCCGGGACGATCCCCGACCTCGACGGAGTCGAGACCGAGCGCGCCCGCACCTTCGTCGAGACCTATCTCGACGCCAACCCGGACGGCGGCTGGCTCGACCCGCGCCAGTGCGCCGAACTCCTCGGCTGCTACGGCGTTCCCCAGCTCGCCTGGGCCTGGGCCGACACCGAGGACGGCGCCGTCCTCGCCGCCGAACGGCTGCGCGGCGCCGACGGCCGGGTCGTCATGAAGGGCTACTGGCCCGGCCTGCTGCACAAGACCGAACAGCACGCCGTCCACCTCGACCTGCGCGGCGACGCCCAAGTGCGCGCCGCCTTCCGGGACTTGGAGACCCGGTTCGCGGGTCTGCTGACCGGTGTGGTCGTGCAGCCGCTCGCCGAACGCGGCACCGAGCTGTTCGCCGGCGTCGTCCAGGACCAGGTCTTCGGACCGCTCGTCCTGTTCGGGCTCGGCGGCACCGCCACCGAGATCCTCGCCGACCACGCGGCCCGGCTCGCCCCGCTCACCGACCACGACGTGCACGACCTGATCACGGCCCCGCGCTGCGCCCCGCTCCTGTTCGGCGCGCACGGCAGCCGGCCCGTCGACCTCGAAGGCCTCGAACAGCTGCTGCTGCGGCTGTCCCGCATGGCGAGCGACCTGCCGCAGCTGGCCGAGGCCGACTTCAACCCCGTACTCGCGGCACCGGGCGGGGTCTCCGTCCTCGATGCCCGCGTCCGCCTGCTGCCCCGCGGGGCGCAGGATCCGTATCTGCGCCGACTTCGCTGAGGAGGGAACACCATGAAGCACAACAAGGTCGGCTCCGTGATGACCACGGAGGTCGTTCGTGCCACCTACGGAACGCCGTTCAAGGAGGTGGCACGCCTGCTCGGCGAACACCGCATCAGCGGCCTGCCCGTGGTCGACGACGACGACAAGGTCGTCGGAGTCGTCTCCGAGACGGACCTGATGGCCCACCAGGCCGAGACCCCCGACCCGTACGAGCCGAAGAAGCGGTTCCGCTTCGCCGGGCTGACGCGCAGCGCCAAGCTGCGGGCCGCGAAGGCCACGGCCCGCACCGCCGGCCGGCTGATGACCGAGCCGCCCGTCACCGTGCACGCCGAGGACACCATCGTCGAGGCCGCCCGGACCATGGCGCAGCACCGTGTGGAACGGCTGCCCGTCCTGGACGAGGAGGACCGGCTCGTCGGCATCGTCACCCGCCGCGACGTGCTCCAGGTCTTCCTGCGCTCCGACGCGGACATCCACGACGAGGTCGTCGAGGAGGTGCTGGTCCGTGCCCTGTGGCAGGGCCCGCGCAGCATCGACGTCTTGGTGGTGCAGGGCGTCGTCACCCTCGCCGGCCAGATGGAACGCAAGAGCGAGAAGGAGATCGCCCTCTCCATGACCCGTCAGATCGACGGTGTCGTCGCGGTCGTCGACCAGCTCACCTACCGGCGGGACGACTCGCACATCCAGCCCGACGAGCAGACCTATCACGGCATCACCGAGACCTGGGTGCGCCACCTGTGAAGTGAGAGGAGGCGGACCGCCATGCCCACCAGTGTGCTGGTCGCCTATGGAACGACGAACGGATCGACCGCGCAGATCGCCGAGGCCGTGGCCGAGGTCCTGCGCAAGGCGGGACTCGTCACCGACCTGTTGCCGGCCGGGTCCGTCCTGAGTGTGAAGCCCTACGGCGCCGTGGTGCTCGGCAGCGGGCTGTACGCCGGCCGCTGGCACCGTGACGCCCGCCGGTTCCTGAACCGGCACGGCCGCCAACTGGCCAAGCGCCCGGTGTGGTTGTTCAGCAGCGGTCCACTGGACGCCTCGGCCTCGGAGCGGGACATCCCGCCCGTGCCCGGCGTACGGCGTGCCATGGCCCGGATCGACGCCAGGGGCCATGTCACCTTCGGCGGCTGTCTGGAGGAGGGTGCCAAGGGGTACATCGCCCGGTCGATCGTGCGGAGCGGAAAGGGCGGAGACTTCCGCGACTTCGCCGTGATCGAGGAGTGGGCGGAGCGGATCGCGGACGAGCTGCTGACCGCGCCGAAGGAGGACTGAGCCGAAGGAGGACTGACCGGTTGTACCTCTCCTCGGGCACGGAAGGGCCCCGGCGCGGAACCGATGCGCCGGGGCCCTTCCGTGCCGCGGGTCGATGTCAGCGGTTCACGGTCAGCGGCACCGTGTCGACGGTCACCTGCCTGCCGTCCTTGGGGGACAGGAAGTACGCGGTGAGCAGACCCGGGCCGGTCCGCGCCGCCTTGTAGGGGAACGTCACGTCGAACGTGCCGCGCGTGCCGGTGCCCGACGTCGCCCTGACCAGGACGTCGGCGGCGGTGCGCCCGTTGGTGTCGGTGACCTTCAGCCGGAACTGCGCCTCGAACGTGTTCGCACTGCCCCACACCCGCAGCGGGGTGCGCACGGTGTCACCGGTCATCGGCGACTCGACCAGCACGGCGGGCGCCTGGTCCTCGAAGTCCCCGCGGCCGACCGGCCCGTTGAGGACGATGCCCTCGCCGCCGAAGGCGGTCACCGCCTTGCCGTCGAGCTCGAACGCGACCTTGTGGACGGTCGGGAACCGGGTCACCGTGAACACGACCTGGGCGAGCCGCTCCCGCATCGACAGGCTGCCGCCTCCGTCGTCGTAGCGGCCGGTCAGGTCGACCGTGGCCACGTGGTTCCGGACGACGAGGGACCGCAGCCGGGTCCCGGACGGGATCGCCGTGGTGCGGCCGTGGGCGCGCTCGTAGCGGTCGGGGCCGGCCAGCAGGGCCCGTACGGCGGCGGTGGCGGTCGCCGGCCCGGTCACGGTGCGCGGGGCGGGGGAGACCTTTTCACCGTGCAGGAAGTACACCCCCGTACGGACGTGGGTCGCGGCCGTGCCGCCGGTCGTGGTGGGCGGTGCGGTGGTTTTCGGTGCCGTGGTCCTCGGGGTCGCGGTGCCGGACTGGGCGGGCGTGCCCGAGGTGCCGCCCGAGGTGCCGCCCGACGTGCCCGTGCCGGCGGTGGAGGGCGAGGCCGGGCCGGTGACGGCCGGTGTTCCCGTACCGGTGGTCGTACCGCACGCGGTGACCGCGAGCAGAGGCAGAGTCAGTGCCGTGGTGAGCACGGCGGTGCGGCGGCGGTGGCTGGTGGACGCGAGTGATGCTGCGCTGTTCATGGCATTCTCCTCCGACACTTCCAGCGAACTCCTCCCGACGGGCGGTCACCAGTGCCGCCCGACCCGTGTCCAGGGCCGGAAGGCTCATGCGCGGGGGCCGATGGGCGAGGACCCTGGTATGAGAAGCCCGACGAAGGGGGCACCATGTCTGTGTCGTACGAACAACACGGCCGTGCGGCGCTGCACTTGGCCCACGCCGCCTCCCTCGCACCCTCGCCGCACAACAGCCAGCCGTGGTTCTTCGCCGAGGAGGGCCACGACCACGGGTTCGAGATCCACGCGGACCGCGGACGGCGCCTGGTCCTGACCGATCCGGGCGGCCGCGAGACGGTCATCGCCTGTGGAGCGGCGCTGTTCAACGCGCGGATCGCGGTGCGCAAGCTCGGCTTCCGGCCCGCGGTCGACCTGCTCCCGGAGACCGGCAACCCGTCCTACCTCGCCCGGGTGGCCTTCGCCGCCCATGCCCCGGCGAGCTACGAGGAGGCGCTGATGGCGGGCGTGATGGCGCGCCGGCACACGCACCGCGGGCCGTTCGCCGCCGAGCCCGTCCCGGAGGAGCTCCTCGACGACCTGCGGGTACAGGCACGGGTCGAGGGCGCCGCCCTCCAGGTCGTCGAGGACCCGGACCAGCTGGACCGGCTCGCGGATCTGGTGCGCACGGCGGAGGACGTGCACCGCGCCGACCGGGGGCACACCGCCGAGATCGCGGGATCCGTCGGACCGACGGGGGTGCCGGTCGAGGCCTGCCTGTACCACCCCGACTGCGTACTGCTGTCCGGCCGCGACTACCTGGGCCTCGTCCGGCAGTTCGCCGAACCGCCCCAGAAATGGGTGTCGCGCACGGGCACGGTCGCCGTGCTGACCACCCCCTACGACACCCGCTCGGACTGGCTGCGCGCGGGGCAGGCGCTCCAGCGCGTGCTGCTGTACGCGGAGGCCCACGGGGTCCGGGCGGCCTTCCACACCCAGCCCCTCGAAGTGCCCGCGGTGCGCGCGGAGGTCCGGACGGGCATCGCCTTCGGCCGGTTCCCGCAGCTGGTGCTGCGCCTCGGCCACACGAACCAGACCTGGGCCACGCCACGACGCGGGCCCGCAGAGACGCTGCTGCGCAGCGACCTGCAGGTCAGGTGAGGACCGTGACCCCCGGCAGGCGCGGAAAGACGGCCCGAGTGCGCTGGTGGCGGCTTCGGCGCAACCCCCTCAGGCGCCGCAGCTATCTCGTCGAGGCCTGGCTGCTCCTCGCGGCCTCGCTCCTCGCGGTCCTGGCCGCGGTCGGCACGGGCGCCTGGACGGCCCTCGCCGTCGAGCGGCACATCGACACCCTGCGGGCCGGCCGGCACACGGTGTCGGCCGTGCTCACCGAGGACGCCGTACGCACCATGGGCACGGCCGAGGGCAGTGACAGCTACCGGGCCACCGTGCGCTGGACCGCGGCCGACGGGACGCGGCGCACAGGGCTGGCCCACGTGGACCCCGGCAGCAGGGCCGGGACCACCACTCACGTCTGGCTGGACGCCCAGGGCCGGCTCGTGCCCACCCCCGCGACCGCGACCCAGGCACGAATCGAGGGCGCGGTGCTCGGTGTCTGGGCCGCCGCGGCTGCCGCCGGGACGGTGCTCCTCATCGGCCGGGGGCTGTCCGGACGGCTGGAACGGCGGCGGCTGGACCAGTGGGACGCCGACTGGGCGCGGGTCGGTCCGCAGTGGGGGCACAAGACCGGCTGACGAGCCCGTACATCGGTCAACGGTCAGCAGATGCGCGGGAGTTGCTCGCCGAGCGGCATCTCCACGATGCGCCGGGCACCGACCAGGGTCCGCAGCGTCACCCGCCCCGGCGATCCCTCCCGCAGCACCTCGCCGATCCGCACGGCCCCCGCCCCCTCGGCCACCGACCGCATCACGGCGAGCGCGTCCTCCGCCGCGTTCGCCTCCACGAAGGCGACCAGACAGCCCTCGTTGGCGACGACCAGCGGGTCCAGGCCGAGCAGATCGCAGGCCGAGGCGACCGCCTCCGGCACGGGAACCGCACTCTCCTCGATCTCCACGGCGGCGGACGAGTCGCGGGCGATCTCGTTGAGCGCGGCGGCCAGCCCGCCCCGCGTCGGGTCGCGCAGCACGTGCACGGCATCGCCGAGCGGCGCCAGGGCCCGCACCAGCCGGTGCAGCGGCCGGGAGTCGGAGGCGATGTCGCCCTCGAAGCCGAGGCCCTCGCGGGTGCTGAGCACGGTCGTGCCGTGCAGCCCGATCGGCCCGGAGAGCAGTACGGCGTCACCCGCGCGGGCCAACGCGGCGGACGGGGCGAGGTGTTCGTGCCGTTGCCCGACGCCGGTGGTGTTGATGAACAGCCGGTCCGCCGCGCCCCGCCCCACGACCTTGGTGTCCCCGGTGATCACGGGCACGCCGACGTCCTGGGCGGCCTTGCCCAACGACTCCATGACGGCCCGGAGTTCGGCCAGCGGCAGCCCCTCCTCGACGATCAGGGAGACCGACAGTGCGAGCGGCCACGCGCCCCGCATCGCCAGGTCGTTGACCGTGCCGTGCACGGCGAGGGACCCGATGTCCCCGCCGGGGAAGAAGAGCGGGCTGACGACGAAACTGTCCGTGCTCATCACCAGCCCGGGGTGCCCCGGCAGCAGCGCCGCGTCCTCCATCGGACCCGGGCCGCCGCCGACGGCGGGCAGCACCAGCCGGTCGAGCAGCTCCTCGGTGAGCCGTCCGCCGGCGCCGTGGCCCAGCAGGACGACCTCGTCCTCGTGGACAGGGGTGGGGCATTGGACGTTCATGCCGTGCTCCTCGTGGGCGTGCGTCCGGCCGCGTGGAAGGCGGCGCAGGTGCCCTCGGACGACACCATGGGCGCGCCGAGGGGATGACGGGGTGTGCAACGGGTGCCGTACGCGGCGCAGTCCGTGGGCAGCCGGGCCCCGGTGAGGATGGACCCCGCGATGCACTCGGCGTCCTCGACCGGGCACAGCCCGCCCACGTCGAAACGCCGGGCGGCGTCGAACTCCCGGTACTTTTCGGCGAGTTCGAGCCCGCTGTCGGGCAGCTCGCCGATCCCGCGCCAGGCCCGGTCGGTCACCCGGAACACCTGGCGGACCGCGTCCTGCGCCGCCGTGTTCCCGGCCCGCCGCACGGCCCGCACGTACTGGTTCTCCACCTCGTGCCGACCGGACTCCAGCTGGCGTACGGCCATGAGGATGCCCTCAAGCAGGTCCAGCGGCTCGAACCCGGTGACCACGATGGGGACTTGGTACCGGTCGGCGATCGGCTCGTACTCGTGCCAGCCCATCACCGCGCACACGTGCCCGGCTGCCAGGAACGCCTGCACCTCGCAGTCGGGGTCGTCGAGCAGCGCGGTCATGGCCGGCGGCACGAGGACGTGACTGACCAGCATCGAGAAGTTCGTCAGCCCGAGGCGGGCCGCGTGCAGCACCGCCATCGCGTTGGCCGGCGCCGTCGTCTCGAAGCCGACGGCGAGGAACACGACCTCGCGGTCGGGGTGTTCGGCGGCCAGACGTACGGCGTCCATCGGGGCGTAGACCACCCGGACGTCCGCGCCGCGCGCCCGCAGCGACAGCAGGTCGGTGTCCGTGCCGGGCACCCGCAGCATGTCGCCGAAACTGGTGAGGATCACACCGGGACGGGCGGCGACGGCCATGGCCCGGTCCAGGGTCTCCAGCGGGGTGACGCAGACCGGGCAGCCCGGGCCGTGGATCATCCGCATGCCGGCGGGCAGCAGTTCGTCGATGCCCTGGCGGACCAGGGTGTGGGTCTGGCCGCCGCACACCTCCATGATCCGCCAGGGCCGCGTGGCCGTCCGCCGCAGCTCGTCCAGCAGCCGCCGGGCGAGCACCGGATCCCGGTACTCGTCCAGGTACCTCATCGGTGGGTGAGGTCGAGCCGGATGTCGACGACCCCCTCCACGGCCCGCACCGCCCGGGCCACCACGGGCACGAGCGACCGGTCGGGCAGGACACCGCCGAGCGTGACCACGCCCTCGGTGACACTCACCGTCAGGTCGGTGGTGACCGGGAGGCGGCCGAGCACCTGGTGCCGGATCTCCTCGGCGATCTCCTCGTCGTCGCGCAGGAACACCTTGAGCAGATCGCTGCGGCTGACGACACCCTGGAGGAGTCCGACCGCGTCCACGACCGGCAGCCGCTTGACGTGCCGCCGGGCCATGATGCGGGCCGCCTCGGCGAGTGTGGCGTCCGCGTGCACGGTCACCGCCGGGGCGCTCATCAGCTCGCCGGCGGTCACCGCGGCCGCCTTGGCGGGTATCGGTGCCTCGCCTTCGACGGCGCCCCGGTACTCCTCCTTGGCCAGCAGATCGGCCTCGGACACCACGCCGACGACCCGTCCCTCGCCGGCCAGGACGGGCACGGCGCTGACCTTCCACTGGTCGAGCAGCGCGACGATCTCCTTGAAGGGAGCCTCACTTCCGATGGCGACGGCGGTGTGGGTCATCACATCGCTGACGGTGTACGGGGATTCAGACATCACAGCCTCCCGCGGTTGTGTCCGAGGTACGGACGACGGTCAGGTCGAGGAAGTGGGTGGAGCACGAGATGCACGGGTCGTGGTTGCGGATCGCCCGCTCGCACAGCGCCGTCAACTCGGCGTCGTCCGGGTCGTGTTCGCGGATCGCGTGCTGGGCCAGGCGGCGCAGGTCGTCCTCGATCGCGCCCTGGTTCTGCGCGGTCGGCGGCACCAGCAGCGCACTGCGTACTATGCCGTCGGCGTCGAGTTCGTAGCGGTGGTAGAGCAGCCCGCGCGGTGCCTCGGTGGCGCCGTGCCCGACACCGGCGACCGGCGGCACCTCCGTGTACGGGCGCGCGGGCGGCTCGTAGCCGTCGATGATGCGCAGCGCCTCGGTGAGGGCGTACACCGTCTCCACCGCGCGGACCAGGATGGACCGGTACGGATTGCGGCACACGGCACCCTCGCGCGGATCTCCCAGCCCCGCCTCGATCGCCGCCTCCAGCGCCACCGGCGACAGCAGCCGCCCGCTGACCGCGAACCGGGCCAGGGAGCCGGTGAGATGCAGGCGCCCGTCCAGCCGCGAGTGCAGGGCGGTGGAGTGCGCGACATGGGTCTCGACGACGTGCTCGGTGAACTCCCGTACGGGGAAAGAGGAGTCGGTGCCGTCGGCGCGCAGGACGGTCGGGGTGCCGCCCTCGATGGCGTACGTGTCCGGTTCCGCCAGCGCGAGCAGGTCGGCCTCTACGCTCGCGTCCGGGAACTCGAAGCCCGCGACCCAGCGCACGGTCTCCCACGCGTCGTCGAGGGCGCGCTTCAACTCCTCGGTGAGCGACCGGAGTTCGGTGCGCGCCGGCGCCCGGTGGAAGCCACCCAGGCGGACGTTCACCGGGTGCACGGCCCGCCCGCCGAGCAACTCCATCAACGAGTTGCCGGCCTTCTTCAGGCGCAGTCCCCGCTCCACCTCGGCGCGATGCGTACGCGCCAGGTCGATCGCGCTGGGCCGGCCCAGGAAGTCCGGGGCGTGCAGGAGGTAGATGTGCAGGGCCTGGCTCTCGATCCACTCGCCGCAGTACAGCAGCCGGCGCAGGTCGCGGATCACCGGGTCGACGCTCACCCCGCAGGCGTCCTCGATCGCCGCGCAGGCGCTCATCTGGTAGGCCACCGGGCAGATCCCGCAGACGCGGGCCGTGATGTCCGGCGGCTCGGTGTACGAACGGCCGCGCAGGAAGGCCTCGAAGAAGCGCGGCGGCTCGTAGATCTCCAGCCGCGCGTCGGTGACCGTGCCGTCGTGCACATGGAGGCTGAGCGCCCCCTCGCCCTCGACCCGCGACAGCGAGCCGACGTGCAGCACACGGGATCCACGGTGCGTCACTTTCCCAACTCCTTGTCGAAAGCAGGGGCGTTGAAGGTGTGCAGGAACCGCACCACGGCGTCCTCGTCGAGGCCGTCACGGCGCAGCACCGGGATCAGCGCGGGCAGGTTCACCGTGCCGGCCGGCCCGAAGCAGCCGAAGCAGCCGCGGTGGTAGGCCGGGCACAGCGCACCGCACCCGGCGTGCGTGACCGGGCCGAGGCACGGAGTTCCGTGGGCGACGGTCACGCAGACCGTGCCGCGCCGCTTGCACTCGAAGCACACGCTGTGGTCCGGGATGTCGGGCTTGCGGCCGGCCAGGAACGCGGTGATCACCTCGATGAGCTGCCGCCGGTCGACCGGGCAGCCGCGCAGTTCGAAGTCGACGTCCACATGGGCCGAGACGGGGGTGGAGGTGGCCAGCGTGGAGATGTACTCGGGGTGCGCGTAGACCGTGCGCCGGTACTCGTCCACGTCGGCGAAGTTGCGCAGGGCCTGGATGCCGCCGGCGGTCGCGCACGCCCCGATGGTCACCAGATGGCGGGAGTCCGCCCGGATCCGGTGGATCCGCTCGGCGTCCTCCGGCGTGGTGACCGAGCCCTCGACGAGGGACAGGTCGTAGGGTCCGGGCGCCATCGTGCTGGAGGCCTCCGGGAAGTGCGCGATCTCCACCTCGCCCGCCAGCGCGAGGAGTTCGTCCTCACAGTCGAGCAGGGTGAGCTGACAGCCGTCGCAGGAGGCCAGCTTGAACACCGCGAGCTTGGGTGCCATCTCACAACTCCCTTACGGACAGCAGGGGTTCGGCGAGGTCCCAGCCGACGACCGCACCGGCCTGGCACACCAGCAGCGGACCGAGCTGGCAGTGCCCGCAATGACCGGTCGCACAGCGCATGTTGCGTTCCAGCGAGACCCGGACACGGTCCCGCGGCACAGCACGATGGGAGAGTTCGCGGGCGGTGGCACGGATCATCGGCTCCGGACCGCAGACGAACGCCGTCGTGTCGTCCGGATCGAAGTGCGCCCGTCCCAGCAGCTGGGTAACCACACCGACGTCCCCGCGCCACTCCGCGTCGGGCTGGTCGACCATCACGCCGGTGTACGCCGTGGCCCAGCTCTCGATCTCCTTCCGACCGATCAGGTCGTCCGGGGTCCGGGCCCCGATCAGCACGTTGATACGGCGGTACGCGTCCGGCTCGGCCAGCGCGCTCAGGATCAGCGGCCGCAGCGGGGCGAGCCCGATGCCACCCGCCACGACCAGCACGTCCCGGCCGCGCGCCCGCTCCAGCTCCCAGCTCGTGCCGTACGGACCACGAATGCCGACGACATCGCCGACCCGGGCCGCACAGAGCCCGTCGGAGACCGCGCCCACGGAGCGGATCGTGTGTGCGAGACCTCCCGTGGCCTGCACGGAACTCACCGAGACGGGGATCTCGCCGCGCCCGAAGCAGTGCACCATCGCGAACTGCCCCGGCACGAAGTCGGGCAGCGCCGTGTCCACCGGTTCGAGTCGCAGGGTCACCGTGTCGCCGGTCTCCTGCCGGCGGTCGACCACACGATGGGGGACCGGTACGGCGGTCATCGCGGTTCCTTCGTCTCGTACGTCCCGTACAGGTCGACCAGCCGGGCGCGGGCCGCGTTCAGCCGGTGGGCCAGCACCCGGCCGACCCAGTGCTCGACGGCCTGCCCGAAGGCCGGGTCGTCCAGACACATCAGCCGGACGGCGACGGCGTCGAACTCGTAGGCCCGCAGCTGGGTCACCGCCGCGGCGCCCAACTGCCAGACGTACGGCTCGTACAGCCAGGACCAGCCGACGAGGTCCCCGACCCCGAGCGTCTCGACCACCGGGGGCCGGCGGCCGGGCACATGCATGTCGAGCGCGGCGGTGCCGTCCCGGATGATCCAGAACCGGTCGGCGTGCCCGCCCTCCTCGAACAGGCGCGTGTCCGGCGCGAATTGGACCTCACGGCCGACGCGCAGCAGCCGGTCACGATGGTCCTGGGGCAGCGCGTGGTTCATCCGGAGGGCGATCGAGGGAGGCATCAGTCCGTCTCCGTTCCGTGTTCGGCGTCCAGCGCGGCGACTTCCTCCGTGATGTCGATACCGGCCGGGCACCAGGCGATGCAGCGCCCGCAGCCCACACAGCCGGAGGAGTCGAACTGGTCGTGCCAGGTGGAGAGTTTGTGGGTCAGCCACTGCCGGTAGCGGCTGCGGGGCGTGGAACGGACCGGCCCGCCGTGCAGATACGAGAAGTCCAGGTCGAAGCAGGAGTCCCAGTGCTGCCAGCGCTCGGTGTGGTCACCGGTCAGGTCGGTGACCTCCTCCGTGGTGGTGCAGAAGCAGGTGGGGCACACCATCGTGCAGTTGCCGCAGGTCAGACAGCGCCCGGCGACGTCGTTCCAGCGCTCGGCGTCGAGGCTCGCGCCCATCAGGTCCCGCAGGTCGACCGACGGCATGGAACGCCCCATACGGTCACGGGCCGCGTCCACAGATACGCGGGCAGCGGTTTCGGTCCCCAAGTCGGCGACGCGATGCGGGACCTGCTCGATAAGCCGGGCCCCTTCCTCGCTCCCGACACGCACCAGGAACCGATGACCGTCCTCGTCGACGACCTCGGTCAGCGCGAGGTCGTAGCCGGGATCGGCCGCGGGCCCGCCGCCCATGGACACGCAGAAGCAGGTGGCGCCCGGTTCGGTGCACTCGGCGGCGATCAGCAGCGCCCGCCGGCGCCGCTTCCCGTACCCGCTGTCCTCGTACTGCCCGCCGGTCAGCACCCGGTCCTGGATCGCGATGGCCCGCAGATCACAGGGCCGGACCCCGAGGAACGCGTACGACGGCGGCTCGGCCGCGTGCTCGGTGAAGACCACCCGCCCCTCCGGCGTCCGGTCGGCACTCCACAGCCGCTCACGCGCCGGATGCAGATACGACTTCCAGGACTGCGGCCCCGCACTGTGCGCGAAGGCGGCGCCGTCCTCACGGGGGACCAACCGGTAGCGCCCGGCGTCCAGTTCGACCCCCCAGCCGTAGGGAAGCGCGTCGGCCGAGTCCAGCTCCGACAGCACGATCGCACCGTCCCGGACGGTCGGCCCGACGACAGTGCGTCCCTGTGCCACGAGTGCCGCGACCAGCGCGTCCAGACCGTTCCGGTCGAGCACGGCGGCCGGGGTTGCTGCGGGGGCGGTCATGTCGGTCCTCCTCGTCCTGGGCGGATCGCGCTGCTCCACCTTCAGCTTCCGCCGCGATAGGTCCCCCACGGCAGGGGCCGACCGGCCCTGCCACACAAGCCGACCGGATCAACTGAACGAGACGCGCCCCAAAGGTGCGCGGGGAACGGCGCGCCCGACCACGGACGGCCCGCGGCTTCGAACCGACCGGTGGCCCCCGTCTGCCCGCTGGCGCGCAGCGCCGCCGAAGGGGCGCGGGGAACGGCGCGACCAGCCACAGACGGCCC
>NZ_JBSFKO010000026.1:21161-140527 GCF_053598575.1 Streptomyces sp. NPDC001100
GCGGGCTCGAAACAACCCGCAGTTCTCCGGCTCCATCCAGCGGAGCGCTGGCGCGCGGAACGGCGCGACCGGCCACGGACGGCCCGCGGGCTCGAAACAACCCGCAGTTCTCCGGCTCCATCCAGCGGAGCGCTGGCGCGGGGAGCGGCGCGACCGGCCACGGACGGCCCGCGGCCTCGAAACGACCCGCAGTTCCCCCGCCGCACCCAGCCGTGCGCTACGGCAGCGGCTCCCCCAGCTCCCCCTCCACCGCCCCCGCCATCGCCCGCAACACATCAAGCGTGCGCCGCGCCTCCACCTCGTCGACCTGCGTGATCGCGAAACCGACATGCACGATGACGTACGACCCCACCTCCGCCTCGGGCGTACAGCTGAGGCACACCTCGCGCCGGATGCCGCCGAAGTCGACCGTGGACATCCGCAGCCCCGCGTCGTCGTGGATCTCCAGGATCCGTCCCGGTATGCCCAGGCACATGCGCGTTCACCTCTCCCCGGCCAGCCGCGCGGCCGCGACCGCCGCCTGGCCGTAGCTGATTCCGCCGTCCCCGACCGGGACCTGACCGCCGACGAGCACGCGCAGTCCCTGCGCGTGCAGCCGGCGTTTCACCTCGGTCAGCAGCCGCCGGTTGACGAAGCAGCCGCCGCCGAGACAGACGGTGTGCGGTGCGCCCTCGGCCACCGCCCGTGCCACCAGCTCCGCGGTGACCAGCCCGAGCGTCACATGGAACGCGGCGGCCAGCCGGGCCACCGGCTCCCCGTCGGCCTGCCGTTCCAGCAGGTCGGTGAGGGTGGGCGCGGGGTCGTACACCCACAGGCCCTGCGCCCGTACGACACGGTGGGCGAGCGGTACGGCGTGCTCGTCGCCCGCCGCCGCTTCGAGCAGGACGGCGGCCTCGCCCTCGTAGCTCACCCGGTCGGACACACCGAGCAGCGCGGCTACCGTGTCGAAGAGCCGACCGGCGCTGGACGTGAGCGGACAGTTGACGTCCCGGGCGACCATGGCCCGCACGATGTCCACCTCCGCCGGATCGAGCCGGTCGGTGAAGGACCGGGTGAGCCACGAGTAGGGGAGCGGGGTGCCCAGGGTCTCCCCGCCGAGGAGCCGCCCGAGGGCCGTGCGGGCGGGACGGCGTACCGCCGCGTCGCCACCGGGCAGCGGCGCGGTCGCGAACCTGCCCACGCGGCGGTAGCCGCTCAGACCGGCGACGAGGATCTCGCCGCCCCACAGCGTGCCGTCGTCGCCGAGCCCGAGCCCGTCGTAGGCGACCCCGAGGAACGGACCCCGCACCCCGTGCTCGGCCGCGCAGGCGGCCACGTGCGCGTGATGGTGCTGCACCGGGACTCGGCGCACCTGCTGTGCCTGCGCCCACTGCGTGGACAGATAGCCGGGATGCAGATCGTGCGCGAGGACGACCGGCTCGATACCGGTGAGCCGCTTGAGGTGCTCGTACGACGCCAGGAACGCCTCGTGGGTCGCCAGGTCCGCCAAGTCGCCCGTGTGCGGCCCGAGATGGGCCCGCCCGTCGGCGGCCAGCGTGAACGTGTGCTTCAGCTGCGCGCCGACCCCGGCGACCGGTTCGCACACGTTCAGCGGCAGCGGGGACGGGGCCAGGCCGCGGGCCCGGCGGACCGTGATGCGGGTGCGGCCGGCGCACTGCACCACCGAGTCGTCGTAGCGGGAGCGGATCGGCCGGTCGTGGGTGAGGAAGCCGTCGGCGACACGGGCCAGGGTGCGCCGGGCCTCGTCGTCCTCGATGGTGATCGGCTCGTCGCCGAGGTTGCCGCTGGTGACCACCAGCGGCCGGTTCAGCTCGTCGAGCAGGAGGTGGTGCAGGCCGGTGGTGGGCAGGAACAGTCCGATGTGGTGGAGCCCGGGATGCACCTCGGGCGCGAGCGGGTCGGCGCCGTTCCGCTCGCGGCGGGCGAGGAGGACCACCGGCCGTTCCGGAGAGGTCAGGATGCCCCGCTCGGTGGCGCCGATCCGCGCCAGCCGGGCCGCCGCGCCGAGGTCCCCGACCATCACGGCGAACGGCTTCGCCGGGCGGTGCTTGCGCCGCCGCAGCTCCGCCACGGCCGCCGGATCGCCCGCGTCGCACACCAGCTGGTAGCCGCCGAGCCCCTTCAGCGCGACGATCCCGCCCCCGGCGACGGTCTTGACCGCCGACCGCAGGGCCGCCTCACCACGCAGTTCCTCCCAGGCCAGTTCGGGACCGCACACGGGACAGGCGATGGGCTCGGCGTGGAAGCGCCGATCCGCCGGGTCGGCGTATTCGGCCGCGCAGTCGGGGCACATCGGGAAGCGGTTCATGGTCGTGCGGATCCGGTCGTACGGCAGGTCCTCGATGATCGTGGCCCGTGGTCCGCAGTCCGTGCAGTTGATGAAGGGGTAGCGGTGCCGGCGGTTCATGGGATCGCGCAGTTCGTGCAGACAGGCCGCGCAGATCGCCGCGTCCGGCGGGACCTCGCGCGCCGTGCGACCGGTGGGCGCGGGCGCGCTGTGCCGGACGTGGAAGCCGGGACGGTACGCCGACTGCCGCGTGGCGTCGGCCAGTTGGACCCTGCGCACCCGTGCCAGGACCGGGGCGGTGGCCCGCAGCCGGGCAGCGAACTCGGCGATGGCGGGTGGCGGTCCGGCGACCTCGCCCTCCACGTGCCCGTCGACGTTGGCGACCCAGCCGTCGAGGCCGAGTTCGGCCGCCGTGCGGTACACGAACGGCCGGAAGCCGACGCCCTGGACGGTGCCGTCCACGCGGAATCGCCGCATCATCATGACCGCCGCCCCTCGGCCGTCGCGTTCCGCTGCCGTACGAGCTCGTCCCCCACGGCTGTCACGAGCGGGTCCACGGCGGCCTCGACGGCGGGGGAGAGACCGGTGCCGAACGAACCGTCGGCGCCCTCCACGGCGTAGACCACCAGGTGGTCCGGCAGGAGGCCGAGGACCCGGGCCAGTTCGACGGCCTCGCCGAGACCCAGCCCGTGCGAACTGGTCGTCTGCGGCCGGTCGAGGCGTCCCGCGTCGAGTTCGAGCCGGTGGACGCGGCCGGGAGTCGCCGGGTGTGCGTGGGCGGCGTCGACGACCACGGCGAGCGCGGCGCCCTCCCACAGCCCGATCAGCCGGCCGGGGTCGCCGTCGCAGGCCGCGAACACGGTGTCCGGCGGAAACGAACCGTCCCCGGCCCGCTCCCGGAGCCGTTCGACCACGGCCCAGCCGACGCCGTCGTCGCGCCGGAACTCGTTCCCGACCCCGATCACGGCGATGCGCGTACGCGTCCTCATGGCTTTCACCGTGCGCCACCGCGGCCCGGCTCCACAGGGGCCGAACGACCCATCCGCCGGGGCCGACCCGCCTTAGGCCGGAACGACGGCGACGGGGCAGCGCGCGTGCCGCAGCAGGGTCAGTGCGGTGGTGCCCGGGGCGATGTGCCGGCCGAGCACCACCAGTCCGGACGTCTCGGAGGCGTGGGCCAGGGCCTCGGCCGGCGGGAACAGCAGCACGTCCGCCCGGACCTCGACGTCCGGGTACTTGCCGCGCCACGGCCGCAGCGCGTCGGACAGCAGGTCCTCCTCGTGGTCCTCGCGGGCGGCCCGCTCCTGCTCCGACAGCGGGAGGAGCGAGGCGGCGGCGCTCGCGGGAAGTGCCCAGGCGTGCACCGCGTGCAGCCGGACACCGTGCAGCCGGGCCGCCTCGAAGGCGAAGGCGAGCGCGCCGCCGGACGGGTCCCGGGCGTCGACCCCCACGGTCACGGCGTCCGTGTGACCGGGCACGTCGAGCCCCGCGAGGGTCCCGGGCACCAGCACGAGGGGTCCGGCGCACCCGGTGGCCAGCTCCGCCGCGGTCGAGCCCAGGGGCATCCGGGCGTGCTGGCTCTCGCCACGCAGACCGAGCACGACCAGTTCCGCCCGCGCGCTCGCCGCCCGCAGCTCGGGGACGGGCGCCCCGGCCAGGCTCACCGCCCGGACGGTCAACGACGGGTGGCGGGCGGTGAGTTCGGCGACCACGTGGTCCGCCACCGTGTCCGGGCGGTAGGGCCAGTGCTCCACCGGGTCGAGGTTCTCCGGCGGTGCCACATGCACCACCCGCAGCGGCAGTCCGCGCCGCAGCGCCTCGCGTGCGGCCCAGTCCGCGGCGACACGGCTGCGTGCCGACCGGTCGACTCCGGCGATGATCACTCGTTCCATGGTGTGCCGCCTTCCAGGTCCGTGGCCCCTCCACCATGACGGTCCGGGGCGGGCGTGTGCTGGGGCCGAACGGACCTCGGGTGGAGACCTGGCGGCCCATACCTGCGGCCGGAGCGCGGGACGACCCTGGAGGGGAGGAGCTGACCGAGCGCAGGAGGTGCGGACCATGCTTCCGCCCGTCATCGCCGGAGTCGACGGTTCCGCGGAGAGTCTCGCCGCGGCCGACTGGGCCGCCCGGGAGGCGGCACGCCGCCACCTGCCGTTGCGGCTCGTGCACGTCTGGAACTGGCATCCGCGCCAGGAGGACGGCGAACCCGTCACGGCCGCCCAGCGGCAGCAGGCGGGCCGCGTCCTGCGACAGGCCAGGGCGAGGTGCCATGCCGTCGCCCCGGAGGTCCGCCCGTACGAGGAGCAGGTGGGGGGTCCCGCGACCGCCGCCCTGCTCAGGGCGGCCGAGGAGGCGGAGCTGCTGGTGCTGGGCTCACGCGGCCTGAGCGGGTTCACCGGGCTCCTTGTGGGCTCGGTCGCGCAGGGCGTGGTGGCTCGCGCCACGCATCCCGTGGTGCTCGTGCGGGCGGACGAGAAGGCCGCCGACGAGCACCTTCCGGCGGGCGACGGACGCGGCTCCGTCCTGACCGGCTACCGGGACGTGGTCCTGGGCGTCGACCTCGGCGATCCCTGCGACGCGGTGATCGAGTTCGCCTTCGAGGCGGCCCGGGTGCGCGGCGCCCGGCTCCGCGCCGTCCACGCCTGGCGGCCGCCGTCCCCGCTGGGGCTCGGCCCCGGCGAGATCGGCCTGGTGAGCGGCCCGCAGCGAGCCGAGGAATGGCACGGCTTCCTGTCCGCCGTACTCCAGGTGTGGAGCGACAAGTACCCCGGCGTCGAGGTCGCCGAGACGGTCGCGGAGGGCCGGGCACAGTCCGCGCTGCTCCGGGCCGCCTCCGAGGCGGGCCTCCTCGTCGTCGGCCGGCACCTCACCGACCGGCCGGCGGGACCGCGCATCGGCCCCGTCACCCATACCGCCATCCATCACGTCGGCTGCCCCGTGGCCGTCGTACCCCACGAGTGAGAGGCCCGAGTCCTGATGACTGCGCCGACCAAGTACGTGTACGAGTTCGCCGAAGGCAGCCGTGAGATGGCCGCCCTGCTGGGCGGCAAGGGCGCCGGCCTGGCCGAGATGACCCGGCTCGGGCTGCCCGTGCCGCCCGGATTCACCGTCACCACCGAGGCCTGCAAGGTCTACCTGAAGACGGGTGAGGAGCCGCCCGAGCTGGCCATCGAGACGGCACGCGCGCTGGCCGGACTGGAACGGACGATGGGCCGCACCCTCGGCGCCCCCGACGATCCGCTGCTGGTGTCCGTCCGCTCGGGCGCCCGCTTCTCCATGCCCGGCATGATGGAGACGATCCTCGACATCGGCCTCAACGACCGTTCCGTCACCGGGATCGCCAAGGCGTCCGGGCAGGAGCGGTTCGCCTGGGACTCCTACCGGCGGCTCATCCAGATGTTCGGCCACACCGTGATGGGCGTCGACGGCGACCTGTTCGAGGAGGCCATCGCCGCGCACAAGGCACGCCGTGAGGTGACCGGCGACCACGACCTCGACACCGCCGAACTCGCCCTGATCACCGAGGAGTTCAAGGCCATCATCCGCAAGGAGACCGGCGAGGACTTCCCGCAGGACCCGGCCGAGCAGCTGACCCGCGCCATCCGCGCGGTCTTCGACTCCTGGAACGGCGAACGCGCCCGCGTCTACCGTCACCGCGAACACATCTCCGAGGACCTCGGCACCGCCGTCAACGTCCAGGCGATGGTCTTCGGCAACCTCGGCGACGACTCCGGCACCGGCGTCACCTTCACCCGCGACCCCGCCACCGGCGAACGCGGCATGTACGGCGACTACCTGCCCGACGCGCAGGGCGAGGACGTCGTCGCGGGAGTCCGCGACGCACTGCCCCTGATCGAACTGAAGCGGCTCAACCCGCGCGGGTACGTCCAGCTCAGCGATCACCTGCGCACCCTGGAGCAGCACTACCGCGACCTGTGCGACGTCGAGTTCACCGTCGAGCGCGGCAAGCTGTGGATCCTGCAGACCCGCGTCGGCAAGCGCACCGCCGAGGCCGCCTTCCGCATCGCCCACGACCTGCGCGAGGAGGGCACGATCGACTCGGACGAGGCCCTGGTCCGCGTCGACGGCACCGAACTGACCCGTCTGATGTTCCCCCGCTTCGACACCACCCCGGCCGACGTGCCCCTGGCCCACGGTGTCCCCGCCTCCCCGGGCGCGGCCGTGGGCGTCGTGGTCTTCGACTCCGCCGAGGCGGTGCGACGCGCCGCGGCCGGCGAGGCCACGGTCCTCGTCCGCCGGGAGACCACCCCCGACGACCTCCCCGGCATGATCGCCGCACAGGCCGTCCTGACCAGCCGCGGCGGCAAGACCAGCCACGCGGCCGTCGTCGCCCGCGGCATGGGCAAGGTCTGCGTGTGCGGCGCCGAAGCCCTCACCGTCGACCCGACGGCCCGTCAGTTCACCACGGAATCCGGCGTGTTGGTGCACGAGGGGGACACCGTCTCCGTCGACGGCACCGCGGGCACCGTCCACCTCGGCGCGCTCCCGCTGACCGCCTCCGACGTCGGCCGCGCCCTGGAGACCGGCACCGCGAGCGGCCCGCTGACGGAAGCCGTCCTGGGCGCCCTCACCCACGCCGACTCCGTACGACGCCTCGAAGTGCGGGCCAACGCCGACACTCCCGAGGACGCGGTACGCGCCCGCAGTCTGGGCGCACAGGGCATCGGACTGTGCCGCACCGAGCACATGTTCCTCGGCGAGCGCAGGGCGCTGGTCGAGGCGATGATCCTGGCCCGCGACGACACTGCCCGCCAGGAGGCCCTGGCCGCTCTGCTGCCGCTCCAGCGCGAGGACTTCACCGGCATCCTCACGGCGATGGACGGACTGCCGGTGACCATCCGGCTCATCGACCCGCCGCTGCACGAATTCCTGCCCGACCGCACCGAGTTGGCCGTACGCCTGGCCCGCGAGGAGCACCCGGACCCGCACGACCGCGAACTCCTCGCCGCCGTCGAGCGGATGCACGAGCAGAACCCGATGCTCGGCCTGCGCGGTGTCCGGCTCGGCCTGGCCGTGCCCGGACTGATGGCCATGCAGGTGCGGGCGATCGCCGAGGCCGTGGTCGCGCGACTGCGGGCCGGCGGCCGGCCGCGCGCCGAGATCATGATCCCGCTCGTCGGGACGGTCGAGGAACTGCGGCTGGCGCGCACCGAGGCGGAAGCGGTCCTCGCCGAGGTCCAGGAGGAGACCGGCACGACCCTCGACTGCCCGATCGGCACGATGATCGAACTGCCGCGCGCCGCGCTCATCGCCGGCCGAATCGCCGAGTACGCGGACTTCTTCTCCTTCGGCACCAACGACCTGACCCAGACCACCTGGGGCCTGTCCCGCGACGACGCCGAGGCCTCCTTCTTCCCGCTGTACCTGGAGAAGGGCGTCTTCACCGTGTCGCCGTTCGACACGATCGACCAGGAGGGCGTGGGCCGACTCGTGGAACTGGCCGTCGAGGCGGGCCGCGGCGTCAACTCCCGCCTGGAGACCGGGGTCTGCGGCGAACACGGCGGTGACCCGGAGTCCATCCACTTCTTCCACCGGGTGGGCCTGGACTACGTCTCCTGCTCGCCGTTCCGCATCCCGGCGGCACGGCTGGAGGCGGGGCGCGCTGCGCTCATGGACATCACCGGGGGCAGCGACAGCAGGTGAGCCGGTGGGTCGGCCAGGAAGGCAGTGCGAGCACAGGTCTCTCCGGTCGGTCGAGGAGCGTCGCAGCTTCACGACCGCGGGGCCTGTGCTCGCCTCGCCATGCGGTCATCGGTGTCGCGGTGGCCGACCGGTCCCGGGGGCGGAGTGCTCGGCCTCGGCGGCGTGGAGGACTTCGCCGATCAGCAGGTCGAGGTCGTCGACGGTGGTGCGGTAGTTGCACAGGGCGGCGCGCAGGACGGTGCGGCCGTGCACGGCGACGGTGGCGAGGTAGGCCCGTCCACCGTCCTGGACGCGCCGGGCGATCCGGGTGTGCAGGCCGTCCGGGTCGCCCCCGTCGGGGTCGGTGACCCGGAAGCAGGCGACCGGCCACGGCCCGCCGGCCAGCAGGTGGAGCCGGGGCTCGGCGGTGATCCGCTCGCGCAACACCCCGGCGAGGGTCAGGTAGTGCTCGATGAGCCCGGTGACGCCGTCGCGGCCCAGGTGGCGCAGGGTGGCCCACAGGCCGAGAGCGCGGGTGCCGGGACGGGTCAGCTCGATCGTCGCGTGCGACAGCCAGGGCAGGGCGTCCGGTTCTCCGGCGGTGAGGTACGAGGCCTGGTGGGCGAAGGCCGTGTGCAGGTGCTCGGGGTCCGGGACGAGCAGCGCTCCGCATCCCACCGGCACGCTGAGCGTCTTGTGCGGGTCCACGGTCAGTGAATCGACACCGCCGACGCCCGTGTACCGGGCTGCCAGGGTGGGCACGGCGGCGCCGAGTCCGCCCCAGGCTCCGTCCGCGTGGTGCCACATCCCCGTGCTCCGGCACAGCTCTGTGACCGGTTCGAGCGGATCCACGGCGCCGGTGGCGGTGGTGCCCAGCGTGGTGACGGTGCAGAAGGGCAGCAGGCCGGCGTCCAGGTCGGCGGCGACCGCGGTGCGCAGCGCGACGGGGTCCAGGCGGTCGTCCGGGTCGGTGGCGACGGGGCGCAGCCGGTGGGCGGGCAGGCCGATGCAGGTGGCCGCCTTGGCGACGGACATGTGTGCCTGGTCGCTGCAGTAGACGGTGAGGCGGGCGTGGTCGCGGTCGAAGGCGGGGCCGTCGGCGGAGCCGCGCCGGGTCAGGAACCAGGTGCGGGCGGTGGCCAGGGCGAGCAGGTTGGCCATCGAGCCGCCGCTGGTCAGGACCCCGCCCGCGCTCTCGGGCAGTCCCGCCAGGCCGGCGAGCATGCGCACGGTGCCGCGTTCCAGGTCCATCAGGGCGTTCTCGCCCATGCCGCAGGTCGCGTTGACGGCACAGGCCAGCAGATCGGCGACGATCCCGGCGGGCGCGGGCGGCGAGTTGACCCAGGCGAAGAACGCGGGGTGTCCGTTCCCGGTCGGGTACGGTGCGATCTCGTCGCGGACGAAGTCCAGCACCTCACCGAACTCGCCGCCCCGCTGCGGCAGTTCTCCGGTACGCAACCGGGACCGCACCTGCGGAGGCAGGGGACGGGTGACCGGTCCCAGCGGCAGTTCGCTCAGATATCGGGCGGCCCACTCGGCCGCCGCGACGAGTTCGTCCCGCAGCACCTTCGCGTGGACCGCGGGCGGCTCCGGGGAGGGGCCGAACCGGCCGAGTCGGGACGGAGCTTGGTCGTGCAAATGCTGAGCCATGGTGGCGTGTGGGGCCTTTCGTTCGTCACAGGACCCCCTGGTCGGCGGAGCGAGGGCCATGATCGTAACGAGCGGACCGTATCGGCCGACACGTGCACCGGGCACGACTTGCCGCCGCTCAGTTCAGAACAGCGCCGGCACAGCCGCCTCGATCAGATGCGGCCCCGGCTCGGCGAGGGCCTCGCGCAACCGGTCCGTGAACTCCTCGGCGGTGGTCGCGCGCGACGCCGGTACGCCCATGCCCCGGGCGAGGGCGACGAAGTCGAGGCCGGGCCGGGTCAGGTCGAGCAGATCGCGGTGGGCGGGCCCGTCGGCACGCGTACCGAGGCGCTGGGACTCCATGCCGAGGATCGCGTAGGAGCCGTTGGCGAAGATCACGGTCGTGATGTCGAGCCCCTCGCGGGCATGGGTCCACAGCGCGGAGAGGGTGTACATGGCGCTGCCGTCGGCCTCCAGACACAGCACCGGCCGGTCCGGGCGGGCGATCGCCGCGCCGGCGGCGAGCGGCAGGCCCTGGCCGATGGCCCCGCCGGTGAGGGTGAGCCAGTCGTGGCGCGGTGCGCCCGCCGTGGCCCCGGGGAGCCAGAGGCCGGAGGTGTTGGCCTCGTCCACCACGATCACCCCCTCGGGCAGCACCGCCCCGAGGGCCGTCGCGGCGGTCTCGGCGGTCAGCGCGCCGGCCGGCGGATCCGGCCGTACGGCGGTCCGGAGTACGGCGGGGGTGTGCGCGGCGAGGGCGTCCGCCAGGTCGCCCAGGGCCGCCGGAATGTCGTCGGCCGTCGTGGCCAGGGTGTGGACCTGGCAGTCGTCCGGCGTCAGCACACCGGGCAGGCCCGGGTGGGCGAAGAACGACACCGGGGCGCGGGCACCCACCAGCACCAGGTGCCGTACGCCGTCGAGTTGGGCCGTCGCGCCCTCGGCGAGGTACCCGAGCCGCTCCACGGCGGGCAGGCCCGCGCCGCGTTCCAGGCGGGCCGGGAACGTCTCGCACAGCAGCCGGGCACCGGTGGCGGCGGCGATCCGGCCTGCCGTGCTGAGCGCCGGTTCACGGGTGGCGGCCCCGCCGAGGAGCAGGGCGGCCGGCTCGCCGGTGCGCAGGACCGCGGCCACGGTGGCGACGGTCCGTTCCGCAACGGCGGCAGGAGGCAACGGCGTGACAGGCGGCGCGAGTCGGGCCCCGTCCGACCAGGACACGTCGGCGGGCAGCAGCAGGGTGGCCACCTGCCCCGGAGCACCGGTCGCGGCGGCCACCGCCTCCGCCGCGTCGCCGCCGGCCGTGGCGGGGTCGGAGCAGCGGCGGACCCAGCCGGAGACGGTGCGGGCCAGCGCGTCGACGTCCGACTCCAGCGGCGCGTCGTACTTCTTGTGGAAGGTCGCGTGGTCCCCGACCAGGTTCACCACCGGGGTGGCGGCCCGGCGGGCGTTGTGGAGGTTGGCCAGGCCGTTGCCGAGCCCCGGGCCGAGATGGAGCAGGGTGGCGGCGGGGCGGCCGGTCATCCGGCCGTAGCCGTCGGCCGCTCCGGTGGCCACGCCTTCGAAGAGACACGGCACGGCGCGCAGGGCGGGCTCGTCGTCCAGGGCGGCGACGAAGTGCAGTTCGGAGGTACCGGGGTTGGCGAAGCACACCTCGACCCCGGAGTCCCGGAGAGTGCGGGCAACGGCATGGGCACCGTTCACGGCGATTCCGCCCTTCATGCGGTCGGTCTTCATACGGTCAGTCGAAGAGGACGCCGGGGTTGAGGATCCCGTCGGGGTCGAAGGCGTGCTTGATCCGGCGCATCAGCTCCACCTTGGCGGGGTCCTCCAGTTCCAGGAAGTGCCGCTTCTTCGCCGTACCGATGCCGTGCTCACCGGAGATCGCCCCGCCGAGGTCCGTGCCCGCCCGGAACAGCCGCCGCAGGACCTCGTCCCGCCGCTTTTCGTCCGGCTGGAAGACCGCGAGGTGCACGTTGCCGTCCCCCGCGTGCCCGCAGCCGGTGATGATCGATCCGCTGTCCCCGGCGATCACGTCCGCCGCGGCGAGCAGCCGGGGCAGGGAAGCGCGGGGTACCACGATGTCCACGATGTCGTCGGCGCCGGCCGCCTTGGAGGCCCAGAACGCCCGCTCCCGGGCCTCGATCAGCTGGCGCGCCGCCGCTGTGGGCAGCACGTAGACGTCGGTCGCGCCCAGGTCGAGCAACTGCCCGCCGAGCGACTCCACGTCGGCTTCGATCCGCTCGGCCGACTGCCCTTCGAGGACCACGACCAGATAGGCGAGTGCCGTGTCGCGGACCTGTTGCGGGATGCCGAGCCCGAGGTCCTGCTGGGCGGTCATCGCCGCCATCGTGAGCATGTCGACGTACTCCAGGGCCAGCGGATCCAGGCCCTGGGCCAGCAGGCGAGGCACCGCACGGGCGATCTCCTCGGCCGTCGCGAAGGGTGCCAGCACCGTCGCGCCGTGCCCGGCGCGGGGTTTCAGGCGCAGCACCGCCTCGGTGACGAGAGCGAGGGTGCCCTCGGAGCCGACGAGGAGTTGGGTCAGGTCGTAGCCGGTGCTCGTCTTGACGTATTTCCCGCCGCTGCGCACGATCGCGCCGGAGGCGAGGACCGCCTCGACACCGAGCACATGGTGGCGGGTGACGCCGTGCCGGACGGCGTGCATGCCGCCGGCGTTGGTGGCGACGGTGCCGCCCACCGACGCGCTCGGCTCACCCGGGCGTACCGGGTAGCAGAGCCCGAACTCGGCTGCGTGGTCGTCGAGTTCGGTCAGGGTGACACCCGGCTGCACCACCGCTACGTGATTGTCGGCGTCGATCTCCACCACGTGGTTCATCCGCTCGAAGGACACGACGATTCCGTCCGTGGCGGGCACGCAGGCACCGCACAGCCCGGTGCCGGAACCCCGTGCCGTCACGGGCACCCGCTGCGTGGCGGCGACCGCCAGGATCTCGGAGACCTCGGCGGTCGCCGCGGGTCGCACCACGTACCTCGGCCGCCGGGCCGCGACGGCCAGCGACTCGTCGTGCCCGTACTCCTCGGGAACGTGGTCCTCCATGAGCAGGTGCTCCGGCCCCACCACCTTCGCCAGGAGCGATCCGGTGTCGGTCATGATCCGGTTCCCTTCGTTGGGTTTCCCGCCCCGGCCTCCGCGCGCGGGCCGACGGCGCGCTCACCAGAATGTGGGCATGGCGGTGGACACGGGGAAAGGTCAACCAGCCCCAATGCAGGGCCAGTTGACCTATCCGCTCGCACTCAGGCCAGCGCGGACCTGAGCACGTCGAAGGCCGTCGTCGGGTCGGCCAGGGCGTGGTAGATGCCGGGTATCCCGCGCTCGTCGAGGCCGAGCAGGCCGTAGACGGCGTGCATGGCGCCGCGCACGGAGTACTCGACGGTGAAGACCACGTCCTCGGGGATCTCCGTGAACTGGCCCAGGAAGGCGAAGTTGGCGGAGCCGCGCGGGATCACCAGGGGCCGGTCGTGGACGGTGCGCGGGGCGAACTGACTGGTGATGTAGGGCATCATCACCGGGATCACGGTCGTGGTCGCCGCGACATGGTCCTCGATGTCCGACATCCCGAGGTGGCCGAGGAGTTCGGTGAGGATCTCCCGGCCCGTGGCCTTCGCCATCGGCTTGCCGACGAAGTCGCCGTCCCGGTCGGTGAACAGGCCGTAGCCCCACAGGGTGCGGACGTTCTCGGGCTGGCCCTCGAAGTGCGGGGCGTGCGGAACGACGACGGACATCAGCCAGTTGGAGTCCTTGAAGGTCATCAGGGCGCCCGTACCGGGGAGGTTGCCGGACAGTTCCTCGATGCGGTGCAGGAGCAGCGGGTCGCGCATGGTGAGGGTGAAGGACTCCCACTTGGCCTCGTCCACGTTGCCGTTGAAGGCGGTGGGACGGCCGAAGTCGTCGGCCTTGGCGGCGATGGTCTCCCAGAGCCGCCAGCCGCCGTCCCGCTTGTCGCGGACGAGTTCCGGCGCGCTGTCGTCGGTGCCGTGGGCGGCGTCGGCGGTCATCGAGCCCAGGGTGAGGAACGCGTAGTCGTCGGCGGTGAGTTCGTACGTCTCCGGTTGCCCGTCGCGTTCGACGTGCAGACGGCGAGCGCGCCGTACGCCCTCTGCGTCGGTGGTGAAGTCGACGTCGGTGACCCGCACGCCGTACTCGAAGACCACGCCGCGGGCCTCAAGCCAGGTGCGCAGTGGCCGGATGATCGAGTCGAACTGGTTGAGGCGTGTGCGGCGCACCCCGGCGAGGGTGTGCATGCGCGGGAACTCCTGCATGAAGCGCAGGAGATAGCGCTTCAGCTCGATGGCGCTGTGCCAGTTCTGGAAGGCGAAGGTGGTGCGCCACATCGTCCAGAAATTGGTGGCGAAGAAGTGCGGGGAGAAGAAGTCCTCGATCCTGCGGGCGCCGATGACCGCTTCGGGCAGCACCAGCAGGCGGGTCAGTTCCAGGCGGTCGCGGGTGTCGAGGCCGTAGTCGGCGGCGTCGAGGATCGTGGTGCCCCGGCCGATCAGGCGGGCCTTGGCGTCGGTGGGCCACTTGGCGTTGAACTCGGTGATCTCCTCGCGCACCGACACCGTCTCGTCGGTGAGGGTGGGAATCGTCTCCAGGAGGTTCCACAGGCAGGTGTAGGCCTCCTCCTCCAGCATCCGTCCGCCCCGGGTGACGTAGCCGGCGGGCTCGCCGCTGCCGTCCATCGAGCCGCCGGCGACGGGGAGTTCCTCCAGGACGTGGATGTGCTCGCCGGGGAAGTCCGCGTCACGGACGAGGAAGGCGGCGGCCGCGAGGGAGGCGATGCCGCCGCCGACGAGGTAGGCGTGGGATGCGTGCGGAGCGTCTGCCATGACGTCCCTCCGTTCTGCCGCCCGGGTTGCACGGGCGGTCGACAGTGTTCAGGACCCTGCGTGCCGGACACGGTGTGGGGCGCAGAGCGGGGCCGGGTCGGTCGGGGCGAGCGTGGCGGCCTTGGTCTTGAGTCAACTCACGGGGTGATCGACCGGGCAGGGGCCGGAGGTCCCTGCCCATCGGCGGATGGTCCCGGTCCTGGTGTTCCTCTGGGGCCGATAGGCGGATGGGGGAGCGGCCTCACCAGCGGCCGAGGACCTTCAGCCACACGGCGCCCACACCCATCCAGATGGCGATGTTGGCGCCCGCGGCGATCAGCCCGGTGCGCCACCATTCGCCGAGGGTGACGTACCCGCCGCCGAAGAGGACGGGCGCCGGGCCGGAGGCGTAGTGGGTCAGGCCGCCGTACAGGGAGCTGATGAAGCCGAGCACCAGGGCGGCCATCACGGGCGGTGCGCCGGTGGCGATCGCGGCCGAGAGGAAGGCGGCGTACATGGCCGCCACGTGCGCGGTGTTGGAGGCGAAGAGGTAGTGGGAGAAGAGGTAGACCAGCGTCAGGATCACGAACGCCGGCTGCCAGCCCACCCCGTCGGTGGCCTTGGTCATGGTGTCGCTGAACCAGCCGATCACCCCGAGCTCCTGGAGCTGACCGGCCATCATGACCAGGACGGAGAACCACACCAGCGTCGTCCAGGCCGACTTTTCCGCGACCAGGTCGCCCCAGGTCAGTACGCCGGTGACGAGCAGCAGGGCCACGCCGGTGAAGGCGGAGACGGTGGCCGACAGGTCCCAGACCTGGCCGCCCACCGACCACAGCAGGAGCAGCAGGACGAAGACCCCTGCCATGGTCCACTCCTGGCGGGACATCAGGCCGAGTTCGGCGAGCTGGGCGCGTGCCTGGTCCGGAGCCTCCGGCGTGGCACGCACGGTGGGCGGGAACACGCGGTACAGCAGCGCCGGGAGCACCAGCAGGGCGACCAGACCCGGAACGATTGCCGCCAGGGCCCAGGAGGTCCAGGTGAGGTGGACGCCGTGGTCCGCGGCGAGCTTCTGCACCAGGGGGTTGGCGGCCATGGAGGTCAGGAACATGGCGCTGGTGACCGTGTTGATCTGCATGGCGGTGACGGTGAGGTAGGCGCCCAGTGTGCGGCGGCTCTCGTCCCCGGGGTGCGAGCCGGCGTTGGTGCTCAGCGAGCGGATGACCGGCTGGATGACACCGCCGGAGCGGGCGGTGTTGCTGGGCGTGGCCGGGGCCAGCACCAGGTCGGTCAGGGTGATGCCGTAGGCGAGTCCCAGGCTGCTGCGGCCCAGGGCGCGGACGAACAGCAGGGCGATACGGCGGCCGAGGCCGGTCTTGGTGAAGCCGAGGGAGATGAAGAACGCGGCGACGATCAGCCAGATCGTCGGCTCGGAGAAGCCGCCGAGCGCGACGTCCGGTTCCAGGGTGCCGGTGATCATCGTGACCGTGAGGCCGACCAGGGCGACCGCGCCCAGCGGCAGCGGCTGCAGGATCAGGCCCAGCACGGTGGCCGTGAAGACGGCCAGGACCGCCCACCCGCCGGACTTGATTCCGTCGGGCTGCGGCAGGAGGTAGACGACCAGGCCCGCCAGGACCGGGACGATCCACTTCAGCGCCGTTCCCACGGTCACTGTCCTGGGCGGGGTGACGCTCTTGCCGGGCGCCGCCCCGGTGGGCGATCCCTCGGAGTCTTTGAAGGGAGCCATCTTCTCCATCCCACGGGTAGGGTCCGGCGCTCCTTGGGGTCCTCGGCCGGAACGGGGTCGATCTTGTGGGTCCACGCTGAGGGAGCCGGGTGCGGCCGGGCATCGGGCGACCGGCCCTGCTCCTGGGGGCCGAACGGCACCTGCCGACTCCAGCAGGCGAATGGCGGGCCGGCCGCTGGGCCGGTCGGGCCGTGCCGGTGGGGACCAATGGTCCCGGGTGGGGATATTCGGCCACTGATCGCCGGCGCCGGGGCCGAGAAGGATCGTGAGTGGATCGACCGGTCCGTAACGACCCCGCACAGGGAGCACAACCATGCCCAGGACCAAGCGAAGTGACGGCGCGTCACTTCCCAAGGCGGCACTCGGCCTCTCCGGTGCGAGCGCGCTCGTGGTCGGCACCATCATCGGGACCGGGGTGTTCGCGCTCCCCTCGGCCCTCGCGCCGTACGGGCCGATCTCGCTCGTGGCGTTCGGCGTCGTCACGCTCGGCGCGCTCGCGCTGGCGGTGACCTTCGGGGCGCTGTCGAAGCGCGTCCCGGCGAGCGGCGGACCGTACGTCTACGCCCGTGAGGCCTTCGGCGAGTTCGCCGGATTCCTCAACGCCTGGTCGTACTGGATCACCGCCTGGGCGGGCAACGCCGCGATCGTGGTGGCCTGGGTCGGCTATGTCGAGGTGTTCGTCAACACCGGCCACAAGACGGCCATTTCGATCCTCATAGCCCTGATCGGGCTCTGGATACCCGCCGCGATCAACCTCACCGGCGTACGGAACATGGGCGCCTTCCAGGTGTTCACCACCGTGCTGAAGTTCGTCCCGCTGTTCTTCATGGCCACCATCGGACTGCTGTTCATCGACCCGCACAACTTCGGTTCGTTCAACGCGAGCGGCCAGTCGGCCATGGGCGCCATCTCGGCCGCCGCACCCATCGCGCTGTTCAGCTACATCGGCCTGGAGGCCGCCTCGGTGGTCGCCGGACGGGTCCGCGAGCCGGGCCGCAACGTGCCGCGCGCCACGGTCTACGGCACCCTCGCCTGCGCCGTCATCTACATCCTCGGCACCCTCGCGGTCTTCGGTACCGTCTCGCACGGCCGACTCGGCGCCTCCACCGCCCCGTTCACCGACGCCGCCAACAACATCCTCGGCGGCACCTGGGCCGGCGACACCGTCGCCGTGGCCGCCATCGTCTCCGGCATCGGCGCCCTCAACGGCTGGACCATGCTGTGCGCCGAGATGCCGTACGCCGCCGCCCGCGACGGACTCTTCCCCGGCGCCTTCGCCAAGCTGCGTGGCGAGAACGGCGTTCCCGTCTTCGGCATCGTCGCCTCGACGGTCCTCGCCTCGCTGATCACCGTGTTCAGCTACACGCGCTTCGAGGACGTGTTCACCAAGATCGTGCTGCTGAGCGTGCTCACGGCCGTGATCCCGTACCTGTTCTCCGCCGCCGCCCAGCTGTACTGGCTGGTCGTGCGCGGACGCGAGAACATCGCCGGCCGACGGCTGGCCCGCGACGTCACCGTCTCGGTCCTGGCGATGGCCTTCTCGTACTGGGCGATCCAGGGGAGTGGCTACCAGACCGTGTACTACGGCCTGTTCGTCCTGCTGCTCGGCCTGCCGGTGTACATCTGGCTGAAGCGCGGCCAAGGGGTCTACGGCGAGGAGCCGACCCGCGAGCCGCTCGCCGGGGGTCGGGCCCCCGAGACCGTCACACCGCCGGTCAAGCGGATCTCCCGTGGACTGCCCACCACCCGCACCGGCGGCCTCCGGAGGAATCCGCTCCGGCACCGCGACTGACCGCGCCACCCCGCATCGGCCCCGCACGGGTACGACCACAGGAGCAGCCCCGCCATGAACACCACCACCTTCCACGTCGACTCCGAGGTCGGCCGCCTCCGCCAGGTGATCCTGCACCGCCCCGGCCTGGAACTCTCCCGGCTGACCCCGCGCAACGTCGACGCCCTGCTCTTCGACGACATCCTGTGGGCCAAGCGTGCCCGCGAGGAGCACGACGCCTTCGCCCAGGTCCTGCGCGACCACGGGGCCCGCGTCCACTACTTCGCCGACCTGCTGGCCCAGGCCCTCGACGTTCCGGAAGCCCGGGACTGGCTGCTGGAGCGGGTCTTCACCCCGGCCACCGTCGGCCCCGCGCTCATGGACCCCCTGCGGGAGCTGTGCGTCGACCTCGACGGAGAGACGCTCGCCGGCCGCCTCATCGGCGGAATCCTCAAGAGCGACCTGCCGCTCGCCACCCCGCACAGCCTGGTCTGGAACGCGCTCGACGCCGAGGACTTCGCGCTGACCCCGCTGCCCAACCACCTCTTCCCGCGCGACAACTCCTGCTGGATGTACGACCGCCTGTCGGTCAACCCGATGGCCAGGACCGCCCGGCGCCGCGAAAGCCTGCACGCCGAGGCCATCTACCGCTTCCACCCGATGTTCGCCGGCACCGTCACCACGCCCCTCCTGGACGGCGAGGTCGGCACCCTGGAGGGCGGCGACGTGCACGTCCTGGGCAATGGCGCCGTCATGGTCGGCATGGGGGAGCGCACCACCGCCCAGGCTGTCGAGAACCTGGCCGCCCGGCTGTTCGCCACCGGCACGGCGAACCGTCTGATCGCCGTGCAACTCCCCGCCGCCCGTGCCTACATGCACCTCGACACCGTGCTCACCATGGTCGACCGCGACGCCTTCACCGTCTATCCGGGCCTCGCGGACTCCCTGCGCTCGTGGACGCTCACGCCCAGCGGCACCCGCGGGACCGGCTTCGAGGTCACCCCGAATTCCGACCTCGCCGGCGCCCTGGCCGAGGCCCTGGACCTGGACAAGGTCCGGATGCTGTCCGCGCCGCAGGACATCCGCGGCGCCGAGCGCGAGCAGTGGGACGACGGCAGCAACTTCCTCGCCCTCGCCCCCGGCGTGATCGTCGGCTACGAGCGCAACGTCACCACCAACACCTACCTCCGCAAGCAGGGCATCGAGATCGTCACCATCGCCGGCGCCGAACTCGGCCGCGGCCGGGGCGGACCGCGCTGCATGAGCTGCCCGGTCGAACGAGACCCGGCCGCTTGACCCGACAGGGGGACCACCACCATGACCGTCGACCTGCGAGGCCGCTCCTACCTGAGCGAACTCGACTTCACCGCCCCCGAGATCCACCACCTTCTCGACCTGGCCGCCGACCTCAAGGCCGCCAGGCGCACCGGCACCGAGCGGCCCCGGCTGACCGGTCGCAAGCTCGCGCTGATCTTCGAGAAGACCTCCACCCGCACCCGCTGCGCCTTCGAGGTCGCCGCCGCCGACCAGGGCGCCCGCACCACCTACCTCGGCCCCGGCGACACCCACATCGGCGCCAAGGAGTCCCTAGCCGACACCGCCCGGGTGCTGGGCCGCATGTTCGACGCCATCGAGTACCGCGGCTCCGACCAGGCCCTCGTCGCCGAGCTCGCCACCTACTCCGGCGTCCCCGTCTACAACGGTCTGACCGACACCGCGCACCCCACCCAGAGCCTGTGCGACGTCCTGACCATGGACGAGCACAGCCCCAAGCCCCTGCCCGACATCGCCTACTGCTATCTCGGCGACGCCCGCAACAACATGGGCAACTCGCTGCTGTCCATGGGCGCGCTGCTCGGCATGGACGTACGGATCGCCGCTCCCAGGGCGTTGTGGCCGACGCCCGAACTGGTCACAGTCTGCCGTGAGTTGGGCGCGAACAGCGGAGCCCGGATCACTCTCACCGAGGATGTCGACACCGCTGTACAGGGGGCCGACTTCCTCCACACGGACGTATGGGTCTCCATGGGCGAACCGGCCGACTCCTGGCGGCAGCGGATCGAGCTGCTCCTCCCGTACCAGGTGAACGAGAAGACGCTGGCCGCCACCGGCAACCCGGACGTCAAGTTCATGCACTGTCTGCCGGCCCTGCACGACCGGCGTACCCACCTCGGCCAGGACCTCTTCGACACCTACGGCCTCGACGGCCTGGAGGTCACCGACGCCGTGTTCTCGTCCCCCGCGTCGATCGTCTTCGACCAGGCGGAGAACCGCCTGCACACCATCAAGGCCGTACTCGTCGCCACCCTGGAGGACTGAGCCATGCGCATCGTCATCGCCCTCGGCGGCAACGCCCTGCTGCACCGCGGCGAACGCCCCGACGCGGCCGTCCAGGAGGCCAACATCGACCGCGTGACCAATGCGATCGCGGCCCTCGCCCACGACCACGAGATCGTCGTCACCCACGGCAACGGCCCCCAGATCGGCCTGCTCGCCGCGGAGACCGCAGCCGACCCCGCCCTCAGCGCCCCCTACCCGCTCGACCTGCTCGGCGCCCAGACCCAGGGCATGATCGGCTCCCTGCTGGCGCGCACCCTGCACGACGCCCTGCCCGGACAGCGGATCGCCGCGCTGGTCACACACACCCTCGTCCGGGCCGACGACCCGGCCTTCGAGCACCCCACGAAGTTCGTCGGCCAGGTGTACCCGCACGACGTCGCGTCCGCGCTCGCCCGCAAACGCGGCTGGCACATCGGCGCCGACTCCACCGGCTGGCGTCGCGTGGTCCCCTCCCCGGCGCCCGAGCGGATCCTGGAGACCGACACGATCTACGACCTGCTGAGCGGCGGCACGCTCGTCATCTGCGCGGGCGGCGGAGGCGTCCCCGTCACCGCGGACAACGACACCGGCGCGCTGACCGGGGCGGAAGCCGTCGTCGACAAGGACCTCACGGCAGCCCTGCTCGCCGAGCATCTGAAGGCCGACTTCCTGCTCATCCTCACGGACGTGCCCTGCGTGTACGAGGGCTACGGCACCCCCGACCAGCGGCCCGTCCTCGGCGCCACCCCCGAGCAGCTGCGCGACGGCGAATTCCCGGACGGCTCCATGGGACCGAAGACCGAGGCCGCCGCCCGCTTCGTGGAACGCACCGGCGGGCTGGCCGCGATCGGGGCCCTGGACGCGGCGTACGAGATCGTCCACGGCAGGTCGGGCACCCTCGTCCGCCCCGACCTGCCCGTCGTCTGAGCGTGTCCCGCCGGAGGAGGGCCGTTCGGCCCCATCTGGGGGTCGGACGGCCAAGGTCAGGCCCCTGACCGGCCCTCCCGTCGGCAGAGGAGCCACACGAGTATCGGTGGTGAGGCATTCCAGTGCGAAGCAAGGGAGAGAACCGGCGATGACCATCACAGCGACAGCCCGAACACGCGTGTCCGAGGCATGGCGCGGCTTCGCCGGCACATCCTGGCGCGAGCGGGTCGACGTGCGCGACTTCATCCAGGCCAACTACACCCCGTACGAAGGCGACGCCACGTTCCTCGCCGGCGCCACCGACCGCACGCGGGCGGTCTGGGAGAAGGTCAGCGCCCTGTTCCCGGAGGAGCGCAGCCGGGGCATCCTCGACGTCGACACCAGGACCCCCTCCACGATCACCTCGCACGCCCCCGGATACATCGACCGCGAACGGGAGCTGATCGTCGGCCTGCAGACCGACGCCCCGCTGAAGCGCGCGATCATGCCCAACGGCGGCCTGCGCATGGTCGAGAACGGCCTCAGGGCGTACGGCTACGAGGCCGACCCCTTCGTCACGAGCGTCTTCGGCACCTACCGCAAGACCCACAACGAGGGTGTCTTCGACGCCTACACCCCCGAAATGCGCGCCGCCCGCAAGGCCGGCATCATCACCGGACTGCCCGACGCCTACGGCCGCGGCCGGATCATCGGCGACTACCGGCGCGTCGCGCTCTACGGCACGGACCGGCTGATCGAGGCCAAGCGCGCGGAGCGGGCCAAGCTCGACGCCTGCGCGTCCGTCGCCGACATCATCCGGGATCGGGAGGAACTCGCGGAGCAGATAAAGGCCTTGGGCGAACTGACCCGGATGGCCGCCACGTACGGCTGCGACGTCTCCCGCCCCGCCGCCACCGCCCGCGAGGCCGTCCAGTGGCTCTACCTCGGCTACCTCGCCGCCGTGAAGGAGCAGAACGGCGCCGCGATGTCGCTCGGCCGCACCTCCACCTTCCTCGACGTCTACCTCCAACGGGACCTGGCGGAAGGTGTGTTGGACGAATCCGGGGCCCAGGAACTGATCGACGACTTCGTGATCAAGCTGCGGATCGTACGCTTCCTGCGCACGCCCGAGTACGACGCCCTGTTCTCCGGCGACCCAACCTGGGTGACGGAGTCCATCGGCGGCATCGGCACCGACGGCCGCCCCCTGGTCACCCGCACATCCTTCCGCTTCCTCCAGACCCTCTACAACCTCGGCCCCGCACCCGAACCCAACCTGACGGTCCTGTGGTCGCCGCAACTCCCCTTCGCCTTCAAGGAGTTCTGCGCCCAGGTGTCCATCGACACCAGTGCCGTCCAGTACGAGTCGGACGATCTGATGCGCCCGCGCACCGGCGACGACACCGCGATCGCCTGCTGCGTCTCCGCGATGGAGGTCGGCAAGCAGATGCAGTTCTTCGGCGCCCGCGTCAACCTCGCGAAGGCGCTGCTGTACGCCGTCAACGGCGGCCGGGACGAGATGACCGGCGACCAGGTCGCGACCCCGACGCCCCCGCTGACCGGGGAGTACCTGGACTACGAGGAGCTGTCGGCGGCGTACGACCACGTCCTGGACTGGCTGGCCAGGACCTACGTCAACGCGCTCAACGTCATCCACTACATGCACGACAAGTACGCCTACGAGCGCATCGAGATGGCGCTGCACGACTACGCGGTGCACCGCTTCATGGCCTGCGGCATCGCCGGCCTGTCGGTCGCCGCCGACAGCCTGTCCGCCGTCAAGTACGCACGGGTGAAGGTGTTCCGGGACGCCACCGGCCTCGCCGTCGACTTCCGCACCGAGGGCGACTTCCCGGCGTACGGCAACAACGACGACCGCGCCGACAGCATCGCCGTAGGACTGGTGGAGTCCTTCATGGCTAAGGTGCGCCAGTACCCCACCTACCGGGACGCCGAGCACACCCAGTCGGTGCTGACGATCACCTCGAACGTGGTCTACGGCAAGCACACCGGCAACACCCCCGACGGCCGCCGTACCGGACAGCCCTTCGCCCCCGGCGCCAACCCGATGAACGGCCGTGACCGGCACGGCGTCGCCGCCTCCGCCCTCTCGGTGGCCAAGCTGCCGTACGAACAGGCCCGTGACGGCATCTCGTTGACGACGACGATCACGCCCGAGGGACTGGGGCACGCACCCGACGAGCGTGCCGGGCACCTGGTGGGCATCCTCGACGCCTACATGTCGGCGGGCGGCTTCCACATGAACGTCAACGTCCTTGACCGTGCGACGCTGGAAGACGCGATGGAACACCCGGAGAACTACCCGGACTTGACCATCCGGGTGTCCGGCTACGCCGTCAACTTCGTCCGCCTGACCCGTGAGCAGCAGCTCGACGTGATCAGCCGCACCTTCCACGGATCGCTGTGAGCACCGTGCGCACCGCGACCACCGGCCGGATCCACTCCTGGGACCTGTCCACCGGCGTGGACGGCCCCGGGACCCGGTTCGTCCTCTTCGTCTCCGGCTGCCCGCTGCGCTGCCTGTACTGCGCCAACCCGGACACCTGGCACATGCGCGACGGCCAGGAGATGAGCGTCGACGCGGTCATGGAGGAGATCGGGAAGTTCCGCGACTTCATCACCACGGCCGGTGGCGGGGTCACCGTCACCGGCGGCGAACCACTGCTGCAGCCCGCGTTCACCGCCGAGATCCTGCGCCGCTGCAAGGAGGCCGGCCTGCACACCGCGCTCGACACCTCCGGCTTCCTCGGCGTCCGCGCCACCGACGAACTCCTCGCCGCCACCGACCTGGTGCTCCTCGACATCAAGTCCTTCGACGTCAACGCCTACCGGAAGCTGACCGGCGGCGAACTCGCCCCCACGCTCAACTTCGCCACCCGCCTCGACCGGCTCGGCGTCCCGATGTGGATCAGGTATGTCCTGGTCCCCGGCTGGACCGACGACCTGGCGTCCGTCGACACCCTGGCCCGCTTCGTGTCCGGTCTCGACGCGGTCGAGCGGGTCGACGTCCTGCCGTTCCACAAGCTGGGCGCCGCGAAGTACGAGGCTCTCGGTGTGCCCTTTCCGCTGCAGGACAACCCGGTGCCCGCCCCGGCCCTGGTCGAGAGCGTCCGCGCATGCTTCAGGGAGCACGGAGTCCGGGCCCATTGATCGCCGGTGCCCGGGGCCGAGCGCGTTCGTCGATCAGCCGTCACACTGGTCGAAAGGTGAGAAATGTGCACGGGCCCCGGCAGCCCGATGTGTCCGGGCCGCTCGGACCCGGTGGCTGAGCGTTGCTAATTTTTACTCCATGTTTTCAGCCCCATCGAGCGGCGGCCCGCTCATTTGGTTAGTCTGGGGCGGACGGGCAGCAACAAGGGGTCCCACCCACACCCATGGTCCGTCCCGGGGCAGGCCGTTCACAACGGCCTGCTCTCACACGAGTAACCGGCGCCACCGCGTCCGAACTGCCTTCAACCCACACCCGAGCGGGCCTCAGGTACCGGACCGGAGAACGGCCGGTATGCCCCGAGGGTGACCCGACACATAAGGAGTGCGCGGTGACACCGGAGAAGACGAATCGCGAGCAACGCCCCAAGGAACCGACGGAGCGTGCGGGCCACCGGTCCGACGAGCTCGGCAGCCTGGCCGTGTGGGCACGGTCCGCCCCCATCCGACTCGCGGGCTACGAGGACGACCTCGCCGAGCCCCACATCCTGCCCAGCGTGGACTGACCCCCCGAGGGACCCATCGCGATCGCCGACGGCATGGGCGTGCGAAAATCACGCCCATGCCGATCAGGGAAGCCGCGGCCGAAGACTGGCCGCGGATCTGGCCTTTCTGGCACCGGATCGTCGCCGCCGGCGACACCTACACCTGGGCCCGGGACACCTCCGAGGAGGCGGCCCGGGCCTTGTGGACGTCTCCGCCCAAGCGGGTGTACGTCGCCGAGGACGAGAGCGGGACGATCGTCGGCTCGGCCTTCGTCACCCCGAACTACGGCGGCCCCGCGGACCGCATCGCCAACGCCGGCTTCATGGTCGACCCCGACCACGGCGGCCGGGGCATCGGCCGCGCCCTCGCCGAACACATCCTCACCGCCGCCCGGGAACAGGGCTTCCGGGGCATGGTCTTCAACGCGGTCGTCGAGACCAACCCCGCCGTCAGACTCTGGCGCTCCCTCGGCTTCACGATCCTGGGCACGGTGCCGGACGCCTTCGACCATCCCCGGGACGGCCGCGTCGGCCTGCACATCATGTACCGCGCCCTGTAGCCCTCCGGCAGGAACCCTCAGCCGAGCGGCGCGGTCCGCACCCACGGGCGCAGCTGCTCCAGCTGCTCCGCGAGCTCCAGCAGCGCCGCCTCCGACCCCGGCCGCCCCACCAGCTGTACGGCGCAGGGCGCGCCCGAGGGCAGCGTGCCGAACGGGACCGACATCGCGGGCCAGCCGGTGAGGTTCCACGGGGGAGTCATCGGCGAGTAGTTGGTGTTGGCGAGCACGTTCCGCAGCCAGCCCCGCTCGTGCCACGGCCCGGCCTTGGGGGAGCGGCGGGCCAGCGCCGCCGTCAGCAGGATGTCGTGCTCGGCGAAGAACGGTGTGAGCCGCTCCCGCAGCTGCTCCCGACTCCTCCCGGTACGGACGCTCTTCACGAACCGCCGCCCGATCGCCGCGTGCACCCGGGTCCGCCGCGCCAGCCTCCTCGGGTCGAGCCCCGCCGCGTCCACCGAGGTGCCCGCCGTCCAGTGTGCGAGCGAGGTGGTGCTCAGGGACAGCGGATACGGCGGATCGGCGCGGTGCAGTGTGTGCCCCGCCTTGGCCAGCAGCCCGGCCGCCTCCCGCACGGCGGTCGTATACGGCTTGCCGACGGCGACTCCGGCGAGCGGGCTGCGCACGGACACGGCCACCTTGCGGGGAACGGGCTCGCCGGGAGGTACGACCTCGATGTCCGCGATGACCGAAAACATCAGCCGGGCGTCCTCGACGGTCGTCGCGAGGGGGCCGTTTTCGGACATTCCAAACCAGTCGCCGTCGCCGATGCCGGCCGGGACGACCCCGAAGCCCGGCTTGATGGTGACCAGACCGCAGTTGGCCGCCGGGATGCGCAGGGAGCCCATGCCGTCGTTGCCGAGCGCGATCGGCACCATCCCGGCCGCGACCGCCGCCGCGCTGCCGCCCGAGGAACCCCCTGCGGTGCGGGTGGTGTCCCACGGGTTGCGGGCGGTGCCGTGGACGCCCTCGGTGGTGCCGAAGACGCACAGTTCGGGCACGTTCGTCAGCCCCACGACCACCGCTCCCGCCGCCCGCAGCCGGGCCACGGTGACATGGTCGTGGTCGGCGGGGGTGTCCGGGGTCGCGGCGGAGCCGACCCGGGTGGCCTCGCCGGTCACGGCGAGGTTGTCCTTCACGGCCACCGGCACGCCCGCGAGCGGCAGTTCGGCCAGATCGGCCCGTGCGCCCACCGCGTCGGCCTCCGCGAGCGCGGCCTCTGCCCGCACCACCCGGAACGCGCCGATCCGCCCGTCGAGCCGCTCGATCCGGGCCAGATGCTCGGCCACCACCTCGCGGGGCGTGGCCCGCTTCTCGCGTACGGCGGCGGAGATCTCGGCGGCGGTACGGCCGATCCAGCTGGTCACGGGAGCGCTCCTTCAATCTACTGGCGAGTACGTAGGGAGAACTGTGCCTCGGCAAGGGCGTCTCGTCGAGAGGCGACGGGCCTTGGACATTCGCTCCCGTCTTCTTGGACTTTTCACGAGCCGACGTCGGGCGGGCGGCGAGGGACCTGCTGGTCATCCGATCAATGGCTCAACTTGGCCGCTCCCAGCACCCGTTGACAGCCTCCGACCACAGTCCAATCATCAGTCGTCCGATCAATCGCGACCGGTGGAGTGTCATGGCTGAGCGAGGGAAGAGACGGTTCCGGCTGGTCGGATTCGCGGCGGTGTTCGCGCTGCTCACGGCACCCGCGGCGCCTGCGGTCGCGGCCCAGCGGCAGACGGCACCCCCGGTGACCGTGCCCGCTCTCTCCAACTGGACGCCTGAGCCCGGGAGTTACGACTTCGGGGCCGGGACCCGGCTGGTGGCCGGCAGCGCGAGCGAACTAAGGGTCGCCGACACCCTCGCCGCCGACCTGAGGGCCGCGGGCCACGGAACCGTGCCCGTCGTGCGAGGCGGCGCCGCCCGCCCCGGTGACATCGTGATCGACGTCCGGCCGACACAGGGCTCGTTGGGCGCGGAGGGCTACGAACTCCAGGCGGGCGGACGGCTGTCGGTCACGGGCGCGACCGAGACCGGCGCCTTCTACGGCACCCGCACCCTCCTCCAACTCCTCGCCCAGGGTGACCACATACCGGCCGGACGCACGGTCGACGTACCCCGGTACAAGGAGCGCGGAGTCGGCGTCTGTGCCTGCTACATCCACATCTCCCTGCCCTGGCTGGAGAACCTGGTGCGCGAGATGGCGTACCACAAGCTCAACCAGCTACTCCTGGAAATCAAGGTGAAGAGCGACGCGCACCCCGAGGCCAACACCTGGGGCTACTACACCAAGGACGAGCTGCGCGGCCTCGTCGCCCTCGGCGACAAGTACCACGTCGAGATCATTCCCGAGATCAACTCCCCGGGCCACATGGACCCGTGGATAGAGAACCGCCCCGACCTCCAGCTCACCGACTCCGACGGCAACAAGCAACCCGCCCGGCTGGACGTCACACAGCAGGCGGCCTTCGACTACTACACGAGCCTGATGGACGAGTACGCGCAGGTCTTCACCGCACCGTCCTGGCACATGGGCGCCGACGAGTACATGCTCGGCTCCGACTACTCCAAGTACCCGCAGATGCTGCGGTACGCCCAGGAGAAGTACGGCGCCGACGCCACCCCGCAGGACGCCTACATCGACTTCATCAACCGCGTGCAGGCCTACGCCGCGAGCAAGGGCAAGAAGCTGCGCATCTGGAACGACGGGCTCACCGGCGCCAACACCGTGCCGGTGGCCGCGGGCACGACGGTCGAGCACTGGCTGAACGTCCAGACGAAGCCGAGCCAACTCATCGCCCAGGGCTACCCGTTGATGAACGCGGCCTACTCCCTCTACCTGGTGCGCGGTGGCTTCCACAGCGACACCGAGTCGCTGTACGACCAGAGCTGGGACCCGCGCAGCTTCGAGGGCGAGAAGCTCACCTCCAGCACCGGCGTCACCGGGGCGAAGATCAGCCTCTGGCCCGACAACGGGCGCGGCGAGACCGAGAACGAGGTCGCCGCCGACACCGAGCCCGCGCTGCGCCACCTCGCGCAGGCGACCTGGGGCGACCCGCATCCCGACGCGACCTACGCCCAATTCACCGCGCGGGGCACGGCGGTCGGGCACGCCCCCGGATGGCGGGACCTGACCCGGGTACCGGTCGCGGACGGGACGTACACCTTCCGGACGGCCGGTGCCTCCTTCGACGCCACCGTGCAGCGCACGGCCGACGGCTACGCGACGGTGCGGACCGCCGGCGGCTGCCTGGAGATACAGGGCGGGAAGCTCACCCTCAACGTGCCTCTCCAGCCCGGAGTGGTGGCCTCCCCGCAGCCCTGCGACACCGCGAACACCATGCAGCGCTGGGAGTTGGCGTCCGTGCCGGGCGGCTACCGGTTCGTGAACGCCATCACACAGATGGCGCTGAGCGTCGCCGACGACGGCCGGCTCGCCCAGTACCCGCCGGACCAACACCGGCCCGCCGTCTGGCACTTGACCGCCCACTGACCGGAGGAGTCCCACCCCATGGCCCTCTCCAGACGTCTCTTCGTCCTCTCCGCCACCGCGCTCGCCGCGACCGGCACCGCCACGACCCCCGCCCTCGCGACGCCCCCACCCCCGTCCGACTCCCGCTACCGCATCCCCGTCAGCGCGGACGACACCGAAGCCGACCTGGTCCGCAAGGCCTCCCGAGTCCGGCCCACCGCACGGCAGGTGGCCTGGCAGCAGCTGGAGCGGACGGCGTTCCTGCACTTCGGTGTGAACACCTTCACCGGTCTGGAGTGGGGGACCGGCGACGAGGACCCGAACGTCTTCCAGCCGACGGGACTCGACACCGACCAGTGGGCCCGCGCCCTGCGCGACGGCGGCTTCAAGCTCGCCATCCTCACCGTCAAGCACCACGACGGCTTCGTCCTCTACCCCTCCCGCTACACCAACCACACCGTGGCCTCCAGCAGTTGGCGTGCCGGGCAGGGCGACGTACTGCGGTCCTTCGCCGACTCCATGCGACGGTACGGCCTCAAGGCCGGCGTCTACCTCTCGCCCGCCGACGAGAACCAGTACCTCCACGGCGTCTACGCCAACGGCAGCGCACGCGCCACGCGCACGATCCCCACCCTCGGCGAGGGCGACGACCGGACACCGGACGCCTTCTACACGCTGGACGCGACCGACTACGGCGCCCACATGCTCAACACCCTCTACGAAGTGCTGACCGAGTACGGCCCGATCGACGAGGTCTGGTTCGACGGCGCCCAGGGCCGCATCCCGCCGGGCCACGTCGAGGCCTACGACTGGGACAGCTGGTACACCCTGGTCAGATCACTCGCCCCGGACGCGGCGATCGCCGTGACCGGCCCCGACGTGCGCTGGGTCGGCAACGAGGGCGGCACGGCGCGGGAGGACGAGTGGAGTGTCCTCCCGGTCAAGGAGGAGCAGTACGGCCGTACGGACTGGGCGCTGTCCTACGACACCCCCGACGAGGGCGGTCGCGGCGCGCTCGTGGCGGCGCTGCCGAACACCGACTACCTCCAGTGGTGGCCGGCCGAGTGCGATGTGTCGATCCACGACGGCTGGTTCTACCACCCGGGCCAACTCCCCAAGAGCGTCGACGAGTTGCTCGACATCTACTTCGGTTCCGTGGGCCGCAACGCGGTCCTGCTGCTCAATGTGCCGCCGGACACCGACGGCCTGCTGGCGGACCCGGACGTGGCACGGCTGCGCGAGTTCCGTGAGCGCGTGGACCGCGAACTGCCCGAGGACCTGGCACGCGGAGCCCGGACGGCCACATCACCGGGGCGGGTCACCGTCGACCTCGGCACGCAACGCGAGGTGGACCGCGTCCGGTTGGCGGAGGACGTGCGGCGCTACGGCCAGCAGGTCGAGGCCTTCGTCGTCGAGGCGTACGTCGACGGGAGCTGGACCGAGGTGACTCGGGCCGGGACGATCGGCGCCAGTCGCATCCTGCTGCTGCCCGCGCCCGTACGCGCCCGGCGCTGGCGGGTCCGCGTGACGGCGGCCCGGGACACCGTACGGATCGCGGAGTTCGGGCTGTACCGCTCGCGGGTCTGAAGGCCGGGGCTCACCTGTCCTTGAGGAGCTTCTCCAGGAAGACCACCGACTCGGGGCCGGGCAGCGCCACCAGGCTCAGCCGGTCCATGACCGCGAGATAGCGGTCGACCTCCTCCGCCTTGTCCAAGTACAGGGCGGAGGTGAGCTGTTCGAGATAGACGATGTCCGGCAGGTCCGGGACCGGGAAGCGCAGCACGGTGATCGGACCGCCGGCCGCCGCATGGCCGCCCACCTCGAAGGGCAGCACCTGGAGCGTGATGTTCGGCCGGGCGGCCATCTCGACGAGATGCCGGAGCTGGTCGCGCATCACCTCGGGCCCGCCGAGCGGCCTGCGCAGGGCCGCCTCGTCCACCACGACCCACAGTCTCGGCGCTCCGGGGCGGGTCAGCAACTCCTGGCGGGTCATGCGGAGTTCGACGCGGCGCTGGATCGAGTCCGGGGAGTCCGCGGGCCGGCCGAGCCGGATGACGGCCTCGGCGTACCCGGCGGTCTGCAACAGACCAGGGATGAACTGGACTTCGTAGGTGCGGATGAGGGAGGTGGCCTCCTCCAGCCCCAGGTGCTGCTCGAACCAGGCCGGGAAGGAGTCGCCGTAGGCGCGCCACCAGCCGGGTTCGTTGGCGCGGCGGGCCGAGTCCAGGAACTCCTGGCGGGCCTCCGGCTCATGGAGGCCGTACAGCGTCAACAGGTCCGCCACGTCCCGCTCTTTGAAGCCGACGCGGCCCAACTCCATCCGGCAGAGCTTGGCGTCCGAGGCGCGTATGGCCGAAGCGGCCGTGTCCCGGGTGATGTTGAGGGACTCGCGCAGGCGGCGCAGCCGGGTGCCCAGCATGATGCGCTGGACCGTCGGACCACCGCGCTGAAGGCTCAGCACGTCCGTACCCAGGGGGGCGTGTTCGGGTTGAGCTGCAGTCATGTTCATCCCCTCGGCGGTCGCGCCGATACTGCCCGCAAGTTTTCGGGGCTCAAAAGAGGATCGTAGCACCGAGGTTCCGGATAACTGCGGGGAGTGAAGGAGCCGGAAGGTGCCGGCCTGTGTCCGGCGCCTTCCGGCCATCCGCGGGTCTGCCTGACTTCAGCGGCCGGGGAGTAGGCCGTCGAAGTCGCCGTCCTTCACACCGCGGACGAACGCGGAGATCTCGGCGCTGGTGTAGACGAGTGCCGGACCTTCGGGATGGCGCGAGTTGCGCACGGCGATGTGACCGTCCGAGAGCGCGGCCAACTCCACGCAGTTGCCCTCGGGGTTGCTGTGGTGGCTCTTGCGCCACTCCGCGCCGCTCAGCAGGGTCGCCGACATGCCGTTCGCGTGTTCTGTCTGAGGCCTCATCGCTCCCCCGGAAGATCGGATGCAATTGCATCTTCAATTGCATCCCTTGGTGATGCAGAGGACGATAGCCCTCGGGGGAACCGCTCGCAAGATCATCTGCAATTGCAGCGGTAATTGCCGATGCACTTGCGTTCGCAGGGTCAGTCGGAGGAGCATGTTCCGGACAGGTGTAGTGCGCGCAGTTGTTCTCTTGGGGTCTCAGGGGTCGCGATGTCCGCAGAGCAAGTCGTACGGCCGGTCGACTCCCTGCGGATCGAGGGCACTTGGCAGTGGCTGTGCCGAGCCGTCGACGAGGTGGGCCGACCCGCACCCGGGCAGACCGTCACCCTGGTCCCCGCCGCCGGCGACGGCGCCAACCCGGCTCTCTGTTCCGTCCTTGTCGTGCCCCCGATGCCTCAATCGGCACACGTGGCACGGGACTTCACCCGCGCCGCGCTGGCCGACCGGGCCGGGGACGACCTCGTCGACGACATGGCGGTCACCGTGTCGGAACTGGTGAGCAACGCGCTGCGCTACGGCCGGGCGCCCAACTCACCGCTGGAGCCGCAGCCTTCACTCTGGCTCGCGGTGTGGGACCGGCTGCCGTACGCGGTGTGCGCGGTCACCGACGACAGCGACCGCATACCCGTGGAGGGGCACCCCGACGAGTTCGCGGAGTCCGGGCGCGGCCTTCAGGTGGTCTCCGCGCTCAGCGACTCCTGGGGCTGGAACCTGCGGGCGGGCGGCGGCAAGACGGTGTGGGCGCTGTTCCGGCTCTGACACGACGGACAAGCAGAGAAGCGGGGTACCGGCCCAACGCCGGTACCCCGCTTCTGTGTTGCCGCTCAGACCTTGCGGCCGACGCCGCAGATCGTGTCCACGTCGGACGGGTCACGGCCCACGTCGACGGGCTCGGGCCGCCACCGCGAGATGGGGACGATGCCGGGCTCGACCGCTTCGAGACCGTCGAAGAAGGCCGTCACCCGCGCGGGGCTGCGCAGGAAGTAGGAGCTGGCGGAGTTGGCGTTGTACACCGAGATCGCCTGGTTGAGCGCCGGGTTGGTGTCGGTGCCGTCGGTCAGCGCGAGATAGCTGCCCGGGGGCAGCGCGTCGAGGAAGCGGGCCACGACGGCCTCGGGCTCGTCCGAGTCCGGGATCTGGCCCAGGATGCCCAGCATCGTCAGCGCGATCGGCTTGCTGAAGTCCAGTGTCCGGGCCGCGGCTTCGAGAATCGTCTCGGGATCGCGCACATCGGCCTCGACGTAGGCGCAGGCGCCTTCGGGCGTGCTGGTGAGCAGCGCCTGCGCGTGCACCAGCACCAGCGGGTCGTTGTCGACGTACACGATCCGGCTCTCGGGCGCGATGCGCTGCGCGACCTCGTGGGTGTTGTCGACGGTCGGCAGGCCGGTCCCGATGTCGAGGAACTGGCGGATGCCCGCCTCTGCGGCGAGATAGCGCACGGCCCTTACCAGGAAGCCTCGTTGGAGGCGGGCGAGCAGGGCGATGTCCGGGAACATCTTGATGATCATTTCGCCGGCTTCCCGGTCGGCGGCGTAGTTGTCCTTGCCGCCCAGGAGGAAGTTCCACACGCGGGCGGAGTGCGGCCGGTCGAGCTGGAGCCGGTCGGCCAGCGGGTCTTCGGAGGTCATGGGCAAAGCCTCACACGAAGTACCCGTCGGTGTCCGGCGATTCGGGCCCGAACCGGGAGACACGGCACTTTCACACCCGGGCCGGTCCCGTACTGTCCCGCTCGATCAGCTGCGGCACCGGCACCCGCACGGTGCGCGCCGGTCCGCCGTCCAGCAGCGCGGTCAACTCCTGGGCGGCCGTACGGCCGAACTCCACACTGTCCCGGGACAGCGCCGACAGCCAGGGCCGGACCATCCGGCACAGCGCCGAGTCCTCCCAGGCGACCACCGACACGTCCCCCGGTACGGAGAAGCCGAGTTCGGTCGCCGCGGCCACCCCGGCGACGGCCATCACGTCGTTGTCGTAGATCAACGCCGTTGGGGGAGAAGCGACTTCGAGGACCCGGCGGGTGACGGCGGCGCCCGCCGCGTCCGAGTAGTCGGTCGTCACCGAGTGCACCTCGGTGAGCCCGCGGCGCGCGGCCTCGGCGCGCAGGGCGCGGATCCGGCGCTCGGTGTGCGCGAGGCCCGGCAGACCCGCGATGTGCGCGATACGGCGGTGGCCGCGCGCGGACAACTCGTCGACCACCGACGCCATCGCGCCCGCGTCGTCCGCCCACACCGTCGACAGACCGGGATGCCGTTCGTCCGGCGCACCGCCGATCACCACGGCGGGCAGGCCCAGTTCGTCGAGGAGATCGGGCCGCGGGTCGGCGGTGCGCGGGTCGGCCACCAGGACGCCGTCCACCCGGTGTTCGGCCCACCAGCGCCGGTACACCGCGCACTCGTCGTCGACGTCCTCGGCCATCTGGAAGAGCAGCCCGAGATGACGCTCGGCCAGTATCTCCTGGATACCCGAGACGAGTTGGAGGAAGAAGGAGTCGACGCCGAGGGTGTCCGCGGGCCGGGCCAGTACGAAACCGACCGTCGCCGCACCCTCCCCGGACAGCGCCCGCGCGGCCGTGCTCGGCCGCCAGCCGAGCTGTTCCGCGACCCGGCGCACCCGGTCGCGGGTGACCTCGGAGACGCCGGGCCGGCCGTTGAGCGCGAAGGAGACCGCGCTCTCGGACACACCGGCGCGCTGCGCGATGTCCTTCATCGTCGGCCGACGCGCGGGTGACCGCTTGCCTGACAAGACCGCTCTCCATTCCCTCGGTGCCGTGCACTAATGCGCTTGAGCCAGCACACCCTAAAGCGCATTAGTGATCCACCGCAAGAATGCGAACACACCGCGCTGAGCTGGGACGTTGGCCGGATCGGGCCAACTAATGAATTTAGCTGAGCGGAATCCATTGACGCGCCCCGCGAACACCGTGCAAGGTCTGCCCCGGCACGATTGGCCAACCCCACTGCAAAGGAGCGACCCGCCGTGCGCATCTCCCGCAGAGCCTTCGCCGCCGCTGCCGCCGCCGTAGTCCTCATGCCGCTGAGCGCCTGCGGTTCCGGAGGAGACGACGGCGGCTCGACCGACGCCTCGGGCAAGGTCGAGGGCGACATCACCTTCCAGACCTGGAACCTCCGCGCCAACTTCAAGTCCTACTTCGAGGGCGTGATCTCCGGCTTCGAGAAGCAGTACCCCGGCACCCATGTGAAGTGGATCGACCAGCCCGCCGAGGGCTACGCCGACAAGATCAGCGCCGACGCCGCCGGCGGCACCCTGCCCGACGTCGTCAACGTCTCCCCGGACCTGGTCGCCCCGCTCGCCAAGGCGGGCCTCGCGATGGACCTCGACAAGGCGGCCGCCAAGTACAAGAGCGAGTACCTGCCCGGGGCTTGGGCCAGCCACCGGATACCGGGCATGTCCGGGACCTACGCCTTCCCCTGGTACCTCAACACCGGCCCGCTCTTCTACAACAAGTCGCTGTTCAAGCAGGCCGGCCTCGACCCCGACCAGCCACCGAAGACGTACGACGAACTCTTCGCCCAGGCACTCCAGTTGGCGAAGAAGACCGACGGAAAGGTCGCCACCCTCGCCAACGTCCCCACCGTCGAGGACTTCGGCCGCTACGGCGTCGAGCTCATGAACAAGGCCGGCACCGCCTTCGCCTTCAACGACGCCAAGGGCATCGAACTCCTCACCAAGTACAAGGAGTTGTACGACGCGAAGGCCCTCGACCCGCAGGCGCTCACCGCCACCCCCGAGTCCTCCGGCAAGAAGTTCCTCACCGGGGCCGTCGCGATGAACCCCGGCAGCGCCCTGGACCTCGACAACTTCAAGAAGCAGGCGCCCAGCCTGTACAAGAACATCGGCATCACCGACCAGATCACCAGCACCGGCCACGTCAACATGTACGTCATGGGCGTGATGGTCAACTCCAAGACCAAGCACACCCCCGCCGCCGTGGCCTTCGCGCACTACGTCACCGACGCCCAGCAGCAGATGTCGTTCGCGAAGAAGGTCGCCATCTTCCCGAGCACCGCGGGCTCCCTCGACGACCCGTACTTCACCAAGGAGGACGGCACCGACGAGACCCGGGTGCGCATCGCCGCCGCCAAGTCCCTGAAAAACGCGGTGAATTACACGCCGGTGCTGTTCAGCGAGCAGATGAAGACCGCGCTGCGCAACGAGGTGGCCAAGGCCCTGCAGGGGAAGGAGAGCCCCCAGACGGCTCTTGACAACGCTGTCAAGCAGTGCAACACGCTCCTCCAGCAGCAGGGGTAGTCCACGATGGCCCTCTCCACCGTCTCCCGGGTGCGGCGCCAACTGCCCACCAGCCCCTGGCTGTTCGCCGCCCCCGGGCTGCTGATCACGGGCGCCTTCATCCTCTATCCGTTCGGCTCCACGCTGGCCAACGCCTTCACCGACCGGCGCACCCTGCTCCCGGGCCACTTCGTGGGCTTCGCCAACTTCCGCGAGCTGTGGCACGACGACATGTTCTGGACCGGCCTGCGCAACAGCACCCTGTACATCCTCGGGGTGGTCCCCGCGCTCGTCGTACTCCCGCTGCTGCTCGCCCTGTTGGTGCAGAAGAACATCCCCGGCATCACCTTCTTCCGGTCCGCCTTCTACACCCCGGTCGTCGCGTCGATCGTCGTGGTCGGCCTGATCTGGGTGTGGCTGCTGGACGAACGCGGTCTGGTCAACTCGCTGTTGGAGACGATCGGCGTCGGCCGGATCGGCTTCCTCAGCGACCAGTGGCTGTTGCTGCTGAGCGCCATGGCCGTCACGGTCTGGAAGGGCCTCGGCTACTACATGATCATTTATCTGGCCGCGCTGGCCAACGTGCCACGGGAACTGCACGAGGCGGCGTCCGTAGACGGCGCGGGCGCGGTACGCCGCTTCTTCACGGTCACCGTGCCCGCCGTCCGCTCCACCATGGTCCTCGTCGGGGCGCTGTCCTCGGTGGCCGCCTTCAAGGTGTTCTCCGAGGTCTATCTGATGGCGGGCCCCAGCGGCGGCCCGGCCGGCGAGGACACCACCCTCGTGATGCTCGTCCAGCGCACCGGCACCGGCCTGACCGGCCGGGTCGGCTACGCCTCAGCGCTCTCGGTCGTCGTCTTCGTCGTCACCGTCGCGCTGATGCTCCTCGTGCTGCGCGCCGACCGGAAGGAGGACGCTTGAGCGTCATCGAGCGCACAAGGCCCGTCCAGACAAAGGCGGTTCGCGAACCCCGCGTCACCGACGAGCACGGCCGCCGTATCCGGGTCTGGGAACTCGCCCTGCGCTACACGCTGTTGCTGGCCGTCCTCGCCATCACGGTCGGCCCCTTCCTCTGGCAGCTCTCCACCTCGCTCAGGGGCCCGACCGAGGACATCTACAGCTCGCCGCCGACCTTCCTGCCCGAACACCCGACCCTGCACAACTACAAGCGGGTCGCCGACACCATCCCCGTCTGGGACTACGCCTTCAACTCGCTGAAGGTCGCCTCCGCCAACGTCGTGACGAACTGCGTCGGTTCGGCCCTCGCGGGCTACGCGCTCGCCCGGCTGCGCTACCGGGGCCGCCGGGTGGCCACCCTCGTCTTCATCCTCGCGATGCTCGTGCCGGTGGAGGGCATCATCATCGCCCAGTTCACCACCATGCGGGAGCTGGGCCTGAACAACACCCTGATCGGGGTGGTCCTCCCGGGCTGCATCGGCGCGATGAACGTCCTGCTGATGCGCAACGCCTTCCTCAACCTGCCGTACGAGATCGAGGAGGCGGCCTACGTCGACGGCGCCAACGTCTGGCAGCGGTTCCTGCGGATCGCGCTGCCGTCCGTGAAGGGCACGATCGCCGTCGTCGCGATCTTCGCCTTCATGGGCGCCTGGGACGACTTCCTGTGGCCGCTCATCGTGCTCAGCGACCCGTCCAAGTTCACGCTCACCATCGGCCTCAACTATCTGCACGGCACCTTCGCCAACGACGAACGGCTCGTAGCGGCCGGCACGGTGATCGCCGTGGCCCCGCTGATCGCCCTCTTCGCCTGCCTCCAGCGGTACTTCTTCCGGGGCGTGGGCGAAGGCGCGGTGAAGGGCTGACGTCTCCTTGCCTTCAGATACGCACTACAGAACCAGGATCCCGATGTCTTCTGCGTCTTCTGCCGTGCGCTTCGGCGTCAACTACACACCCAGTCAAGGGTGGTTCCACCACTGGCTCGACTTCGACCTCGACTCCGTACGCGCCGACCTCGACTCGATCGCCGAGCTGGGCCTCGACCACATCCGGGTCTTCCCGCTGTGGCCGTACTTCCAGCCCAACCGCACCCTGATCCGCCCGAAGGCCGTGGAACAGCTCGTGCGGCTCGCCGACGCGGCCGGTGAGCGCGGGCTCGACGTCAACGTGGACGGTCTGCAAGGGCACGTGAGCAGTTTCGACTACCTGCCGGCCTGGACCCGCACCTGGCACCGGCGCAACCTCTTCACCGACCCGGACGTCCTCGACGGCCAGGCCGCCTACCTGCGCACCCTCGCCGCCGCGCTCGCCGACCGCCCGAACTTCATCGGCATGACCCTCGGCAACGAGGTCAACCAGTTCTCGGCGGGCCCGCATCCGGACCCCGACCGGGCGACCGAGGAGCAGATCGACGCCTGGCTGGCGCGGATGCTCGCCGCCTGTGCGGAGGGCGCGCCCGGCAAGCCGCATCTGCACGCCGAGTACGACGCGACCTGGTACCAGGACGACATGCCGTTCACCCCGGCCCAGGCCGCCCGCCGGGGCGCGATGACGGCCGTGCACTCCTGGGTCTTCAACGGCACCGCCCAGCGCCATGGCCGTACCTCCGTGCCCAGCGAGCATCACGCCGCGTATCTCGTCGAGTTGAGCAAGGCCTGGGCCGACGAACCCCATCGCCCCGTCTGGCTCCAGGAGGTCGGCGCGCCCCAGCCGCTCGTCCCCGCCGAGCACGCGGCCGACTTCGCCTCCGCGACCATCGCCAACGCCCTTGACTGCCCCGATCTCTGGGGCGTCACCTGGTGGTGCTCGCACGACGTGTCCCGCGACCTCGCCGACTTCCCCGAACTCGAATACGGGCTGGGTCTGTTGACCAACGACCGGCAGGCCAAGGACATCGCGCTCGTGCTGGCCGAGGCGGCCCGCGAGCCCACCTACGCGCCCGCCACCCGCACCACGGCGCTCGTCGTGCCCGCCGATCCGTCCGTCCGCTCGGTCTGCGGTCCCGGCGGGCCGGTCTTCGGCGCCTACTTCCGACTCGTCGCCGACGGAGCCCGACCGGCGACCGTCCTCGACGTGCGCGCGGACGACAAGGAACACCTCGCCGCGCGCGGCATCACCGAAGTCGTCACTCCGGACCAGGTACTCCCCACCCCACAAGGAGACACCAGCTCGTGAACCCCACCAGACGCACCGTCCTGCTGGCGGCCGGCGCGGCGACCCTGCTGCCGCAACTGCCTCTGCCCGCCTACGCGTCAGGGCAGGCGGCGGCCACCGCGACCCAGCCGTACGCCAGTTACTGGTACCCGGACTCCCTGCCCTCCGGCACCCCGGGCACCGGCATCACCTGGAACAGCCTGAAGACCTGGACCGCGGCCTCGGACACGGACCTCGCCTTCAACGCCGCCGCCGTGCCGCTCGCCGCGCGCTTCACCCCTACGCCCGCGAACAGCACCGCCCGCTCAGGCCAGGCCCGTATCCAGTCGCTGGTCTCCTTCGGGCCGACGTCGAGCAACCCCTCCCAGGGCGCGGCCACCGCCGACTACTACGCGCTCACCCACTGGTCCTACCTCGACGAACTCGTCTTCTGGGGCGGCTCCTCCGGCGAAGGCATCATCCTCGCCCCGAACGCGCCGATCGTGGACGCCGCCCACCGGCACGGCGTACCCGTCCTCGGCAACATCTTCCTGCCGCCCGTCGCCTACGGCGGACAGCTCCAGTGGACCCGCGACCTGGTGCAGAAGGATGCCGCCGGGCACTATCCGCTCGCCGCCCAACTCGTCGCGGTGGCCGCCGCGTACGGCTTCGACGGCTGGTTCGTCAACGCCGAGACCAGCGGCGGGAACACCGCGCTCGGCACCGACATGCAGGGCTTCGTCGGCGAGTTGAAGTCCCTCGCCGCCGCGCAGGGGCAACGCGTCACCTGGTACGACGCGATGACCGTGAACGGGACGGTCAGCTGGCAGGGCGCGCTGAACACCTCGAACCAGGCGTTCTTCCAGGCCGCGAACGACATGTTCATCGACTTCCGGTGGAGTACGAGCACCCTGGCCGCCTCCGGCACGAAGGCCGACGGACTGGGCCGCAGCCGCTACGAGCTGTGGGCGGGCGTCGACGTCGAGTCCAACGGGTCGAACACGTCCGTGAGTTGGGACGCGATGGTGCCGACGACCAAGGCGCACATCACGTCCATCGGCTTCTACCGGCCCGAGTGGACCCGCAACCACCTTCCCGCGACCCGCGCCCCGGGCGACTTCCACGCCGCCGACGACCGCTTCTGGACCGGGCGTTCACTCGACCCGTCGAGCCCGGACAGCACCGACCCCTGGCGGGCACCGGCGGTGTCGGTCGCCGACCGGTCCACGGTGGGCGGCGCGCTGCCGTTCGCGAGTGTCTTCAACACCGGGCACGGACTGCGCTGGTACGAGGACGGCGCGGTCACCTCGGACGCGCAGTGGAACCACCTCGGACTCCAGGACCGGCTGCCGTCCCGCCGCTGGGCGGTGCGCACGACGGGCCAACGGCCCACTGTCATCTTCGACTTCGCGGACGCGTGGCGCGGTGGCAGCAGTGTGCTGGTCTCCGGCGCACTGGACGCGCCGACGACCCTGGACCTGTACGCCACCCAGCTGCCGATCACCGATGACACAGTGGTCGACCTGACCTTCCGCACCGACACCGGCGGCGCGAACGTCGAACTGGCCGTCGCCACCGCCGAACCGGCCACGGCGGGGGCGACACCGCCGTACACGTATCTGCCGGTGGCTGCCTCGGGCAGCGGCTGGCAGACGGTGACGGTGCCGCTCACCGGACTGTCCGGCACACTGCATGCCCTCGGTGTACGGCTCACCGCCACCGCGGGGCCGGTGAACTGGCGGCTCGGTGGACTCGCCGTGCGCGATGCCGACGAGTCGCCGACGCCCGCCTCTCCCGCCGACTTCCTCATCAGCGCGGCCACCGGCGGCGACCTGCGCTTCGCCTGGGACCCCGCACCCGGCGCCGTACGCCACTACACGCTGCACCGGCTGCTGCCCGACGGCACCCGGCGATTCCTCGGCGGCACCTGTCAGTGCGCCTTCTACGTCGGCGGGCTGACGGCCGAACAGGGCGAGCAGCAGGCGTGGTTCGAACTGCGCGCGACAGGGGAGCTCTACACAGCGTCGGCCCCCGTGACCGTCGCGTACGCCTGGTAACACCCGTAGTCCCACCCGCAACCGAGCCACGGAGCACCCCACATGCATGACGACCGCAGCCTGGTCGAAGCCCGCCTCAAGCGTGTTCTCGAAGAGCGCATCCGTCCCGCCGTGTACCCCGAGTCAGTGCCGCTGGAGGTGGCCGTCTGGCACGCGCCCGACGAGCCGGTGCCGGTGGCCGAGGGGCTCGCGGGCACACCCGAACCGATCGAGGTGGGCGCCCGGTGGGGAGCTCCCTGGGGGACCAGCTGGTTCCGTGTCACCGGGACCGTCCCCCAGGAGTGGGCCGGGAAGACCGTCGAGGCGCTGCTCGACCTCGGCTTCGACGAGAACATGCCCGGCTTCCAGTGCGAGGGCCTCGTCTACCGGCCCGACGGCACCCCCGTGAAGGGTCTCAACCCGCGCAACCAGTGGGTCCGGATCGGCGCCCCCGTCGCCGGCGGCGAGGAGGTGCGGCTGTACGTCGAGGCCGCGTCCAACCCGGTGGTGATGGACTACCACCCCTTCGTGCCGACGCAGTTGGGCGACAAGGAGACCGCCGGGAGCGAGCCGCAGTACACGCTCACCCGCATGGACCTCGCGGTCCTCGACGAGAACGTGTGGAATCTCGTCCTCGATCTGGAGGTCGCCGGTGAACTGATGGCTGAACTGCCGGCGGACTCGGCGCGCCGCTGGGACCTCCTGCGGGCCATCGACAAGGCACTGGACGCCGTCGACCTCCAGGACGTCAACGGCACGGCGGAGCGCGCCCGTTCACAGCTGACGGCAGTCCTGTCGACGCCCGCCGTCCCGTCCGCGCACCGCATCAGCGCCATCGGGCACGCGCACATCGACTCGGCGTGGCTGTGGCCGCTGCGCGAGACGGTCCGCAAGGTGGCCCGGACGACGTCCAACATGACGGCCCTGCTGGAGGACGAACCCGACTTCATCTTCGCCATGTCCCAGGCCCAGCAGTGGGCCTGGGTGAAGGAGCACCGGCCCGAGGTGTGGGCGCGGGTCAAGAAGGCGGTGGCGGACGGGCGGTTCGTGCCGGCCGGCGGCATGTGGGTGGAGTCCGACACCAACATGCCGGGCTCGGAGGCGATGGCCCGTCAGTTCGTGCACGGGAAGCGGTTCTTCCTCGACGAGTTCGGCATCGAGAACGAGGAGGCATGGCTGCCCGACACCTTCGGCTTCGCCGCCGGACTCCCGCAGATCATCAAGGCCGCCGGCTCCAAGTGGCTGCTGACCCAGAAGATCTCCTGGTCGCAGACGAACAAGTTCCCGCACCACACCTTCCGTTGGGAGGGCATCGACGGCACCCGGATCTTCACCCACTTCCCGCCCGTCGACACCTACAACTGCTCCATGCAGGGCCGCGAAATCGCCCACGCGGCACGCAACTTCAAGGACAAGGGAGTCGCCCGCCACTCCCTGGCGCCCACCGGCTGGGGCGACGGAGGTGGTGGTACCACCCGCGAGATGGTCGCCAAGGCGGCCCGGCTGCGCGATCTCGAAGGCTCCGCGACCGTGGCCTGGGAGACGCCGAAGGAGTTCTTCGAGAAGGCCGAGGCCGAGTACCCCGAACCCCCGGTCTGGGTCGGCGAGTTGTACCTCGAACTGCACCGCGCCACCCTCACCAGCCAGGCCAAGACCAAGCAGGGCAACCGGCGCAGCGAACACCTCCTGCGCGAGGCCGAGCTGTGGGCCGCCACGGCCGCCGTACGGACCGGATTCCCTTACCCCTACGAGGACTTGGACCGGATCTGGAAGACGGTGCTGCTGCACCAGTTCCACGACATCCTCCCCGGCTCCTCCATCGCCTGGGTGCACCGCGAGGCCCGGAAGACGTACGAGGGACTGGCCGCAGAGCTGAACGCCGTCATCGACGCGGCCCAGCGCGCGCTGGCGGGGGAGGGGACACGGGAGCTGGTGTTCAACTCGGCGCCCCACACCCGCGACGGCGTGCTCGCCGGCGGTGCCCAAGTGCCGGCGGTGGAGGGCGGGTCGGCACTCGCGTCCCGGGTCGGCGGCGGACACGTCCTGGAGAACGGCCTGCTCCGCATCGAGATCGACGCCCGCGGACTCGTCGTCTCCGCCTACGACATCGAGGCCGACCGCGAGACCATCGCCCCCGGCCGGGCCGCCAACCTGCTCCAACTCCACCCGGACTTCCCGAACATGTGGGACGCCTGGGACGTCGACGAGTTCTACCGCAACACGGTCACGGACCTCACGGAGGCGGACGAGGTCGTCGCCGACGGGGACGCGGTGCGGATCGTCCGGTCCTTCGGCGCGTCCCGGGTCACCCAACTGCTGTCCCTCGCACGGGGGGAGCGGCGGTTGCTCATCGACACCGAGGTCGACTGGCACGAGACGGAGAAGTTCCTCAAGCTCGCCTTCCCGCTCGACGTGCACGCGGAACGGTACGCGTCCGAGACGCAGTTCGGGCACTTCCACCGCCCCACGCACACCAACACCTCATGGGAGGCAGCCAAGTTCGAGGCCTGCAACCACCGCTTCGTCCACCTGGAGGAACCCGGCTGGGGCGTCGCGGTCGTCAATGACTCGACGTACGGCCACGACGTGACCCGTACGGTCCGCACCGACGGCGATGCCGGTACGACCACCACGCTCCGCGCCTCCCTCCTCCGCGCCCCGCGCTTCCCGGACCCCGAGACGGACCAGGGCGTCCACCGTTTCCGGCACGCGCTGGTGCCGGGCGCGGGCATCGGGGACGCGGTGCGCGAGGGCTGGCGGATCAATCTGCCGGAGCGGCGGGTCACGGGCGGGCAGGAGGTCGCTCCGCTGGTGGGCGTGGACCGGGACTCGGTCGTCGTCACGGCGGTGAAGCTGGCGGACGACGGGAGCGGGGATGTCGTGGTCCGGTTCCACGAAGCCCACGGGGGACGGGCCAGGGCGACGCTGACGGTCGGCTTCCCCTTCGACTCCGTGGAGGTCACCGACCTGCTGGAACGTCCGTCGGCGGATGCCGGAGAGGTGACCCGAGAGGGAGAGCAACTGGCCCTGAGGCTACGGCCGTTCGAGCTGGTGACGCTGCGGTTCCGGCGGGCCTGAGCGCCTGAAGGGGCGAGGGAGCGCGGATTCCGCCGCAACCCCTCCGCCCGGCGCGCAGGCCGGGCGGAGGGGGACGGTCGGGCGGTGGCGGCCCTCACCGCCTCGCGGATCGGGTCCGCGGCCTTCCCGGGGTGCGCGACACATACGCGCCGGACCTCAGAACAGACCGTTGGAGTGCGGCAGCTCGGCCGGGACGGGAGCGATGACGTCCCAGTGCTCGACGATCCTGCCGTCGGCGACCCGGAACAGGTCCCAGTAGGCGACCGGTACCCCGAACTCGCCCTCCGACTGCAGGAGTACGAGGTCGCCCTCGGCCACGACCTTGTGGACGTTCTTGTAGACCAGGTTCCTGCCCTGCTCGGCCCACTTGGCCGCGGCGGCGCCGAAGCCGTCCAGACCGTCGGCCGCCTCCGGGTTGTGCTGGTGGTAGGTCTCGGTGGAGATGTAGTCGGTGAGCACGGAGTAGTCGGCACCCTCGAGGACCCTCTCCGCGAACTCGGCGACCAACTCGCGGTTGGACTCGGTCCGTGCCAGGTCGGCGGGCTCGGCCGGGCCGTCGGTCTGCGTACGCCCGGACGCAGTCGTCGTCACGACCGGCGTCAGCGCGTCCCAGTGCTCGGCGAGCCTGCCGTCGGCGTTCACCCGGAACAGGTCGAAGGCGACCAGGGGCTCGGGGCCGAAGCCGTGGTACGTGCCGTGGAGCGCCACCAGGTCGCCGTCGGCGATCACCCGTGCGCCCTCGTAGCGAAAACCGTCCGGCAGACCGGCGACCAGCTGCCGCAGCGCCTCCGGGCCGTCCGCCGCGAGGCTGCTGTGCTGACGGTAGTCATCGGCCACCCAGCGGTCCACCGCGCTCGGGTCCTTGTCGCCGAACAGCTCGCCGGCCGCCTTGAGGACGATCTCCTTGTTGCTCATGGCACCTCTCCTGTCTGTGGTTTCCGGCGGCGCCCTGCCCGCCGGACTGCCTCCACTCTCGCGCCCGGCTCGCCCAGGCGCACGGTAGAGTCAGGCATGGCTACGGTCGAAATGGGACACGTCTCGGTGATCGAGCGGGGCTACCGCAACCCGCTCCGGCCGGACCTGCTGATGGAGGTGCTCACCTTCACGGACCTCGCTCGTCGGCTGCCGGGAGCGGAGTTCAGACGCGTGCACCGGCTCGACTTCCACCACCTCACCTTCGTCCACAGCGGCGAGGCGACCGGCATGGTCGATTTCGTCGACGTGCCGCTCCGGCCGGGGACCCTGCTGTACATCCGGCCGGGTCAGGTACAGCGCCTGCCCATGACGTCCGGCGATGATCCGGCGGACCTGGATGCCACCGTCGTCCTGTTCACCCCGGACTTCCCGCCCCGGTTTCCCGCCACCGTGCGGCTGACGGACGACGCCTTCGGCCCGGCCCACTGGCTGCTCGGAGCGGACGACCGCGACCGGCTCCGGCGCGCCCTGACCGATCTCGCGGCCGAGTACGCCGACCTCCCCCGACAGGACCCCGAGATCACGAAGGAGCTGCTGCGCCAACTCCTCGCGGCCCTGCTGCTGCGCATCGCGCGTCTGCCCGCCTCCGACGGCCGTGCAGGGGTGTCCGTGGAGGAGTCGTACCGTCGCTTCCGGCAGGAACTGGAGCGGTCCTTCGCGGTCCTGCGCCAGGCCCACGACTACGCCGCGCGGCTCGGCTATTCCCTCAAGACGCTCAACCGCGCCTGTCAGCGGGCCACCGGCCACACCGCGAAGCAACTCGTCGACGCCCGGGTCCTGTTGGAGGCCAAACGCCAGCTGGCCCATACCGACCTGCCTGTCGCGGCCATCAGTCAGCGGCTCGGCTTCACCGAACCCACCAACTTCAGCAAGTTCTTCACCCGCGTGACCGGACTGACCCCGGGCGCCTTCCGCGACACCCAGCGCTGACCGGGCGAACCGCCGCTGCCGGCCGGCGGCAGCGGTTGGCCCGGGCGCCAGGACCGCGCCGACTCCTGAACTCCCGCCCCTACGAGCCGAGTTGCGACCGCAGCCACTCCTCGACCTCGCCCACGTGTGAGGCCGCCGCCGCCCGGGCCGCCTCCGGGTCGCGGGCCACCAACGCCCGGTGGATGGCGGCGTGTTCGCGGCGGGTGCGGGTGAAGGCGCCCTCTTCCTGGTAGCCGCGCCAGACCCGGGCACGGAACGTCCGGGACGAGAGGCCTTCCAGGATCGCGGCCATGGTGTCGTTGCCCGCGGCGGCGGCGATCTCGCGGTGGAAGGCGAGGTCGTGGGCGAGGATCTCCTCGGGATCGTCGGTCGCGTTCATCGCGGTGAGGTGCTTCTCCACCTCGGCCAGCTGGTCCGGGGTGATGCGGGCGGCGGCCAGGGCGGTCGCCGTCGACTCCAGGATGCGGCGGACCTCCAGCAGCTCGACCAGACGCGGCCCGCGGGAGAGGTCGGCGACGACACCGAAGGTCTCCAGCAGGTCGCCGGCCTCCAGCTGGGTGACGTAGATGCCCGAACCGTGCCGGGCCTCCAGCACGCCCAGCACCGTGAGCGCGCGGATCGCCTCGCGCATCGAGCTGCGGGAGATGCCCAGCTGGGCCGCGAGATCGCGCTCGGTGGGCAGCCGCTGGCCCGGCTCCAGGCGCCCCTCACCGATCAACGCCTTGATCGAGTCGATGGCGCGCTGCGTCACGGTGCCCTTCGGCGGAGCCGTCTCGTCCACGCAATCCTCCACTCACCGGGTGCGCCGCAGTCTAACCGCTCAGGTGGTCCGACCACTATGGCGGAAATCCCGGAAAAACTGCCTCTGCAGGGTGTTGTTTCGGGGAAGTGGTCTGATAAATATGCGGTCATCTGCTCGGACACGCTCAACGAGGAGCCATCGAATGCTCGGCAGGACAGTGGGGATACGCAGCAGGTTGCGCATGGTCGGTGCGGTGGCCGCGGTCACCGGTACCGCGCTCGTGCTCACCGCGTGCGGCAGCACCAAGGACACCGGCGCGAGCAGCGCCGGCGGCAGCGGCGGTACCGGCAAGGTGGGGGTGATCCTGCCCCTGCTGACCTCGCCGTTCTGGCAGTCGTACAACGACTACGTGCCGAAGATGGCGAAGTCCGAGGGCGTCGACGCGCTGAAGACGGTCAACTCCAACAGTGACCCCTCGCAGCAGATCACCGACATCAACAACGAGCTGAACCAGGGCGTCAAGGGCCTGGTCGTCGCCCCGCTGGACAGCGCCGCCATCGAAGCCGGCCTCGACCAGGCGGACCGCAAGGGCGTACCGGTCGTCGCCGTCGACGTGGCGCCCGACAAGGGCAAGGTCGCGATGGTCGTGCGCGCCGACAACGTCGCCTACGGCGAGAAGGCCTGCGAATACCTCGGAGCGCACATCACCAGCGGCAAGGTCGTGCAGATCATGGGCGACCTGGCGTCCGTCAACGGCCGTGACCGGTCGGAGGCGTTCAGGGCCTGCGTCAAGAAGAAGTACCCCAAGCTGAAGGTCCTGGAGATCCCCGCCAAGTGGGAGTCCGACACCGCGGCCTCCAAGCTCGACACGCTCCTCAACGCCAACCCGGACATCAAGGGCATCTACATGCAGGCGGGCGGCGTCTACCTCGCGCCCACCCTCCAGACCCTCAAGTCCAAGGGCATGCTGAAGACGGCGGGCCAGGCCGGGCACATCACGATCGTCTCGAACGACGGCATCCCGCAGGAGTTCGACGCGATCCGCAAGGGCGAGATCGACGCCACCGTCTCCCAACCGGCCGACGCCTACGCCAAATACGGCATGTACTACATCAAGGCCGCGATGCAGGGGAAGACCTTCAAGCCCGGCCCCACCGACCACGACTCCACGATCGTCAAGCTGCCCAGCGGCATCCTGGAGGACCAGCTGCCCGCGCCCCTGGTCACCAAGGACAACGTCGACGACCCCAAGCTCTGGGGCAACACGGTCAAATGAGCAGCCCACTGACCACCCCGCTGGTGGAGGCGACGGGAATCGTCAAGCGGTACGGCCCCACCGTCGCCCTCGCCGACGGCCAACTCACCGTGCTGCCCGGCGAGTCCCACGCCCTCGTCGGCCGCAACGGCGCCGGCAAGTCCACCCTGGTCACCGTCCTCACCGGACTCCAGGCCCCCGACGAGGGCACGGTCCGCTTCGACGGCGAACCCGCGCCCCCGCTCGCCGACCGGGACGCCTGGCGCGCCAAGGTGGCCTGCGTCTATCAACGTCCCACCGTGGTACCCGAGTTGACGGTCGCGGAGAACCTCTTCATCAACCGTCAGCCGACCTCCCGCGGCGGAGTCATCAGCTGGCGCAGGCTGCGCTCCGAGGCCGCCGAACTCCTCGACACCTGGGACGTGCGCGTCGACCCCGAGGCGCGCACCGCCGACCTCAAGGTCGAGGACCGCCAAATGGTGGAGATCGCCCGGGCGTTGAGCTTCGGCGCCCGGTTCATCGTCCTCGACGAACCGACCGCCCAGCTCGACAACCGGGAGATCGAACGGCTCTTCTCCCGCATGCGGGCGCTCCAGGAGTCCGGTGTCACCTTCCTGTTCATCTCGCACCACCTCCAGGAGGTGTACGAGGTGTGCCAGACCGTCACCGTGCTGCGCGACGCCCGCTGGATCACCACCGCACCGGTCGCCGACCTCCCGCGCCGCGCCCTGGTGGAGGCGATGGCGGGGGAGTCGATTGCCGAACTGGAGGTGCAACTAAGGGAGTTGGACGACACGTCACCCGTTCTCCTCGACGCACGCGGGCTCACCTCCGAGTCGTACGAGAACGTCGACCTCACCGTCCGCCGCGGCGAGGTCGTCGGTCTCGCCGGGTCGAGTGGCAGCGGCAAGATCGAGCTGGCCGAGTCCTTCACCGGGCTGTACACGCCGACCGGCGGGACCGCTCAACTCGACGGCGAGAAGCTGCCGTTCGGTGATGTGCAGGCCGCGCTCAAGGCCGGTGTCGGATGCGTCCCGCGTGACCGCCACGGCCAAGGACTGGTCTTCAGCATGTCCATCGGCGACAACGCCACCATGACGGTCCTGGACCGGCTCGGCCGGTTCGGCTTCGTCGGCACCGACCGCAAACGCGGCTTCGCCACCGAGCTGATCGACCGGCTCGACATCCACGCCGAGGGCCCCGACCAGCCCGTGTCGGACCTGTCGGGCGGCAACGCGCAGAAGGTCGTCATGGCTCGCGCGCTGGCCTCCGACCCGAGGCTGCTGGTCCTCATCAACCCCACCGCGGGCGTCGACGTGAAGTCCAAGGAGTCACTGCTCGCCCGCATGGACAGCGCCCGCGACGACGGCACCGCCGTGCTCGTCGTCTCCGACGAACTCGACGACCTGCGGCGCTGCGACCGCGTCCTCGTCCTCTTCCACGGCCGTGTCGTCGCCGAGCACCCGGCGGGCTGGCGCGACCACGAGCTGATCGCCTCCATCGAAGGAGTGGACCATGGCTGACACCAAGGCGGCCCCGCCGCTCGCCGCCCCACGCGCCACCGGGGCGGCCTCGGCCCGCACGGTCCTGCTCCGCCGGGCCCGTGAACTCGCGCTCGTACCGGCCCTGTTGGTGCTCCTGGTGCTCGGCGCGATCGTCAACGACTCGTTCCTCACCGAACGGAACCTGATCTCCATCCTGGGCGCCTCCGCCGCGCTCGCGATGGTGGTCCTCGCCGAGTCGCTGATCCTGATCACCGGCAAGATCGACCTCTCGCTGGAGTCCGTGGTCGGCATCGCGCCCGCCATCGGCGCCCTGCTGGTCCTGCCGTCGGCCGAGTCCGGCTGGGGCACGGAGTGGTCGGCGCCGCTCGCCCTCGTCGCGATCCTCGTCGTGGGCGGGATCATCGGCGCCTTCAACGGCATCCTCGTGGTGAAGTTCAAGCTCAACGCCTTCATCGTCACCCTCGCCATGCTGATCGTGCTCCGCGGGCTGCTGGTCGGTGCCACCAAGGGCAAGACCCTGTTCGGCATGCCCGACTCCTTCTTCACCCTGGCCACCAGCACCTTCCTCAGCGTCCCCATGTCGGTGTGGCTGGCCGCGGTCTGTTTCGCGGTCGCCGGGTTCGTGCTGAAGTACCACCGCGTCGGCCGCGCCCTGTACGCGATCGGCGGCAACCAGGAAGCGGCCCGCGCGGCCGGCATCCGCGTCGACCGGATGCTCCTCGGGGTGTCCATCGTGGCCGGCGTGCTCGCCTCGGTGGGCGGGATCATGCAGACCGGCTACGTCGGCGCGATCAGCGCCAACCAGGGCAACAACATGATCTTCACCGTGATGGCGGCGGCGGTCATCGGCGGCATCAGCCTCGACGGCGGCAAGGGCACCATGTTCGGCGCCCTGACCGGCGTACTCCTCCTGGGAGTCGTGCAGAACCTGCTCACACTCGCCCAGGTCCCGTCCTTCTGGATCCAGGCCATCTACGGCGGGATCATCCTGGTCGCCCTCATGATCGCCCGCATCACCACCGGCCGCGCCCAGGACTGACCCCCCGGCTTCCGGCACCCGCACGGCACCGGATCCCTGAACCCGACCGAAAGGCCTTCCGTGTCACCGATCCCCGGCCCTCCCGCTCGCGTCACCGCGGTCGACACCTACGACATCCGTTTTCCCACCTCGCGCGAACTCGACGGTTCCGACGCGATGAACCCGGACCCCGACTACTCGGCGGCCTACGTCGTCCTGCGCACCGACGCGGCCGACGGGCACGAGGGACACGGGTTCAGCTTCACCATCGGGCGGGGCAACGAAGTCCAGGTCGCCGCGATCCACGCGCTGCGGGACCATGTGATCGGCCGGTCGGTCGACGAACTCTGTGCGGACCCGGGGACGTTGAACCGCGACCTGATCGGCGACAGCCAACTCCGCTGGCTGGGGCCCGAGAAGGGCGTGATGCACATGGCGATCGGCGCCGTCGTCAACGCGGCCTGGGACCTCACCGCCAAACGCGCGGGCAAGCCCCTGTGGCAGCTCCTGGCCGACGCCGACCCCGAATGGCTCGTCAGCCAGATCGACTTCAGGTACATCACCGACGCGCTCACCCCGGAGGAGGCCCTGGACATCCTGCGGCGCGGCCGGGCGGGCGCCGAGGAGCGCCGAACCCGCCTTCTGGAGCGGGGATTTCCCGCCTACACCACCTCCGCCGGCTGGCTCGGCTACGACGACGAGAAGCTCACCCGGCTCGCCGTGCAGGCCGTCCGGGACGGCTTCCGGCAGATCAAGCTGAAGGTCGGCGCCGACCTCGACGACGACATCCGGCGCTGCCGCGTGGCCCGTTCGGCCGTCGGCCCCGACATCCGGATGGCGATCGACGCCAACCAGCGCTGGAACGTGGACGAGGCGATCCGCTGGACCAAGGCCCTCACCGAGTTCGACCCGTACTGGATCGAGGAACCCACCAGCCCCGACGACGTCCTCGGCCACGCCGCCATCCGCGCCGCCGTGGCCCCGGTGAAGGTCGCCACCGGCGAACACGTCCAGAACCGCGTCGTGTTCAAGCAGCTGCTCCAGGCCGGCGCCCTCGACATCCTCCAGATAGACGCGGCCCGTGTCGGCGGAGTCAACGAGAACCTCGCGATCCTGCTGCTCGCCGCCAAGTTCGGAGTGCCCGTCTGCCCGCACGCGGGCGGTGTCGGACTGTGCGAACTCGTCCAGCACCTCTCGATGTTCGACTACCTCGCCGTGTCCGGCACCACCGACGACCGCGTCATCGAGTACGTGGATCATCTGCACGACCACTTCCTCGATCCGGTGGTGATCCGCGAAGGTCACTACATGGCACCCAGCACACCCGGCTTCTCGGCCACCATGCGGCCCGAGTCCATCGCGCGCTACACGTTCCCCGGCGGCACCTTCTGGGCCGCCGACCTCGACAGCCAGAAGGGGCACGCGGCATGACCGACTTCGAGGGGCTCAGGGCCCTGGTCACCGGCGGCGCCTCCGGCATCGGCCGCGCCACCGCCGAACTCCTCGCCGAGCGCGGCGCCCAGGTCGCCGTCCTCGACCTGGACCCGAGCGGTGTCGAGAAGCCGCTGCTCGGCTACCGCGCCGACGTCACCGACGACGCCTCCGTTCGACAGGCCGTGGCATCCGCGGTCGCCGACCTCGGCGGACTCGACATCGTCGTGAACAACGCGGGCATCGGCGCCCAGGGCACCGTCGAGGACAACGACGACGACGAGTGGCACCGCGTCCTGGACGTCAACGTCGTCGGCATGGTCCGCGTCACCCGCGCCGCGCTCCCGCATCTGCGCGAGTCCTCCCACGCGGCGATCGTCAACACCTGCTCCATCGCCGCCACCGCCGGACTGCCCCAACGCGCCCTCTACAGCGCCACCAAGGGCGCCGTGCAGTCCCTCACCCTCGCCATGGCCGCCGACCACCTCCGCGAAGGCGTCCGCGTCAACTGCGTCAACCCCGGTACGGCGGACACCCCCTGGGTCGGACGCCTCCTCGACTCGGCCGCCGACCCGGCCGCCGAACGCGCCGCCCTGGCCGCCCGCCAGCCCTCCGGCCGGCTCGTCTCGGCGGCCGAAGTCGCGGGCGCCATCGCCTACTTGGCGAGCCCGCTGTCCGGCGCCACCACCGGCACCTCGCTCGCCGTGGACGGCGGTATGCAGGGCCTGCGGCTGAGGCCGGTGGGCCCGTGAGCACGCTCGGCAGCAGCGGGGTCGAGGTGGGCGGGCTCGGTCTGGGCGCCGCCCCGCTGGGCAACCTGTTCACCGAGGTCGACGACGAGCAGGCGTACCGGGCAGTCAACGCGGCCTGGCAGCAGGGCATTCGCTACTTCGACACGGCACCCCACTACGGCATCGGCCTGTCCGAGCGGCGCCTCGGCGCCGCGCTGCGCGACCGTCCGCGCGCTCAGTACACGATCTCCACCAAGGTCGGCCGCCGCCTCGACCCCGTGGAGACGGTGACAGGGGACGACCTCGCCGACGGCTTCGCCGTGCCCGCCACCAGCCGCCGCGTCTGGGACTTCACCGCCGACGGGATCCGGCGCACCCTGGACGCCAGCCTGGAACGGCTCGGCCTCGACCGCGTCGACATCGTCTACCTGCACGACCCCGACGACCACGCCGACCAGGTCTTCCGCGAGGGCTATCCCGCCCTGGAGAAGCTCCGCGCCGAGGGCGTCGTCGGCGCCATCGGCGCGGGCATGAACCAGGCCGGGATGCTCACCCGCTTCGTCCAGGAAACGGACGTGGACGTGGTGCTGTGCGCGGGCCGCTACACCCTGCTCGACCAGAGTGCCCTCACCGAACTGCTCCCGTCCGCCGTCGCCCGCGGCAAGTCGGTCGTCATCGGCGGCGCCTTCAACTCCGGCCTGCTCGCGGACCCGAAGCCGGACGCGACCTACAACTACGCCCACGCACCGGCCGAGTTGCTGGACCGGGCGCTGCGCATGAAGGAGGCGGCCGAGCGGCACGGCACGACCCTGCGCGCCGCCGCCCTGGCGTTCTGCGCCGCGCACCCGGCCGTGGCGAGCGTCCTGGTCGGCGCCCGCTCGGAGGCCGAAGTCCGGGACTGCGCCGAGCAGTTCGCGGCCAAGGTGCCGGACGCGTTCTGGCAGGAGCTGCGGGACACGGGGCTGCTGCCCGCCGACGCCCCGGTCCCGGCCGAGGAGCCGTCATGAGAGTGGCCCTCCACACCAAGGTGCGCGCCGATCGCATCGACGCGTACGAGAGCGCCCACCGCGAGGTCCCCAAGGAACTCACGGCCGCGATCCGGGCCGCCGGCGCCACCTCCTGGACGATCTGGCGCAGCGGCACCGACCTCTTCCACGTCCTGGAGTGCGACGACTACGCCCGCCTGCTGGCCGAACTGGACCAGCTCCCGGTGAACGTCGCCTGGCAGGCCCGCATGGCCCAACTCCTGGACGTGGTGCACGACTACACGAGCGAGGGCGCCGACGCCGGCCTGCCCGTCGTATGGGAGCTGCCATGACCGTCGACGCCCACCACCACGTCTGGGACCTCTCCGTCCGCGACCAGGACTGGATCACCGGCCCCGCACTCCAGCCGATCCGCCGCGACTTCAGCGTCACCGACCTCGAACCCGAGGCGCGCGCGGCCGGCGTCGACCGGACCGTCCTCGTCCAGACGATCACCGTCGCCGAGGAGACCCCGGAGTTCCTCGCGCTCGCCGACACGCACGACCTCGTCGCCGGAGTCGTCGGCTGGACCGACCTCACCCGCCCCGACATCGCCGACGAACTGGCCCGCCTGCGCGAACTCCCCGGCGGCCACTACCTGAAGGGCATCCGCCACCAGGTACAGGGCGAACCCGACCCGAACTGGCTGCTGCGCCCCGACGTACGCCGCGGCCTCGCCGCCGTGGCCGACGCGGGACTCGTCTACGACCTGCTGGTGCTGCCCCACCAGTTCCCGGCCAGTGTCCAGGCAGCCGCATCCCTGCCCCGACTCACTTTCGTACTCGATCACTTGGGTAAACCACCCGTCGCCTCGGGCCGGCTGGAGCCGTGGGAGTCGGCCCTGCGCTCCCTCGCCGCGCTCCCCAACACCCACTGCAAACTGTCCGGCCTGGTCACGGAGGCCGACTGGAAGACCTGGAGCACCCAGGACCTGCGCCCCTACACGGACGTCGCGCTCGACGCCTTCGGGCCGGGCCGGCTGATGTTCGGCTCCGACTGGCCGGTGTGCACCCTGGCGGCGAGCTACGGCGAAGTCGCCGCCGCCACAGGTGAGTTGACCGAAGGGCTCGGCGCGGCGGAACGCGCCGAGATCTTCGAGGGAACGGCGACCCGCGTCTACGGCCTCTGAACCTCCTTCGCCAGCCTGGTCGGCGGGAAGTACTCCCGCACGAACGTCCGCTCCCAGCACGCGCCCGTCTCCCTCAACTCCCACCAGGTTGTGTAGTGGTAGCGGAAGAGACGGGCCCGGACATGGCGTGGGGGCGCGTCCGGCGCGAACGGCGAGCGGCGCAGCAGTCGTAGCGTGTCCCGGTCGTTCTCCAGGAGCCGTTCCACCAGGGCGCCGAACCACGGCTCGGCGTAGCCGGGGGAGAGCGCCGCGAACCACATCATCCAGTCCAGGCGCAGATGGTACGGCGCGAACTGGCGCGGCCAGTGGTGCGGTTGGCCCGGCTTGCCCCTGAACTCGTACTCCCGCCAGTCGGAGTCCTCGCGGGGTACGGAGTCCGCCGTGCCCTCGATCACCACCTCGTGGCGGATGCGGCTGACGTTGCCGAACGCGCCGTAGGTGTTGACCAGATGGAGCGGGTCGAAGGAACGGTTCATGGCCTGGTGGCGGGAGAGCATGTTGCGGACCGGGCGGCGGCTGAGCCACAGCAGCAGGGCGGCGACGGCCAGGACCACGACCTCGTACCAGAGGGGCGGTGGGCCGGGGGTGGGTGACGGCGCCGCGCGGGGGAGTCGGACGGCCGAGAGGGCCAGCGCGATGGTGATCCAGTTCAGCCAGGCGAAGTTGCCGGACAGGACCAGCCACAGCTGGGTGGCGATCATCAGGGTCGCGGCGGCCGTCGCGACCGGCTGCGGGGTGAACAGCAGGACGGGCACGACGAGTTGGGTGAGGTGGTTGGCGGCGACCTCGATCCGGTGCAACGAGCGGGGGAGGTGGTGGAAGAACCAGCTCAGCGGGCCCGGCATCGGCTGTGTCTCGTGGTGGAAGTCCAGGCAGGTCAGCTTCCGCCAGCACGCGTCGCCGCGCAGCTTGATCAGGCCCGCGCCGAACTCGACCCGGAACAGGATCCAGCGCAGCAGGATCAGCACGACGATGGGTGGCGCCACCTCGTCGTTGCCGAGGAGGACGGCCAGGAAGCCGACCTCCAGCAGCAGCGACTCCCAGCCGAACCCGTACCAGGTCTGGCCGACGTTGACGATCGACAGATACAGCGCCCACGGCAGCAGCCACAGCAACATTCCGCCCCAGAGCGGGAGTTGGGAGTCGAGCCCGACCGCGAGTGCGAGCGACACAGCACAGCCCGTCCACGCGCAGAGCGCGAAGAAGCGGTCGGTGTAGTGGAGTTGGAAGAGACTAGGGGCCCGCCCGAACGGCATCCGGCGGACGAACCGGGGGACCGGCAGCATGCCCCGCTCGCCGATCAGCGCGCGGAACTGCAAGGCCGCCGTGAGGAACGCGACCAGATAGACACCGGCCAGGGCCCGCTGGAAGACCAGTCGGCTCAGCCAGTAGTCGGGTGCGGTGAACCATCCCACGACCGTGCGCTCCTCCCTCCATCGTCACACCTCGGCAGGTCGTCACTCTGTGTCTTCCATGCCTCCGGTTGCGTAACCCATGCGAGTGAAGCAGACAATAGTGGCGAATCACCCGGCTTGAGGCGGGAGAACACGGTGCGCACATCGACCGGAACCATCGCCACGGCCTGCGCGCTCTCGGCGGCGCTCCTCGTCGCCGGCTGCGGCGGCGCCCACGGCATGAGATCGAGCGGCGAGGCCGCGAAGGCGAGCGGCGAGGTCTTCCTGCAGCCCGTCGCGGCTCAGGGCCCCGACCCCTTCACGGACTCCACGGCCACCGCGCCGAGTACCCCGCCGCGGGTCACCCGAACGCCGCAGCCGATGCCCACGGTCTCGACGCCCACGGCGCCGGCTTCCCCGTCCGCCGGCCGCACCCGGACCATCTCCGGCGCCACACCCGGCCTCTACGGCGGCACGGCGCGCACCGGCAGCTGTGATGTCGAGCGGCAGATCGCCTATCTCACCCGGGACCAGGCCAAGGCCGGTGCCTTCGCGCAGGCCGAGGGGATCTCCCGGAGCGCGATTCCCGGCTATCTGCGCGGGCTGACCTCGGTCGTGCTGCGCGCCGACACCCAGGTCACCAACCACGGGTTCCGGGACGCGCGGGTGACCGGTTTCCAGTCGGTCCTCCAGGCCGGTACCGCCGTCCTCGTCGACAACCGGGGCGTGCCCCGCGTGCGCTGCGCCTGCGGCAACCCGCTCAAGGCGGGCGTGGCGGGCGGGAACTCCGGCGGCAGCGGACGGGGCTGGTCCGGGTACCGGCCCGCCGAGGTGGTCGTGGTGACACCGGCACCGCAGGTGATCACCGACATCACGATCGTCGACGTCGTGGACAGCACCTGGATCGAACGGCCCCTCGGTCATCGCGGACCGCACCACGACCACGTCGTACGGCCGCCGGTCCATGTGCCGCCGACACGGCCCGGCACCACCCCCGCCCCGCACGGAAGCAAGTCTCCGCGCCCTCACGGCAGCCACTCCAGCACTCCGACCGGGGGAACCGGCACCCCGTCCAGTGGGACGAGCTCTTCGCCGAGCCCTTCGTCGAGCGCCTCGCCGGGCTCCTCGCCGAGCGCCGCTCCGAGCACGTCCCCGAGCGTCCCTCCGAGCGCCTCGCCGGGCGACGGGAGCGCGTCCCCCGGTGACGGCCGGAGTACCGCCCCGGGCAAGTCCACCCCCGGCTGCGTGACGACCCCGACCGTCACCGTCGCCCCGGGCGTGGCCGGCGGAACGGCGGCCCGGGTACCCGCCCCGGGTGTCACCGGCTGCCCCACCGCGACCGTCACGGCCACCCCGAGAACGGTCGCGCCCCAGCCTTCCCAGGACCCCGGCTCCCCGGACGGGATCGGGCCGCCGACCGTCCCGGAGACCCCGGACCGGCCCGACGGCGGTGGGCTGATCCCCGGCGGCGCCACCAGCAGCATCTTCGACAGCCCCACGGGCGTCTTCGGCGGCTGACCCGGCGGTCGGTCGTAGGGGTCCGAGAAGTCGAATAATCGGGCAAATCCTGGCAAGGTGGGCCGCATGGTTGATCGGGGAGCGAGCGCCCTGTCACTCCCGGACGACTGGCCCGCCCACCCGGACCCGATCCTGGCGCTCAACCGCATGGGCAGCTTCGACTGGGACCTGGACAACGGCCTGTTCCACATGGACGCCCAGGCCCACGAGGTCTTCGACCTGCGCCCCGACGAATACGACGGACGCCCCGAGTCCCTGGCGATCCGGGTACCGCCGCCGGAGGGGTACCGGCTCGACGGTCTCGTCTCCCAGGCCATGAAGGACGGCAGCGAGAACTACGGCGCCTACTTCCGGATGCGGCTGCGCGACGGCAGCCTGCGCTGGACCCACACCCAGGGCTACATCCGGCGCGACGAGACGGGCCGCCCGCGCCGGATCATCGGCATCGTGCGGGACGCCACCCAGGAACTCGCCGAGAACGCGGCCCGCCGTGAGCAGGCCGCCCTCGACGCGGCCCGGCGCGACCAGACCAACGTCGTCCAGCTCACCACCGCCGCCCTCGCGCACGCCCGTACCGTCCAGGACGTCATCGACGTCCTCATGGACACCCACGGCCTCGTCCACCTCGGCGCGACCAGACTGGTCATGGGGCTGGTGGAGGCCGGCCGGATCCGCCTGGTCGCCGAGGGCAGCGTCGTACCCGGCAAGGAGGTCCTCCGGATCGACGAGCCGTACCCGATGACGGAAGTCGTACGGACGCTCAGCCCGGCGTTCATCGAGTCGCCCGAGGAGTTCGCCGAACGGTACCCGCTGCTGTGGCAGCACATCGCCGAACTGCACATCACCGCAGGCGCCTATCTGCCGCTGATCGCCCAGGCCCGGCCGATCGGCACGATGGGCCTGCTCTACAGCGACCGTCGCGGCTTCTCGGCGGAGGAGCGCAACGTACTGGTCGCGCTGGGCAGCAGCATCGCGCAGAGCCTGCAGCGCGCCATGTTCTACGAGCAGGAGAAGGACCTCGCGCAGGGGCTCCAGCAGGCGATGCTGCCGCGGGCCATCCCCAGCGTGCCGGGCGCCGACGTCGCCGTCCGCTACCGGTCGGCCAAGCTCGGCCGGGACATCGGCGGCGACTGGTACGACCTGATCCCGCTGCCCGGCGGGCGGGTCGGCGCCGTCATCGGCGACGTCCAGGGCCACGACACGCACGCCGCCGCCGTCATGGGCCAGCTGCGGATCGTCCTCAAGGCGTACGCCGCCGAGGGGCACACCCCGGCCACGGTGATGGCCCGTGCCTCCGTCTTCCTGCACGAACTCGACACCGACCGCTTCGCCACCTGCCTCTACGCCGAGGCCGACCTGTCCACCGGAGTGGTCCAGGTGGTCCGGGCCGGTCATATCGACCCGCTGGTGCGGCAGTTGGACCGGACCTGTCGTCGTATGCCTGTCGTGGGCGGGCTGCCGCTCGGCCTGTCCGCCGAGTTCGGGCGGCTCGAATACCCGGTCTCCACCCTCGAACTCGACCCCGGCCAGACCCTGGTGCTGTGCACCGACGGCCTCGTCGAACAGCCCGGCGCGGATCTCGACGACGGACTGCAGACCCTCATCGCCCTCATCGCCTCCGGTCCCGACGACGTACGCGACCTCGCCGACCTGCTCATCGACGTGGCCGAGGAACGCGGCGGCGAGGACGACGTGGCGCTGCTCCTGCTGCGCCGCCGCGGCCTCGACGCCCCGCGCTCGGGCGGCCGGCTCCAGCAGCACGTGGCGCCCGGCGACTCCGAGGCCCTCACCGAGGCCCGGCACATGATCAGGGCCGCCGTCCGGGCCTGGGGCGGGCGGGATCGCGCCGACGAGGTCGAACTCGTCGCCGACGAACTGATCACCAACGCCCTGATGCACACCGAGGGCTCCGCGATCGTCACCCTCAGGGTCCTCACCGGCCCCGACCGTCGACTGCGAGTCGAGGTCGAGGACTCCTCCAGCGCCCTCCCGCGCCGCCGCGAGGCGGGCGAGGACGGCGTCTCCGGGCGCGGGCTGCTCCTCGTCGACCTGCTCACGGACGTGTGGGGCGTGGAGGCGCGGGGCAGCGGCAAGTGCGTGTGGTGCGAGTTCCTGGTCCCGGACCGGAGCTGACCCCACGGCCCTCCGATGGCACCCTGGACGTATGCCGGAACTCCCCGAGGTCGAAGCGCTGAAGGACTTCCTGACCGAACACCTCGTCGGCCACGAGATCGTACGGGTGCTGCCCGTCGCCATCAGCGTCCTGAAGACGTACGACCCTCCGCCCACCGCGCTGGAGGGCCACGAGGTGGTGGCCGTGCACAGGTACGGCAAGTTCCTGGACGTCGAGACGGACGGCGGCCCGCACTTCGTGACCCACCTCGCCCGGGCGGGCTGGCTGCACTGGAAGGACCGCCTCCCGGACGGCCCGCCCCGCCCCGGCAAGGGCCCGCTCGCGCTCCGGGTGGCCCTGGAGACGGGCGAGGGCTTCGACCTCACGGAGGCGGGCACCCAGAAGCGCCTCGCCGTGTACGTCGTGACCGACCCGCAGTCCGTCCCTGGCGTCGCCCGCCTCGGCCCCGACCCCCTGGCCGACGACTTCGACGAGCCGCGCTTCGCCGGACTCCTCAAGGACGAACGCCGCCGGCTCAAGGGCGCCCTGCGCGACCAGACCCTGATCGCCGGAGTGGGCAACGCGTACAGCGACGAGATCCTGCACGCGGCGAAGATGAGCCCCTTCAAACTGGCCGCGTCCCTGACCCCGGCCGAGACCCACACGCTCTACACGGCCCTGCGCACCACACTTCTCGACGCCATCGACCGCTCCCGGGGCGTGGCCGCCGGCCGCCTGAAGGCGGAGAAGAAGAGCGGCCTGCGCGTCCACGGCCGCACCGGTCAGCCCTGCCCGGTCTGCGGCGACACCGTCCGAGAGGTCTCCTTCAGCGACTCCTCCCTCCAGTACTGCCCCACCTGCCAGACGGGCGGCAAGCCACTGGCGGACCGGCGGCTGTCGCGACTGCTCAAGTAGCGGGCCCCTACTGCCAGAGGCCGACTCCGTCGCATCCGCCGGGGTCCGACGTCAACAGGTCCTCGTGCAGCCCGGCGAGCACGTGTCCGGTCGGTGAACCGTCCGCGTCGGTCCCCATGACCACCCAGCCGCCGACCGCGTCCGGATCGTGCACGGGGCCGCCCTCGTCGAGGGTGTCGAGCGTCGCGAACACCGCCTTGTACGCGACGGCCCGGACCAGGCGGATCAGGTCGTCCCGATCCGCCCCGGCGGCGAGCAGCCTTCTGGCGGCCGGGATTTGATCCACCGCGCCGGGAGCGTCCCAGCCGTCGACAGCGTCGCGCCACAGGCCGCGCAGCAGTACGGATCGGGCGTTCTGTGCAGGCTGTGCGTCGTCCACCGCCACAGGACGCCCTGCCGCTCGGCTCACCAGGGCACGGGTGTCCCGTCCCAGGACAGGAACCGGCCCGTGGGCCCGTCGTCCGGCAGCAGCGCCAGGTCGACGGCGCCGCGTGCCGCCTCCGCCGGGTCCCCGTCGCTCGCCGCGGCCCGTTCGTTGAGGTCCGTCGCCCGCAGCCCGGGCGCCAGGGCGTTCACCTTGAAGCCCTCGCCCGCCAAGGACTGCGCGTAGAAGAGGGTGAGGGCGTTGAGGGCCGTCTTCGAGGAGCGGTAGGCCGCGCCCGCCCCGGCGTGGGCGGCGAACTCCCGGTCCGGGTCGGCGCTCCAGGTCAGGGAGCCGGTGCCGCTGGAGACGTTCACGACGCGGGGGCGGGAGGAGCGACGGAGCGCCGGGAGGAATGCGTTGGTGACCGCGAGGACTCCGAAGACGTTCGTCTCGTAGGTGCGGCGGACGTCGTCGAGGTCGGCCTCGGGTGCCGGACTCGCGCCTGCCATGATGCCCGCGTTGTTGACCAGGACGTCCAGGGCGGTGACCTCTCGTGCCGCCGCCGCGATGCTGCCGGCGTCCGTGACGTCCAGGACCAACAGGCGGGCGCCGTCGCCGAGTTCGTCGACCGCCCGCTGTCCACGGCCCGCGTCGCGCGAGCCGACGTACACGGTGAAGCCCTCGGCTACGAGCAGGCGGGCGATCTCCTTGCCGATGCCCTTGTTGGCGCCGGTGACCAGTGCTGTGGAATCGTTCATGGGGACGACGATTCCGCGCCCCGCGCCGTCGAACCAGGGACTACCGATCCCTGGCAGCCGGAGGGAGGCACCGTGACCGACAGACGGGAACTGGCCCGGTTTCTGCGCGGGCGGCGGGAGAAGCTGGTGCCGGCCGATGTGGGGCTGCCGGGGGAGCCGTCCCGCCGGACCTCCGGGCTGCGCCGGGAAGAGGTCGCGGAGCTGGCCCACATGTCCGTCGACTACTACGCCCGCCTCGAACAGGCCCGCGGCCCCCGCCCGTCGCCCCGCGTCCTGGACGCCCTCACCGGAGTGTTCCGGCTCACCCCGGCCGAGCGGAGCCATCTGTTCCGGCTGGCGGGGACACAGGTGACGCCTCTCGCCGCGCCGGTGCGGACCGTCCGCCCGCATGTGGCGGCCCTGCTGGAGCGCATCCCGGACACGGCGGCCATCGTCACCGACGCCACCTATGACGTCATCGCCTGGAACCCGCTCGCGGCTGCCGTACTCGGCGGGGATCTCGGCACGCGGCCGAACCTGGCGCGCCGCCGCTTCCTGGGCCCGCCCCCGGAGAGTTCGAGCGCCGAGGAGTTCGCGCACATCGTGGTCTCCCGGCTGCGCCGCGCCGCCGACCGCTATCCCTACGACCCGGGCCTCGCCCGTCTGCTGGCCGAACTGCGTGCCGGAAGCGAGGAGTTCACGCAGGTCTGGGACACCGACCCGGTGCACGCCCCCGGTCACCGCACCAAGACGCTGACCCATCCGGAGGCGGGCCGACTGCGGGTGAACTGCGATGTGCTCACCGTTCCGCACGACGACCAGCAGGTCGTCTTCCTCACCGCGGACCCGGGCACCCCGTCCGCGCGAGCCCTGCGGAAACTGGCCGCCGCGGGGCGGGACTTCAGTGCGAGGTGAGCCGCACCAGCTGCCGGCCGTCGGCGGTGCGCACGTCGTAGTGGTCGATCTCGTCGGGGTGCATCGCCGCGCCACCCTGCATCGTGATCATCGTCGCGTCCTGCGCGGGTACGTTCCAACTGGTCACGACCTGCTCGGAACCGTCCCGGCCGACGACCACGAGACGACAGGAGCGGGGGCCCGCGCCGTCCTTGATCCTGAGGGACACATCACTGCCGTAGTTCTCGTTCGCGGCCGTGACCTGTGCCCACACGCCCGACTTGGCGTCGGTCGCGGTGAGCTGCACCGGCCCGTCGCCGCCCCCGGCGAGCGTCGCCACCGCGGGGCCGCCCACGGCCAGTACCACCGAGGCGGCCACGGCGTACAGAAAACGCCGCCGTCCGGCCCGTTGACGGGCGGACACCTCGCCGAGCAACCGGTCGAGCAGCCGGGGCCCGGGTTGCGCCATGGGGTGCACGTAGCGCGGCGTCGCACGCCGGTACAGCATCAACTGCCGTGAGGCGGGACCGAATTCGGTCACATGAGCCGCGCAGCTGGTGCACTCCATGAGGTGATCCTCGAAGCGGAAGGCCTCCGCCTCGTCCAGCACGCCGAGCGCGTACGCGCCGACGTCGCGATGCCTTTCCAGGGACCTCATGACGAATCCTCGTGCCGTTAGGTGCGGGTGGGGTTACTCCTTGCTCCCATCGGTACGCACCAGCCCGTCGAATCACTCAAGGCGCACACAGAATCGCCATCACGAATTCGTAGCGGTCGAACCCGTGGATTGGTCCTGTTTCAAAAAAGATGGATGGCGAGATGGCCGAGCGGCAGACCCAGCTGCCAGGCGGGCGTCCAGACCTTCGGCCCGTCGTCCTCACCGGTCACCGGACCGCCTCCCGGCACCGCGTCCAGATCCGGCGCGAGCAGCTCGGTCTCCTCCAGCCAGCGCCAGGCGTTCTCCGCCAGCGCCAGGTCCGGTGCGTCGACGCCGGCCTCGACCGCCTCCGCCGTCAACTTGGACATACGTTCCTCGACCCAGTCCTGCCACGGCTGGTCGTACGCCGTGAGCGAAAGCCAGGTCTCAAGTTGGGTGACCACTCTGATACCGGACAATTCGCCGTCCGTGTCGGAGAGGAAGATGGTCAGCGCCAGCGCGTCCCGTCCCGCACGGAACTCGAAGGACGTCGGGGGCATCAGGTCGCCGGTCCGCAGCAGTTCGTCGGCGATGTACTCGGCGTACAGCCAGGCCATGGGGACGGTGAGTTCACCGCCGCCGGTGCCGTCCGTGCTCTCTTGACCTCTGTGCAGCATCCCTTCCTGCCTTCCTCCGGTGCGTGCGCGTCGCCCGGCCCGAGGCTCCGTCAGGAACCCCGAGCCCCCCAGTCCGGAACACGGATGAGGACAGCCGATTACTCAACCGGGGTCCTGAGCAAGGCGCTTTGCGGAGGTTTGACTAAGGAGTTGGTTTCACCGCAGGTCGGCCGCATAGCCGGGAAGCACCCGGCGCAGGGCGCGGAGCGCGTAATAGGCACGGGACTTCACCGTACCGGGCGGAATCCCGAGGGCCGCCGCGGCCTCCGCCACACTCGCCCCCTGGAAGTACACGAGCACCAGGACTTCACGGTGCTCCGGAGTGAGAGTCTTCACAGCCTCCCGCACATCGAGCGTCGCCGCCGACCGTTCCGCGTGATCGGCACAGACGCGCGCGTTCTCCAGCACCGCGTCCCCGACCTCGGGCGGTCGCGCCTGCCGGGCCCGCCGCGCGTCGATGGCGAGCCGCCGGCCCACCGTCAGCAGCCAGGGCCGTACGGACTCGAAGTCGTCGGCGCGCAGCGCCTCGGGGTGCTGCCAGGCTCGTACCAGGGTCTCCTGGACGAGGTCCTCGGCGCGCTGGCGGTCGCCGTCGCAGAGCCGGAGCAGCAGCGCGAAGAGCGGCCTGCCGTGCTCGCGCTGCAGTGCGGCGAGCTCGTGCTCGGCGGTCGTTCCGTTGGTGAGCGTGGGTCCGGCCGTCATGGCCGTATGGCATCGCAGGGGGCCGTCCGGGGACAGAGGGCGCACGAGGGGCGTGCGGCGGACGGTCGATCGCGTCGGCGAACGGTGCGACGAACGGTCCGCGCCCCCCGGGGATCCCCCACACGCGCACACCGGACGGGTCATCGGGGGCCGGAAGCCGTTTGCGGGGGCGCTGAGGTTCATACCTATCGGTGGGTAAATATGACCACAGTGGGGTGAATTGATGATCGCACGCAGACGACAGGTGGCCGTTGCCCTGGCGGGCATTCTCACCGCGGCCGCCGCCTGCCAGGCCCAGCACCACGACCCGAAGGCCGCCGGCCGCCCGGCGCCCCCCGCCGCCCGCGGCTTCACCCTCGTCGCCGCCGGCGGCATCCTGCCGCACAGCGCCGTCCTCGACCGCGCCCGCTTCGACGCGGGCGGCACCGGCTACGACTTCGGTCCGATGCTCTCCGGCGTCCAACCCCTCGTGTCCCGGGCCGACCTGGCGCTGTGTCACATCGAGACGCCCTATGGCGACCGCACCGGTTCCCCGTTCTTCGATTCCCCGCCCGAGGAGGCCCGGGCCCTTGCCGCGACCGGCTACGACAGCTGCTCCACCGCCTCCGGCCACAGCCTGGACGACGGCCCCTTCGGTATCCAGCACACCCTCGACACCCTCGACAGCGCCGGCGTACGGCACGCCGGAACGGCACGCGGCGATGCCGAGGCACGCACGGTCACGCTGCTGCGCGCCGGTCCGGCGAAGGTCGCCCACCTCGCCTACACCGCCGACACGAACGGCGTCCCGCTCCCGGCCGGCGAGCCCTGGTCCGTCAACCTCCTCGACCCGGCCCGCATCCTCGCCGACGCCCGCGACGCCCGGCGCGCGGGCGCCGACGTGGTCGTCGTCTCGCTGCGCTGGGGCACACCGGGCCAGGGCGGGCCCGACCCGCAGCAGGTGGCGCTGGCCGGGGAACTCACCGCGGCCCGCACCGGCGGCCGCCCCGACGTCGACCTGATCCTCGGCACCCACGCCCGCACCCCGCAGGCGTACGAGAAGGTCAACGGCACCTGGGTGGTCTACGGGCTCGGCGACCAGGTCACCGGCGAGATGTTCGACAACGCGGGCACCCAGGATCCCGGCGGCAACACGAGCACCCTCGCCCGCTTCACCTTCGTGCCGCCCGTCCGCCCCGGCGCGCGATGGGAGGTGGCCAAGGCCGAGTTCGTCCCGCAGTTGTTCGACGTCGACGCGGGCCGGGTGGTCGACGTCAACCGGGCGATCGCCCAGGGCGCCGAACTGACCGCCGACCGCGACCGCATCCGCGAGGTGGTGCTCGGCCGGGGCGCGGCGAAGGACGGGCTGGTGATGGGGAAGTAGCCCGTGACGGGGAAGTGGCGGACGGTCAGTCCACGTCCACGTCGACGTGGTCGAAGGTCCGGAGGATCTCGGTGAGCACCCGCACGCACGCGCTCACCTCGGCGTCGGTCAGGTCGCCGCCGACCTGGCGGTTGAGGTGGTGCTCGCGGCCGAGGACGGACGTGATGACGGCGCGGCCCTCCTGTGTGAGCCGGATCAGGGAGGACCGCTGGTGTGCGGGGTTGGGTGTGACCTCCACCCAGCCGTGGCCCGCCGCCTCGTTGACCATGCGCTGCACGAACTGGCGGCTCAGGGCCAGGGTCCGGCCCATCTGGGGCACCGTCATGGGCCCGTGCTGCCGCAGCAGGTCCAGTACGGCGCGCACGCCGACGGAGACCCCCTCGACCGCTTCGCCCTGTTCGACCTTGCGCAGAGCGCGCCGGTAGAGCGGGCCCACCAGGTCGAACACCTGGGTGAGGCGGTGGCCGAGTTCGTCGGGGGACAGGGGGGCGGAGTCGTTCACGAGCCCATCATGACACCTGGGTTGCCAACCCTCTCCAAAGATGACACCTTGGTTGTCATGACAGCTGCTTCGGAACTTGCTTCGAACCTGAGCTTCTTCGCATCTGCCGACGGGGACCTGGCCTACCTCGACGTGGGCACCGGCGACCCCGTGGTCCTCCTCCACTCCGGCTTCGCCGACCACCGCGTCTTCGACGACCAGATACCGGCCCTCGCCTCCGACTTCCGCGTCATCGCACCGGACATCCGCGGCCACGGCTTCTCCGCCAACGCGAGCAGGCCGTTCCGCTGGGCCGACGACCTCGCGGCACTCCTGCACCACCTCGACCTGGGGCCCGCCGTCCTGGTCGGCCTGTGCATGGGCGCGGCCGTCGCCACCGACACCGCGCTGGAACACCCCGAACTGGTCCGGGCGATCGTCGTCTCCGGCGCCGGCACCAGCGCGTTCGAGTACAAGGACGCACGACTGCTGGAGCGTCAGTCCCGGATCGGACAGCTCCTCGACGCCGGAGACATCCCGGGCTGGCTGGACATGTTCGCCGAGGGAGTGGCGGGCCCGCACCGCACGGTCGACGACGTCGACCCGTCCGTCGTCCAACGCCTGCGCGACCTGACCACCCACACACTCCTCAAGCACACGCCCGGTGAGAAGGACTGGTACGTCCCGCTGGGCGACCCCTGGCCGCGCGTCCCGGAACTCGACGCCCCGGTCCTCGCCATCCACGGCGCCCTCGACTGGCCCGACAGCCTCGCCATGGCGGACCGCTTCGTCCGCACGGTCCCGAACGGCCGGACCGCGACGATCGAGGGCGCCGCCCACTACCCGAACATGGAGAAGCCCGAGGAGTTCAACACGATCCTCGGGCAGTTCCTGCGCTCCCTCTGACGGCTCCTTACGGCACCACCGTCACCGGCCACCGCCCCGCCTTCACCAACCGCACCGCGACCGACCCGACGATGCGGTGGCCGGCCTGCTCGGAGGCGCCGACGATGACCGCGTCGGCCTTCAGCTCGTCGGCGGCCTTCACCAGGCCGCCGTAGGGGTCGCCACGGAACGTGTGGAACTCCCAGCGGATGTCGAATATCCCCTTCACCCGCTCGGTCTCGTGCCGGATCTGGGCGACCAGGTCCTCGGCGATCTCGTCGGTCGTCTCGGCGACCGGTGCGCCCATGGCCGCGCCCGCCGCCAGTACCGGCTGCACGTACACCATGGCCAGCAGCGCGTGCTGCCGCCGGGCCAGGCCCGCGGCATAAGCCGCCGCGCGCAGCGAGGACTCGGAGCCGTCCACCCCCGCCACGATGACCTTCGGCCCGTCCGTGCCCCGCTCGAACTGAGTTGAGTGCTGTTCCGTCACGGCTGTGAGGCTATCGGAACCCGCAGGTCCCGAACTTGACCGGGAGTTCGACGGGCGCGCGGCCCGCCCTGTTCCTACAGTCGGAACCATGACTGCCACCGTGGAGGGCACCAGGGTCAAGGACACCAAGGCTCCGATACGGCCGCCCGGCAACGGCTTCCTCAGCAGGGTGCCCGAGGGCTTCGCGACCTTCTTCGGCGCGCTCGCCCTCCTCTGCGTCCTGCTGGCCTTCATCGCCCCGCTGCGCCGCGTGCTGCGCCCGTGGGTCCGCTTCCTCGACCTCCTCATCGTCCCCGTCAGCGCCAACCTCGCCTACGCGGTCTTCCTGTTCCTGCTGGCCGCCGCGACCGCCGCCCGCAAGAAGATCGCCTGGTGGCTGGTCGTCGTCTATCTGGGCCTGCTGGTCCTGACGGACATCCTCGGTGTGGCCCTCGGCCTGTACGCCGAGTCCCTCCCGTCCCTCGTCGTCTGCGCCCTGCTGCTGGTCCTGCTGATCGTCGCCCGCAGGCAGTTCTACGCCGCCTCCCGCCGCGCGGCCGTCCGACGGGCCCTCGCCGTCCTGTTCGCGGGACTCGCCGTCGCTATCCTGGCCGGCTGGGGGCTGGTCTCCCTGTTCCCCGGCACCCTCCCCGAGAGCCAGCACCTGGGCTGGGCCGCCGACCGGGTCTGCGGCGGACTGGTCTCCGGCCGCTCCTTCGACGGCCGCCCGCCCCGCGCCCTGTTCTTCCTCCTCGGCCTCTTCGGCGCGCTCGCCCTCCTCAACGCGGCCACCGTCCTCTTCCGCTCCCAACGCCTCGAAGCTGCCCTGCACGGCGACGAGGAGGACCGCATCCGCGCCCTCCTGAAGGCCTACGGCGGCCAGGACTCGCTCGGCTACTTCGCCACCCGGCGCGACAAGGCCGTCGTCTTCTCGCCCAGCGGCAAGGCCGCCGTCACCTACCGCGTCGAGGCCGGTGTCTGCCTCGCCAGCGGCGACCCGGTCGGCGACCGCGAGGCCTGGCCGCACGCGATCGCCGCCTGGCTCGACCTGGCCCGCCGCCACGCCTGGGCCCCCGCGGTGATGGGCGCCTCCGAGGACGGCGCCCGGGCCTTCGCCCGCGCCGGGCTCGGCGCCCTCCAACTCGGCGACGAGGCGATCCTGCACGTCGCCGGCTTCGACCTCGCCGGACGCGACATGCGCGTCACCCGCCAGGCCGTGAGCCGGGTCCGGCGCGCCGGTGCCACCTGCCGCATCCGCCGCCACGCCACCCTCACCGACGCCGAGATGGAGGAGATCGTCGACCGCGCCGACGCCTGGCGCGACACCGAGACCGAACGCGGCTTCTCCATGGCCCTGGACCGCCTCGGCGACCCGGCCGACGGCGACTGCCTCCTCGTGGAAGCACTGGGCGAGGAAGGCAAGTTGCTCGCCGTGCTCTCCCTCGTCCCCTGGGGCACCGACGGCGTCTCCCTCGACCTGATGCGCCGCGACCGCACCGCCCCCAACGGCGTCATGGAGTTCATGGTCGCCGAACTCTGCGCCACCGCACCGAAGTTGAGCGTCCACCGGATCTCCCTCAACTTCGCCGTGTTCCGCTCGGCCTTCGAGGAGGGCGCCCGCATCGGAGCCGGCCCGGTGCTCCGTCTTTGGCGCCGGCTCCTGCTGTTCTTCTCCAAGTGGTGGCAACTGGAGGCCCTTTACCGCTCCAACGCCAAGTACCACCCCGAGTGGTACCCCCGCTTCATCTGCTACGGCGAGACCGCCTCCCTGGCCAGGATCAGCCTCGCCTCCGGCATCGCCGAGGGCTTCGTCTCCGTACCGTCGCTGCGCCAACTCTGGGGAAAGGGGCACCCGAGGAGCGGACAGCGGCCCGCGACCACCGCAGGGTTGCCCTCCCTGTCGGCGCTCGGCCTCGACGGAGGGGACGAGGCCGGGACCGACGGCCCGGACAGCGGCCTGCCCGAACAGGTCCGCGTCCGGCACCGCACCCTCGACCGCCTGATCGCCACCGGCACCGACCCCTACCCCGTCGGCGTCCCGCAGCGCACCCACACCCTCGCCGAGATCCGCACGGGGGACCAAGTCACCGTCGCCGGACGGGTGATGAGGGTGCGAGACCTGGGCGGCATCGTCTTCCTCACCCTGCGCGACTGGTCCGGCGACCACCAACTCGCCCTCACCCGCGCCGAGTCGGGCCCCGGCCTCGACCGTTTCGTCACGGACACCGACATCGGCGACCACATCACGGCCACCGGCCGCGCGGGCACCAGCGACAAGGGCGAGCCCACCGTCTTCGTCACCTCCTGGCAGCTCACCGGAAAATGCCTGCGCCCCCTGCCCGACAAACGCCGGGGCCTCACCGACCCCGAGGCCAAGGTCCGCATGCGCTACCTCGACCTGGTCGCCAGCCCCGCCGCCCGCGACGTGGTCCGCGCCCGCTCCACCGCCGTACAGGCCCTGCGCCAGGGCCTGTTGGAGCGCGGCTACCTGGAGGTCGAGACCCCGATGCTCCAGCAGATCCACGGTGGCGCCAACGCCCGCCCCTTCACCACCCACATCAACGCCTACGACCTCGACCTCTATCTGCGCATCGCCCCCGAGCTGTACCTCAAGCGGCTCTGCGTGGGCGGCCTGGAGAAGGTCTTCGAGATGGGCCGCACCTTCCGCAACGAGGGCGTCTCCTACAAGCACAACCCCGAGTTCACCATGCTGGAGGCCTACCAGGCGTACGCCGACTACGACGTGATGCTCGACCTCGCCCGCGAGCTCATCCAGGGCGCGGCGACCGCCGCCTTCGGCTCGCCCGTCGCCCGCAAGGACGGCGAGGAGTACGACATCTCGGGCACCTGGCCGGTCAAGACCGTCCACGGCGCGATCTCCGAGGCGCTCGGCGAGGAGATCGACGCCGGCACCGAACTGGCCCGCCTGCACCTGCTGTGCGACCGCGCGGGAGTGCCGTACGGCGTCGACGACGGCCGCGGTGACGTCGTACTGGAGATGTACGAGCGACTGGTGGAGGAGCCGACCCTGCTGCCCACCTTCTACAAGGACTTCCCGACCGACGTTTCCCCGCTCACCCGCCAGCACCGCACCGACCCCCGGCTCGCCGAACGCTGGGACCTGGTCGCCTTCGGCACCGAACTCGGCACCGCCTACTCCGAGCTGACCGACCCCGTGGAACAGCGCCGCCGCCTCACCGCCCAGTCGCTGCTGGCCGCCGGGGGAGACCCGGAGGCGATGGAGCTCGACGAGGACTTCCTCGACGCCCTCGAATACGCGATGCCACCCACCGGAGGACTCGGCATCGGAGTCGACCGACTGGTCATGTTCCTCACGGGTCTGACGATCCGTGAGACGCTGCCGTTCCCGCTGGTCCGCCGCCGCTGAGCGCGCGAGCGCTGGGCCGGGCGGGTGTTTTCCTGCCGCCGCTCCGGTGTTGCCGTGGGGCGGTGGTGTCCGTCCGGGCGACTGATGAGTCATGAAGAAGGATCAGTCGCTCACGCGCCGACGGGCCCTGCTCGCCGGCGCCGCTGCCGTCGGGGCGGCCGGCACCGCCGGTCTGCTGTACTCCGGACTCTCGGACGACGCCCCCGTCAAGGCGGCCGCCCCCGCCGCCGGACCCCCACCGCGCCTCGCACGCAGGCCCTCCTCCTACCGCCTCCAGCCCGTGGCCGGCTACGGCGCGCCCCACACCACCCTCGCCCACGTCCCGGTACGGCACGAACCCTTCCTGCGCATGTCCGGACGCGGCAACACCATGGTGCTCACCTTCGACGACGGACCCGACCCCCGCTACACCCCGCACATCCTGGACACCCTCGCCGAGTACGACGTCCGCGCCACGTTCTTCGTGTGCGGCGAGATGGCCGACTGGAACCGCGACATCCTGGCCCGGATGTCCGACGAGGGCCACGTCGTCGGCAACCACACCTGGTCGCACCCTCTGCTGACCAAGCTGACCCGCGGTCAGATCCGCTCCGAGATGGAACGCACCAGCGACGTCATCGAGGACGCCTACGGGGAACGGCCCCTGTGGTTCCGCGCGCCCTACGGAGCCTGGAACCGGGCCGCCTTCCAGCTCGGCTCCGAGCTGGGCATGGAACCCCTCGCGTGGACCGTCGACACCCTCGACTGGGACACACCCGGCGTCCGCCACATCGTCAACGCGGTCGAGGACGGCGCCGCCCCCGGCGTCGTGGTGCTCTCGCACGACGCCGGGGGCGACCGTACCCAGAGTGTGAGGGCGCTGCGTGAATATCTGCCGCACCTGCTCGACTCCGGCTATCACATGACGCTGCCGCGCCGCCGGACCACTTGACGGGTCGACGGTTCTTCGCCCGCCCGGCCGGGGAAACGCTCAGCGCACCTCGACCAGGCGGGCGAAGACGACGACGTTCCCGTCGTAGCCGTTCTGCTTGGAGAAACCGCCCCCGCACGTGATGACGCGCAGTTCCGGAGTTCCCTTCGAGGCGTAGACGCGATCGCCGGGGAAGTTGCTCTTCTCGAAGACCTCGATGCCGTAGATCTCGAATACGGCCGTCTTTCCGTCCTTGCGCTCGACCTCGACGCGATTTCCCTTCTTGAGGGCCCCGAGTCCGTAGAACACGGCGGGGCCCATTTTGTTGTCGACATGGCCGACGACGACCGCCGTGCCCTTCTCGCCGGGCGAGACGGCCCCGGTGAACCAGCCCGCCAGGTTCGGGTCCTCCGGCGGCGGCGCGCCGACCCAGCCGTCCGCGTCCAGGCCCACCGGCATGACCGGGGCGTCGACGCGGATCGCGGGAATCCTCACCCGGTCGGCGACGGAGTACGGGAGCGCGGCCGGGGCCTTGCCGAAGGTACCGACGCCGGTACGGCTGTCGGCTGCCGCCGCCGACGCCGGCTGCGGCGGCCCCACATCGAACTCTCCCGAACCATTCCGAATGAGCGCGAGACCGGTCAGCAGAACAAGCGCTATCACTCCCCACGGGGCGCGCTTCCTCTGCCGCTCCTCCTCTTCGGCAAGCTCGGACAGCTCGGACGCAGACATTCGCCATCCCCTCTCGACGCGGCCGTCGCCACGTCAATCGCGCATACGAGAACGCTAAGTCCCGAATACGGAACCGGCGACGGGGCAGGCGCGAACGGGTGGCCCGGTCATCCTTATGTGCGCCATATGAGGAGAGGGCGACAGGAATTTTCTGACGGTCCGTGACCTGCGGCAATATCCGATTGTCCGGTTCTCCCTCGGCGTGTCCCCTCACCAGGACGGACCATTCCCGAAATGCGGGCGCGTGCAAGGCATCTGAGGGTGCGTCTGGGAGGCGTTTTCTCGCCGATCGACCGGGGACGGGTCCCGGGGCGCCTTCCGCGGAGGATGACATGCGTACAACTCGTGCCCTGGCTGCCGCCGGTGCCGCGGTGGCCGTCCTGGGGCTCGCCGCCCCGGCGGCCCTCGCGGACGGCATGGGGGAGAGCCCCAGCAACATCGTCGCCCTGCCCAGCGTGATCGCCCGCGGCGGCCAGCTGACGGTGACGGTCGACGGCTGCTTCACCGGCGCCACCGCCAACTCGCCCGGCTTCGAACGCCCCGCGAACCTGTCCTCGCTCGTCGGCGGGGCCGGCCAGACCGCCAGCGGAACGGCGCGGATCAGCAGAAACGCCGGACCGGGCCCGTACAGCATCACCGTGCGCTGCCGGAACGGTTCCGTGCTGACCCGGGACTCCGCCTACACCGTCATCGGCGGTGTCCGCGGCGGTCTCGGCGGCAGCAGCAGCGCCGGGGCGACCCCGACCGACATGGCGATCGGCGGCGGCCTGGTCGCCGCGGCCGTCGTGGGCGGCGGGGTGTTCTGGATGCGCCGCCGCAGCGAGCGCGCCCTCTGACCTCCTCCCCCTTCGGAGGCCGTGGCGCACGGAACAGGCCTTCGCCCCGGACCCTTTCGGGTTCCGGGGCGAAGGCCTGTGCGGGTGGTGGTGCGGTCAGGCGCCGTCCTCCCCGGTACGGCGACGGGAGAAGTGGTACGCCGCCCCGACCGAGCCCGCGATGAGGGCCGCGCCGATGCCGAGCTCCTTGAGGTCGAAGCCGGCGATGCTGCCGCCCTCACCGGCCCGTACCCCTCGGGGCATCTGCTGCGCCGGCTGGAGCGGCTGGATGTTGTTGTTCGTGCGGCCGGAGGCGATGGTCAGACCCGTGGAGCCGCTCTCGCCGTTGCACGTGAACGTCACCTGGTACACCGCGCCCGGCCTGGCGTCCCAGTCGACCATCGCGGTCGCGGAGGACTGGCCCGGCGAGATCCTGACGGTGTCGAAGACCCCGGAGGAGACCGTGACGGAGCCCCGGCAGCCGCCGCTGTCGCGGTCGACCTGAAGGGTCACCTGACCGCCCGCCGCGATCGTCGAGGGCAGGACGCTGAAGCCGAACGGCGTGATGTTGTGGTTGCCGTCGCCCTTCGCGACGGCGGCCGGTGCCGAGAGGGCGAGGGCGCTGATGCCCAGCAGTGCGGCCGAGGCGACGCGTATCGCGCGCATGGTGGTTCCTCCGGGTCCCCGAGGAGCAGCCGCGGACCTTTTCCGCTGGCGCCGTAAATGCACCTCGATGTCCGAAACGCTAGGAACATGTGTGCGCTCCCGCGATCCCAGTCGCGCGAATGGGGCAACCGTGTGGGCCGCACAGGGGACGCGGTTCCTGCGACCGGGGGACGGCCGCGGCGTGGCGGACGTACCCCGGCGGCTGATCCGTCGGCCGGTCCCGGTGAGGGGCCGTCAGTCCTTGATGTGCGGGAAGAGGTTCAGGAACGGCTGCGCCGAGGCCGTGATGCCACGGCTGTAGGGCGCGTCGAAGTCCCAGATCAGGAACAGCAGGAAGGCGATCAGTGCAGAGAACAGCCCGGCGAGGACCAGCTCCCGTGTCGTACGCCGGATCTGCAGCGCGAAGACCATGCCGATGGTGATCACCGCCCCGGCCAGCAGCCCGAACCACACCACCGCCGGCATCGTCGCCCCGGTGGAGTCCGCGCGGGCGCTGCGGGCCAGGTCGGCCGCGGCGACCTGCTCGACGAGAGGCTGGTAGGCCTGCGCCTCGAAGTCCGTCTTCGGCTGGTAGTCCGTGACATCCGCGCGGATGCGCTCCAGGAGGTCGGTGCCGCGCTGGGTGAGCTTCTGGTGGTCCGCCATCGTCTTCCACTCGGTGTTGACGACCTGTGAGACGTAGGCGTCGACATCCGCCCGGATGCGATCGCGTTCGTCCGGCGGATAGTGACGGACCCGCTCCGAGATCTCGTGCAGCGCCTGCGCCTCCGCCTGCACATGGTCCTGGGCGGCGCTGCGGGCCTCCCAGACACCGGCGATCGCCAGACCCAGGACGATGGCGTACACCACGCCGATCCACATCGTCATGTACTCGATGACGTCCGGGGTCTCGCTGGGGTCCTCGTCCTCGGACGCCGCGCGTTCGCGCAGGAAGGTGACGATGACGACGACGACACAGGCCGCCGCCATCGCGAGGGCGAGAACAAGCCATTCCGACAAGGGGTTCCTCCGGGGATCAGCGCGGACGCAGCGCGGCGATGGCGACCACCGCGGGCAGGGTGATGAGCAGGACGTAGACGACCGGCGGCGTCCGGCCGGTGGAGGGTCGGGGGTGCGGTTGGGCGTGGTACTTCGGATAACTCACCGGAGTCGCCGCGGGATGCGGGGCGGGCCTCGGCTTGGGCGTCGGTTTCGGCGGCGGAGTGGGTGTGGGCGTGGGGGCGGGCCGGGGCAGCGGAGCCGCGGGTGCCGGGCGGGGCGCAGGAGCGGGCGGCGGAGGCGTGGGTTTCGGCGTGGGCCGGGGCTTCGGGGTCGGCGTCGGCCTGGGCGTCGGAGTCGGAGTGGGGGTCGGCTTCGGAGGGGGCGGCGGCGTCGGCTTCGGCGGCGGGGTGGGTGTCGGCGAGGGGCAGGGCGGCGGCGGGGTCGGCTCCGGGCAGGCCGGGGGAGTCGGCCACGAGTCGCCGGCCACCGCCACCGCCTGCGTGCCGTCCGGCCCGGTGGAGGCGTACGCGCACGCGTCGGCCGCCGCCGGGCCCGCCGGTGCGCCCGTCAGCAGCCAGGTGAGCGTCACCAGGGTCAACACCCTTGCGGCGAGGGCGGTTCGGGTCGGTTCGGGTCCATGCACGACGGAGATCATGAGGCCTCGCGGGGCCGCGCACGCGGGAGCGCGAGGGGATTGCCCCGAAGGAGTGGACGGCGCTGTGCGACGGTTTGACGATCCGACTGTCGGAGGTGGCCGGATGCGTACGCACATACGACGCGACTGCCGTGTCACAGGTGTCGGAAAGAAATTTGTGCGGCCGTTGAACACTTCCGTGGTCCCCACCCGTACCTAGGACCGTGCGGCGGCACAGACGGGCGCTGCAACATCCAGGTGATTATGGGGAGTTGACGATGAAGACCTCCTGGCGGAGCGCCTCACTCGCGGCGACGGCCGTGTCCGTCATGGCGTTGACGGCGGCGTGCGGTTCGGAAAATGTGGCCACACCTTCCTCTGCGGCACAGAACGTCGGTGCCACGGCGGCGGCCGGAGGTTATGGCAGCGTGGGGGCCGCCACGTCGAGCCCCAGCACCGGCGCGGGCAACGGCTACGGCGCAGACGGCCAGCAGGCCGCGGCGGCCGAGCCCGCGGGCCAGCTGACCGTTGCCAACAACCCCGACCTCGGCAAGGTGTTGAGCGACGGAGCGGGTCTCACCCTCTACCGCTTCGATGCCGACACGGCCAACCCGCCGAAGTCCAACTGCAACGGCGACTGCGCCACCGCATGGCCGCCGGTGCCCGCCGACGACGCCACCGCCGGTGCCGGTATAGACAAGTCCCTGCTCGGCGAGGTGACCCGCGCCGACGGCACCAAGCAGCTGACCATCGGCGGCTGGCCCGCCTACCGCTACGCCAAGGACGTCAACGCCGGTGACGTGAACGGTCAGGGCGTGGGCGGCAAGTGGTACGCGCTCGCCCCCGACGGCAAGAAGGCGACCCTCGCCTCGCTGCCCGGTCTCTCCGTCCGCAAGGACGCCAAGCTCGGTGACATCGTCGTCGACAAGAACGGCCACACGGTCTACCGCTTCCTCAAGGACAAGGCATGGCCGAAGTCCGTCTCGAACTGCCTCGGCGCCTGCGCGGAGAAGTGGCCGGCGGTCGGCATCGTCTCGGCGAACGACACCAAGGGCGTGCAGAAGAAGGGCCTGATGGGCTTCACCCGGCCCGACGGCGTCAAGCAGATGACCGTCAACTGCTGGCCGATCTACACCTTCTCCGGTGACACGGCCGCCGGACAGACCAACGGCCAGGGCGTGGGCGGCACTTGGTACGCCGTCTCACCCGAAGGAAAGCCGGTCGGCGCGCCCGCGGAGTAGCGAGAACCTCCCCAGGGTTGATCGCCCCCCGCCCACTCGGCAACGGATACGCGGAAGGGAGGGACGCGGGCAAGCGACAAGAGTGCCGAACACAGCAGCGCGTACGACCACAGGTCCGCCCCCTCCGCACCGCACGGAGGGGGCGGGCCGCTTTGGCATTTCCCGTACAGCAATTCCGGCATTCTGCGCGCCTCTCCGCGTGTCCCCGCACGTCAATTCGGCACGTGCCGTGGGCAGTGACCGGGAACGGACGGTCAATTTCCGTTTCCGCTCGCTCCTTTGGCGGGCGATCAGTAGCCTCAGCTCGAACACCGGATCGCCTAAGCCTTGGAGAGATACATGGAGCGTCCCGCCTGGGCACCACGAAGCATCGACATCTCGGTGCCGAGCGTTTCGCGTATCTACGACTACTACCTGGGCGGTTCGCACAACTTCGAGGTCGACCGGGAGGCGGCCCGCAAGGCCATGGAGTTCCTCCCGGGACTTCCCAAGATCATGCAGGCGAACCGGGCGTTCATGCGTCGCGCCGTACGCTTCGCGGCGGTCGAGGGCATCACCCAGTTCCTCGACATCGGCTCCGGAATTCCCACTTTCGGAAACGTCCACGAGGTGGCCCAGCAGGCCAGCCCCGGCGCCCATGTCATGTACGTCGACCACGACCCGGTGGCGGTCGCGCACAGCCAGGCGGTCCTCGCGGGCAACGCGACCGCGGACGTGGTCGCGGCCGACCTCCGCAAGCCCCAGGAGATCCTGGCGAGCGCCGAGGTTCAGCGCCTGATCGACGTGAATCGGCCAGTGGCCCTCCTGCTCGTTGCCATACTGCACTTCGTGGAAGACGCGGACGACCCGTACGGAGCGGTGGCACAGCTGCGTGACGCACTCGCGCCCGGCAGCCTGCTGATCCTCACGCATGCCTCGTACGAGGGAATCCCGTTGCCACCGGAGCGGGCGGAGGGCGCGGTCGACGTGTACAAGGACATTCGCAATCCGCTGATCATGCGCTCGCGCGACGAGATCGCGCGGTTCTTCGAGGGGTACGACATGGTGGAACCCGGACTGGTGCCGATGCCGGACTGGCGGCCCGACACCGCACCGGAGGACGATGATCCGTTTTCCTTCTCCGGTTTCGCCGGCGTAGGACGCACGGCGTGACCGCGGAGCCGGACGGGCCGGAGGACAGACTGCGCAGGTTCGCGACCATCTGGAGCCGGGCGGTGTTCCCGGCGACGTCGACCTCGCTCACCCGGCCGGAGTTCGAGGAGCTGCTCCTGCCGCTGGCACGGCGGTTGAGCGAGGCGCTGCGCGCCAGGACCTTCGAGGCCGAGGAGGGCAAGCAGGTCGGCGCCGCCCTCGTCGCCGCGCACTGCACCGACCCCGACGCCCTCAGCCGCACCCTGGAGTGCGTCGACGCCTATCTGGTGCTCTACTGCGGCGGCGACGGCTCCCAGGAGGACCTGAGGATCCGCTCGGCCCGCCTCCAGCACGCCATGGCCGCCGGCTTCGCCCAGGAGCTGCGCGAGCGCACCCTCGCCGAACAGGAGGCCATCTCGGTGGCCGCCCTCCAGGCCCAGGGCGTCGTCGCGCAGGCCCTGCACGCGACGGAGGCCCGCTTCCGCGCGGTCTTCGAGGGCGCGGCCATAGGGATCGGCATGGCCGACCTCGAAGGAAACATCCTCCAGGTCAACGGCGCGCTGCTGCGCATGTTCGGGATCTCCGACCAGACCATGGGCGGACGCAACGTCCGCGAGTGGACCCACCCCGACGACGCGCCCCAGACCTGGACCCTCTACGACGAACTCGTCCGCGGCGAGCGCGAGCACTACCACGTCGAGAAGGCGTTCTACCGGCCTGACGGAACGGTCCTGTGGACCAACCTCACCGTCTCCCTGCTGCGCGACGCCGACGGCAACCCGCAGTACCAGCTCGCTCTCATGGAGGACACCACCGAGCGCCGGCTGCTGAACCTGCGGCTGCGCTACGAGGCCACCCACGACGCCCTCACCGGCCTCCCCAACCGCACCCTGTTCTTCGAACGCCTGGAGAAGGCGCTCGGCGCGGGCGACAACCAGCGGTTCGGGCTGTGCTACCTCGACCTCGACGGCTTCAAGACCATCAACGACAGCCTCGGCCACGCGGCCGGCGACCGGCTGCTCGTCGAGGTCGCCGACCGGCTCCAGTCCTGCGCGACCGCGCCCGGCGAGATGGTCGCCCGGCTCGGCGGCGACGAGTTCGTGGCGCTGACCACCGGCCCCGACACCGAGCGCGAGGTCGACGAACTCGCCGGCCGCATCATGAACGCGCTCATCACCCCCGTCAGCATCGACGGCCGTGACCTCACCGTGCGCGGCTCCATCGGCATCGTCGAGGGACCGGCCGGCGAGCGCGGCCCGGCGGAGGTGCTGCGCAGCGCCGACATCACGATGTACCGGGCCAAGTCGGCGGGCGGCAACCGCTTCGAACTCGCCGACCCCGAGGCCGACGCCCGCGCCATCACGCGCCACGGTCTGACCACGGCACTCCCGGCCGCCCTGGACCGGGGCGAGTTCTTCATCGAGTACCAGCCGCTCGTCCATCTCGGCGACGGCAGCGTCCGCGGCGCCGAGGCCCTCGTCCGCTGGCTGCACCCGCAGCACGGCGTCCTGGGCCCCGACCGGTTCATCCCCCTCGCCGAACACACCGGCCTGATCGTGCCGTTGGGCCGCTGGGTCCTCGACCAGTCCGTCCGGCAGGCCAAGCAGTGGCAGGAACGACACGGCGGCAACGACGCCACCGGCCCGCTGCGCATCAACGTCAACCTCTCGCCCTGCCAGCTCAGCCACCCCGGCCTGGTGCAGGACACCGTCGACATCCTGGAGCGCGCGGGCGTCAGCCCCGACGCCCTCTGCCTGGAGGTCACCGAGTCCGCGCTCATCGGCGCCGACGACGACCTGCTCAAGCCGCTGAGGCGCCTCGCCGAGATGGGCGTCGACATCGCCCTCGACGACTTCGGCACCGGCTACTCCAACCTCGCCAACCTCCGCCGCCTGCCGGTGAGCATCCTCAAACTGGACCGCTCCTTCACCCAGGGCATGCAGCAGTTCCCGGCCGACCCCGTCGACCTCAAGATCGTCGAGGGCATCGTCTCCCTCGCCCACAGCCTGAACCTCGCGGTGACGGTCGAGGGCGTCGAAACCGGCGCGCAGGCCGAGCAGTTGCGGATACTCGGCTGCGACACGGCCCAGGGCTGGTACTACGCCCGCCCCGGCCCGCCGGAGCGGCTGCACGAACTGGCGCTGGTGGACGCGACGGGCTGAGCGACCGCTGCCTCAGGGCAGCGGGATCGACCGCAGGCCGCGATGGGTGGCCGCCTGCACGACGACATGGTCGGGGTCGCCGGCCGGCACGGTGAGCCTGGGGTATTCCCCGCCCCTCGCCTGTGAGTACCGCGGGGACAGGTGCGGCGCGGCGTCGCCGGTCCCCTTCGGACCGGCGCGCAGGGCGATCGAGATCACCCGGTCCCTGACGGCGGCGTCGTCGCGCGGGGCGAAGGTGACGAACCGGTCACCCGCCAACTCCGCCTCCTCCGTGGTGTTGTCGTAACTCCACAGCCTCTTGGGGTGGACGAGGTCGTACGCGTTCCAGGAGCCCCCGCCCGGGTCCTCCGCGCTGTCCTCGTAGAGCACGAGCACACCGTCGGACGAGATCACCCCGCGCTCGGGCTTGTCTCCCGTGTCCTCGGCCGTCTTCAGCGGCCGGAGCGTGCCGGGGTCCAGGCGCTGGAGTGGCGGAAAGGTGTCCTCGGCGGAGTACGGGCTGCCGGTGCACACGAGGTAGTGGCCGCCGGCGATGAGGTAGTCGCACTCGACGCCCTGGGGACTGGCCGCCACGGTGCCGCCGGTACGCGCGTCGCGCGCGGTGACCTCGGTGCCGTCGCTGGTGTAGACGCGGCCCCCGAAGACGGCCATGTCCCCGTACGGATCCGCCGCGATGCTGCGGTGCCACAGCGGTTTGCCGTCGGAGGCCCGGAAGGCGGCGAGGGTGATGATCTTCGCGCCCTCCGTCGGGGCCTCGAGCACGTAGACGGTCCCGTCCGCCACCCTGATGACCACCGGGAAGGTGGAGCCGTAGGTCAGCTGACGGGTCCAAGCGGCTTTACCCGTACGGAGATTGGCCGCGCTCAGCGTCGCGCCGGAGCTGGTCACGGCCCGCTCGGCGGCCGAGTCGACGACAAGGTCGGCGTCTTTGCCGCCCTCGGCCGGAGGGACGGTCCACTTGACCTTGCCGGTGGCCTGCGACCGCCCGACGAAGCCACCTGAGCCGGTACGGCACACGAGCTGATGACTGGTCGCCTCGCAGCGCCCCTCCTGAGCCGAGTAGGACGCGGTCCACGCCCGCCACCCCGAGTCGGCAGGCGAGCCCGAGCACCCCGTGAGTATCAGCCCGACCAGCGGCACACCGGCCAGCCATGTTCTTCGCATCTCTGGTTCCCCCCTCGTACGCGAAAGTTTCATCGTACGGACGATCAGCGCTCCAGCAGCATCCGCTGCAGTTCTCTGGCGGCCCGCGGCGGAGCCACATCGCTGCGATGCGCGAGCGCGATCGTCCGGTGCAGTCCGGGCCGAGCCAGCGAGGTCACCCGCAGGCCCCGCCCGGACTTCGTCGCGACCATCCGCGGGACTACGGCCACGCCGAGTCCCGCCCGTACGAAGCCGAGCACGGCGTCCATCTCGCCACCCTCCACCGCGAAGTCGGGCTCGAAGCCCTCGGCGCGGCACGCGGCGACGGTCAGTTCGCGCAGGTCGTAGCCGTGCCGGAACATCACCAGACGCTCGCCCTCCAGATCGGAGATCCGCACCGTCCGCCCCCGGCCCGGCACCGGCGCCTCCGGTGACGACACGACCACCAGGTCCTCGCGGAGCAGCTCCACGGTCGTCAGTGCCGGAGACGGAGTGGGCAGCGGCAGCACCACCAGGGCCAAGTCCAGGGCGCCGCGCGCGAGTTCGCGTACGAGATCGTGCGAACCGCCCTCCTCGATCAGCAGCCGGATGCCCGGATACCGGTCGTGGAAGGCGCGCAGCACGTCCGGCAGCAGGCCCGTGCACAGGCTCGGGGTAGCGCCCAGCCGAACCCGGCCGCTGCGCAGCTGCACCAGTTCGAGGACCTCGTGCCGGGCGGTGTCCGCGTCGGCCAGGATCCGCCGGGCCAGCGGCAGCAGCGCCTCGCCCGCGTCGGTGAGCGTGATGTTGCCCCGCGCCCGCAGGAACAGATCGGCCCCCAGCTCCCGCTCCAGCGCCTTGATCTGCTGGGACAGCGAGGGCTGCGCGACATGGACCACATCGGCGGCCCGGGTGAAGTGCCGGGTCTCGGCGACGGCCACGAAGTACTGGAGCTGCTGGAACTGCATGCAGTCATGATAGTCGTAGCCTATGGAATCCAGGTGGATCATGTCTTGGACCGATCGACCTCCCGCCACCTAACGTCCGTAGGCATGGCTCTGGCAACACGGACGGACCGACGGCCGTCGATGGCGCGCACGGTGTGGGACAGCTCCGTCGGCAAGAAGACAGTGATGGCGGTCAGCGGCCTGATCATGCTGCTGTACCTGGTCGTCCACATGATCGGGAACCTGAAGATCTTCTTCGGCGCGGGAGAGTTCAACCACTACGCCCACTGGCTGCGCACCGTCGGCGAACCCTTCATGCACTACGAGTGGACGCTCTGGCTGATCCGGATCGTCCTCGTCGTCGCCGTCATCGCGCACGCCGTCTCCGCGTACCAGCTCAGCCGCCGCGACATCAAGGCGCGCCCCAGCAAGTACGTGCACAAGAAACCCCGCGCGACCTACGCCACCCGCACCATGCGCTGGGGCGGGATCATCCTCGCCCTCTTCATCGTCTGGCACGTCCTCGACCTGACGACCGGCACCGTGCACTCGGGCGGCTTCCAGGAGGGCCACCCGTACCAGAACGTCGTGGACACCTTCTCCACCTGGTACGGCGACACCATCTACATCGTCGCGATGCTCGCCCTCGGCCTGCACGTCCGGCACGGCTTCTGGAGCGCGGCCCAGACCCTCGGCGCGGGCAGCCGCAGCCGCGACCGCGCCCTGAAGACGATCGCCAATGTCCTCGCGCTGCTGCTCACGGCCGGCTTCATCGCGGTGCCCGTGGGCGTCATGACCGGAGTGGTGAGCTGAAATGACCCTTGAATACGCGGACTTCACGACCGGGGAACCCGTCACCGACACCAAGGCACCCAACGGCCCGATCAACGAGCGCTGGGACACCCGCCGTTTCGAGGCCAAACTCGTCAACCCGGCCAACCGGCGCAAACACACGGTGATCGTCGTCGGCACCGGCCTAGCGGGCGGCTCCGCCGGCGCCACGCTCGCCGAACAGGGCTACCACGTCGTCCAGTTCTGCTATCAGGACTCCCCGCGCCGCGCCCACTCCATCGCCGCCCAGGGCGGCATCAACGCGGCGAAGAACTACCGCAACGACGGCGACTCCGTCCACCGCCTCTTCTACGACACCGTCAAGGGCGGCGACTTCAGGGCCCGTGAGTCCAACGTCCACCGCCTGGCGCAGATTTCGGTGGAGATCATCGACCAGTGCGTGGCGCAGGGCGTGCCGTTCGCGCGGGAGTACGGAGGTCTCCTCGACACCCGCTCCTTCGGCGGAGTGCAGGTGTCGAGGACCTTCTACGCGCGCGGCCAGACGGGCCAGCAACTGCTCCTCGGCGCCTACCAGGCGCTGTCCCGGCAGATCGCCGCCGGGAACATCGAGATGCACCCGCGCACCGAGATGCTCGACCTGATCGTCATCGACGGGAAGGCGCGCGGGATCGTGGCGCGCGATCTCATCAGCGGCCGTATCGACACGTACTTCGCGGACGCCGTCGTCCTGGCCAGCGGCGGCTACGGCAACGTCTTCTACCTGTCGACGAACGCCATGAACTCCAACGCCACCGCCGTCTGGCGGGCCCACCGGCGCGGCGCGCTCTTCGCCAACCCGTGCTTCACACAGATCCACCCCACCTGCATCCCGCGCACCGGCGAGCACCAGTCCAAGCTGACCCTGATGAGCGAGTCGCTGCGCAACGACGGCCGGATCTGGGTGCCGAAGGCGAAGGGGGACGGGCGCCCGCCGAACCAGATCCCCGAGGACGAGCGCGACTACTACCTGGAGCGCATCTACCCGTCCTTCGGCAACCTCGTGCCGCGCGACATCGCCTCCCGCGCCGCGAAGAACGTCTGCGACGAGGGGCGGGGGGTCGGCCCCGGCGGCCAGGGCGTCTACCTCGACTTCGCCGACGCCATCGCCCGGATGGGCCGCAAGGCCGTCGAGGAGAAGTACGGCAACCTCTTCGACATGTACGCCCGGATCACCGCCGAGGACCCGTACACGGTCCCGATGCGGATCTACCCCGCCGTGCACTACACGATGGGCGGCCTCTGGGTCGACTACGACCTCCAGACCACGATCCCCGGCCTGTTCGCGATCGGGGAGGCCAACTTCTCCGACCACGGCGCCAACCGCCTGGGCGCCTCCGCACTGATGCAGGGCCTCGCCGACGGCTACTTCGTGCTCCCGGCGACCATCAACGACTACCTCGCCCGGCACCCCGGGCACGAGGAGATCGGCGTCGAACACCCCGCCGTACAGGAGGTGTTGGCCGAGACGGAGGACCGACTCAACCTGCTGCTTGCAGTGGACGGCGACCGCACCCCCGACTCCTTCCACCGCGAGGTCGGCGAACTCATGTGGGAGTTCTGCGGCATGGCCCGCACCGACAGCGGACTGCGCAAGGCGCTGGAGCGCATCCCGCAGATCCGCGAGGAGTTCTGGCGGCGGATCAAGGTCCCGGGCAGCGGCGAGGAGTTCAACCAGTCGCTGGAGAAGGCGAACCGGGTCGTCGACTACCTCGAACTCGCCGAGCTGATGTGCCTCGACGCACTCAACCGCGCCGAGTCCTGCGGCGGCCACTTCCGCGAGGAGTCGCAGACCCCGGACGGCGAAGCGGCGCGCAGGGACGAGGAGTTCAGCTACGCCGCCGCCTGGGAGTTCACCGGCACGGGCTCATCTCCCGTGCTGCACAAGGAAGACCTGGTCTTCGAGTACGTCCACCCCACTCAGCGGAGCTACGCATGAAGCTCACCCTGCGCGTCTGGCGGCAACGCAACGCAGACGCCGAAGGCGCCATGTCCACCTACCAAGTGGACGGAATCTCCAGCGACATGTCGTTCCTGGAGATGCTCGACACCCTCAACGAGGAACTCATCCTCAAGGGCGAGGACCCGGTCGCCTTCGACCACGACTGCCGTGAGGGCATCTGCGGCGCCTGTTCCCTCGTCATCAACGGCGACGCGCACGGCCCCGAGCGCACCACCACCTGCCAACTGCACATGCGGTCCTTCGAGGACGGCGACACGATCGACATCGAACCGTGGCGCGCATCGGCCTTCCCGGTCGTCAAGGACCTCGTCGTGGACCGCTCGGCCTTCGACCGGATCATCCAGGCCGGCGGTTACATCACCGCGCCGACGGGTGCGGCCCCCGAGGCCCACGCCACCCCCGTCCCCAAACCGGACGCCGACTTCGCCTTCGAGCACGCCGAGTGCATCGGCTGCGGGGCGTGCGTGGCCGCGTGTCCCAACGGCGCCGCGATGCTGTTCACTTCGGCCAAGATCAACCACCTCAACGTGCTCCCGCAGGGCGCCCCCGAGCGCGAGACCCGCGTCCTCGACATGGTGGCCCAGATGGACGACGAGGGCTTCGGCGGCTGCACCCTGGCCGGCGAATGCGCCACCGCCTGCCCGAAGGGCATCCCGCTGGTCTCCATCACCGGCATGAACAAGGAGTGGCTGCGGGCGACGCGGAAGGTCTCCAAGCGCTGAACCGCCCTACGAACTCCCTGTACGGGACAAGAACGTTCGCCGACAAGGTGCGGACGGGCGGGACCGGGAGTGGTGCTCAAGCCCGGTCCCGTCAGGCACCGTGGGCGACACGTGCCCGGACAGGCGCCCCCAGCCCAGGATGCGGCCGTGTGCTGGACGCCCCGGGACAGGTGCCGACCGCCGGGGCCTTCAACCTCGCGACCCCTGGCGGCGAGTGGGTGTGGAACGAGGGAACTCCCGCCGACATCCCGGTCGTTGACGGCGTACGGGTGGTGGTCCTCGATCCGCCGCCGTACAAGCGAGGGTGGGTCGCCGTCCGCTTCTTCCCCGGCATGGCCGGTGACCTGGTGCTGGAGCGGGTGCTCGGTGCCGGCGAGGCCCGGGAGTGGCTGGGGCGGTGCGCCCCGCCGAAGTGGGCGGCATACCCTGAGGGCTTGGTGTGGGGCGCCGTTCAACAACCCCACATCCCTGCTCCGGGCACAGGTCACGCGCAGGACGCCCGGCATCGGAAGAACTGTTGCGACCGGACATACGGAACCGGCCAGCCAGTTCCACCGCCGAACCCGGCCCGTGATCAGGGAGAGCCATGACCGGCGTTTCCACCCTCGACCGTCCCGCGCAGCCCGCCGCGCCGACCCGCTACACCGTCACGCTCGCCCGTGACGAGGACGATGTGCGCGCCGTGCAGCGGCTGCGGCACGACGTCTTCGCCGGGGAGATGGGCGCCCGCCTGTCCAGCCCGCAGCCCGGCCTGGACGTGGACGCCTTCGACGCCTACTGCGACCACCTCCTCGTCCGCGACACGGTCACCGGCCAGGTGGTCGGCACCTACCGCCTGCTGCCGCCGGAGCGCGCCGCGGTCGCCGGACGGCTCTACTCGGAGAGCGAGTTCGACCTCGCCCCCCTCGACCCGATCCGCCCGGGCCTCGTCGAGGTCGGCCGTTCCTGCGTCCACCCCGACCACCGCGACGGCACGGTCATCGGCCTCATCTGGGCCGGCATAGCCCGCTACATGGTCGACCGCGGCCACGAATGGCTGGCCGGCTGCTGCTCCGTCCCGCTCGCCGACGGCGGCGCCCTCGCCGCCGGCACCTGGGACCGGGTCGCCGCAAAGCACCTCGCCCCCGAGGAGTTCCGGGTACGGCCGCTGGTGCCCTGGAGCCCGGACGGCGTCACCCGCCCCACCGACCGCGTCGAATTCCCGCCGCTGCTGCGCGGCTACGTCCGCCTCGGCGCCTGGGTCTGCGGCGAGCCCGCCCACGACCCGGACTTCGGGGTCGCCGACCTGTACGTGCTGCTGTCGATGCGCCGGGTCAACCCGCGCTATCTGCGGCACTTCCTCTCGCTCGTCCCGGCCTGATGAGCGTCTGGCTGCCCAGCGCGCCCTGCACCCCCAGGACGTGCATCGGGTCGACGGGGTCCGTCACGGCCGTACCGCGCGCCGTGCTGAGATTCGTGGCCGTACTGGTCGTGGTGGCCGCGGGCGCCGCCCTCACCCCCATCGGCGCGCGCATCCCGGCCCGCGTGGTGCGCTGGTGGTGCCGGACGATCGTCCGGGCCGCCGGCATCCGGCTCCGGATCACCGGCAGCACCACGCCCACCGGCGGACTGCTGCTGGTCGCCAACCACATCTCGTGGCTGGACATCCCGCTGATGGCCGCCGTACGCCCTGCCCGCATGCTGGCCAAGGCCGAGATCCGGCACTGGCCCGTGGCCGGCACGCTCACCGCCGGCAGCGGCGCCCTCTTCATCGACCGCGACCGACTGCGCGCCCTCCCCGAGACGGTCGCGGCCGTCTCGGGCGCCCTGCGCGCCGGCGGAGCGGTCGCCGTCTTCCCCGAGGGCAGCACCTGGTGCGGCCTGGCCCAGGGGCACTTCCGGCGGGCCGTCTTCCAGGCCGCGCTGGACGCCGGGGTACCCGTCCAGCCGGTCGGCCTGCACTACGTCACCGACGGCGGCACGGCCAGCACCGCGCCCGCCTTCGTCGGCAGTGACTCGCTGCTCACCTCGGTGTGGCGGGTGGTGTCGGCGCGCGGACTGGTCGCCGAGGTCGAGGTGGGGGAGACCATCGCGCCCGGCAGTCACCCCGACCGCCGCTCGCTCGCCCACGCCGCGCAGACCGGGGTCTCGGGCCGGGCCCACCACCCGGACCACTGCACCTCGGTGGCGCGGACCCCGGTGAAAATTCGCAGGACGACGCGGAGGCGTCCTGCTAGCGTGGCGGCCATGAGGATCATCAGGCACACCGACACTGCGACCGCGCGAGCGACCAGCTCGCCGGCCGCCGACGCCTGACCTCACCCACCTCTCCCGGCGGCCGGAAACGGACCGCCGGGACGTGTCGTTTCCAGCCTCCTCACAGGCCTCCCCGCGGTTCCTTTCCGGTCCCCACCCGACCCGAAGGACCCATCGCCGTGAACACCGACGACACCGTCCGCACGTTCCTCGACTTCTACCGTGAACGCGGGCACGAGCCGATCACCGGCAGCACCCTCCTGCCACCGCCCTCCGACCCGGTCCTGTTCACCACCTCCGGCATGCACCCGCTCACGCCGTACCTCCAGGGCCGCCCCCATCCACAGGGCCGACGCCTGGTCAACGTCCAGCGCTGTCTGCGCACCACCGACCTCGACGAGGTCGGCGACCCCACCCACCTGACCGTGTTCGAGATGCTCGGCTCCTGGTCGCTGGGCGACTACGACCATCCGCAGAGCCTGCGCTGGGGCTACGAACTCCTCCGCGACGGCTTCGGCATCGCGCCGGAGAAGCTGTACGTCACGGTCTTCGGCGGCGACGAACAGCTCGGCCCCGACCTCGAATCCCTGCACACCTGGCGGGAGTTGGGCCTGCCCGTGGAACCGACCCGGGACGAGAACTGGTGGTCCAACGGACCGACCGGCCCCTGCGGCCCCGACTCCGAGATCTTCTTCTGGACCGGCGACGGCCCGCCGGAGGGGAGCCCGACCACCGACTCGCGCTGGGTGGAGATCTGGAACCACGTGCACATGCGCTACGAACGCGGCGAGGACGGCGAGCTCGTGCCGCTGCGGCAGGTCAACGTCGACACGGGGATGGGGTTGGAGCGGTTCGTCTCCGTCCTCCAAGGATGCCGCTCGGTCTATGAGACGGATCTGTTCGAGCCGTGGATGCGGCTGGTTCCGCCGCTGTGGCATCTGGACGAGGAGTCCGTGCGGGTGGTCTGCGACCATCTGCGGTCGAGCGTCGTGGTCCTTGGAGACGGGGTACGGCCCTCCAACACGGGGCGAGGGTATGTCCTACGGCGGCTGGTGCGGCGGTTGCTCACGGTGCTGCGGCGCGATGATCCTTCGCGCACGCTGGGTGATCTGCCGGTGGAGCTTGTCGAGCACACGCTTGACCATTTCCGGCAGTCGTTCGGGGGCGATGTCGTGCGGGACGTGTTGATGGACGAGGAGCGGCGGTTCGGTCTGCTGCTGGAGCGGGGGCGGCGGGTGTTGTCGCGGCCGGAGTTTCGGGGGCCGCTGAGTGAGGACGACTTTCGATATCTGCACGACACTCATGGGTTGCCGCGTGATTTGGCGGCCGGTTTGCTGGGCTAGGACCTCGGCTGCGGGTGCGTGGGGGCTGGTCGCGCAGTTCCCCGCGCCCCTGACGACAAGGGGTGACTATGCGAGGGCGTTTGCCAGATAGGGAGCCGTAGCGCTCCCCGGCGCCCCTGCCACATCCCTCGGCGGGCCCGTTGCCACAATCCCGCCGCCCTCGTCCCCGCCGCCCGGGCCCATGTCGATCACCCAGTCCGCGCCCGCCACCACCGCCATGTCGTGCTCGACCACCACCACGGTGTGGCCCGCGTCGACCAGTCCGTGGAGTTGCCGTAGCAGGACCTCGACGTCGGCCGGGTGGAGGCCGGTGGTCGGTTCGTCGAGCAGGTAAAAGGTGTGGCCGCGTCGGGTGCGCTGCAACTCGCCGGCCAGCTTGATGCGTTGGGCCTCGCCGCCGGAGAGCTCGGTGGCGGGCTGGCCCAGCCGGAGGTAACCGAGGCCGACGTCCAGGAGTGTGGTGAGACTGCGGGCCACGGCCGGGCTGTCCGTGTCCGCGAAGAAGCCCGCCGCGGCCTCCACCGTCAGGTCGAGCACCTGCGCGATGTTCCGTCCCCGGTACGTCACTTGGAGGGTCTCGGGGTTGTAGCGGGCGCCGTCGCAGTCCGGGCAGGGCGCGTAGGTGCTCGGGAGGAAGAGCAGCTCGACGCTGACGAATCCCTCGCCCTGGCAGGTCTCGCAGCGCCCGCCCGGCACGTTGAAGGAGAACCGCCCTACGCCGTAACCCCGTTGCCGTGCCTCGTCCGTGGCCGCGAACACCTTGCGGACGACGTCGAAGAGACCGGTGTAGGTGGCGAGGTTCGAGCGCGGGGTGCGGCCGATCGGTTTCTGATCGACCGACACCAGGCGTCCCACGCCCGGCAGTTCCTCCGTGATCTCGCCGATCAGTGTGGACTTCCCGGAGCCGGACACGCCGGTGACGGCGGTGAACACGCCCAACGGGAACTCCGCGGTCACGTCCCGCAGGTTGTGCCGGGTGATCGGGCCGACCTTCAACGCGCCTCGTGGCGAACGGACTTCACGGGCGGCTACGGGGGAGCGGTCGAAGAGGAAGCGGGCCGTCGCCGACTCCTTCACCTTCGCCAGGTCGGCCACCGGGCCGCTGTGCAGCACCCGCCCACCGTGCTCGCCGGCCAGCGGACCCACGTCCACCAGCCAGTCGGCGGCGCGCATCACGTCGAGGTGGTGCTCCACGACGAACACCGAGTTGCCCGCGGCCCTCAGTCGGTCCAGCACCGTGAGCAGGGCCTCGGTGTCGGCGGGGTGCAGTCCGGCGGACGGCTCGTCGAGGACGTAGACGACACCGAAGAGTCCGGAGCGCAACTGCGTTGCCAGGCGCAGGCGTTGGAGCTCGCCGGCCGAGAGGGTGGGGGTCGCGCGGTCCAGACTGAGATAGCCGAGGCCGAGTTCGAGGACGGGGGCGATGCGGGATGTGAGGTCCTCGGTGAGGACGCGTGCCGCCTCCGAGGTGCCGCCCAGCGTGCCCGCCAACTCCGCCAGCGGCAGCGCGGCCAGGTCGGCGATCGTGCGGCCCGCCACGGTCACGGCCAGGGATTCGGCGCGCAGTCTCCTGCCTCCACAGACCGGGCAGGGGGCGCTGGTCAGGAAGCGCTCCGCCTTGGCACGGAGCGTGGGGCTCTTCGTGTCCGAGAAGGTCTTCATGACGTAGCGGCGGGCGCTCATGTACGTGCCCTGGTACGGGCGTTGGATGCGGTCGGCGTCCCGGACCGGATGGACCGTGACCACCGGCTGCTCGTCCGTGAACAGGATCCACTCCCGCTCCTCGGCGGGGAGTTCCCGCCACGGCACGTCCACGTCGTGGCCGAGGGTGTCGAGGATGTCGCGCAGGTTCTTGCCCTGCCAGGCGCCCGGCCAGGCGGCGATCGCGCCCTCGCGGATCGAGAGGGAGGGGTCGGGGACCAGGGACTCCTCGGTCGTGCGGTGCACCCGGCCGAGGCCGTGGCACTCGGGGCACGCGCCCGCCGCCGTATTGGGCGAGAAGGCGTCCGAGTCGAGGCGTTCGGCGCCGGGCGGATAGTCGCCCGCGCGGGAGAACAGCATGCGGAGAGAGTTGGAGAGGCTGGTGACCGTACCCACCGAGGAGCGGGAGGTGGGGGTCGAGCGGCGCTGCTGGAGCGAGACGGCGGGCGGGAGGCCGGTGATCTCGCGGACCTTCGGGGCGCCGATCTGGTGGATCAGCCTGCGGGCGTACGGCGCGACCGACTCGAAGTAGCGGCGCTGGGCCTCGGCGTAGATCGTGCCGAAGGCGAGGGAGGACTTCCCGGAGCCGGAGACGCCCGTGAACACGGCCAGCACGTCCCGTGGGATGTCGACGTCGACGCCCTGGAGGTTGTGCTCGCGGGCGCCGCGGACGCGGACGTAGGGGTCGTGGGGTCTGCGCATGACCCGGCGAGTCTATGCGACCCCGCCGGGTGACGCCCGCTGACCTGCGGGGGTGCGGTGGTGTCCGTGCTGTGCCACGTTGGAAGACACGGAAAGCGGTCGCCGCACAGTCGCCTGCGCCCCGAACACGGCCGGCGCCCGGCCCGGCCGTGTTCGCATCCATCCGGGAGACAGGTATGAGCAGCTATCGGGTCGCGCAAGTCGCCGTCGCCGGCGGCGGGTTCGAGGTCGTCGGGCGTGAGATGCAGCAACCGGGGCCGGGCCATGTGCGGATCGCCGTGGAGGCCTGCGGGATCTGCCACAGCGACACCTTCTTCGTCGACGCCGGGGTGCCCGGCGTGAGCTTCCCGCTCGTCACCGGGCACGAGATCGCCGGACGGATCGACGCGCTCGGCGAGGGCACCTCGGACCGGGGCTGGCGGGTCGGCGACCGGGTGGCGGTCGGCTGGTTCGGCGGCAGCTGCGGCTACTGCACCCCCTGCCGGCAGGGCGACTTCATCGTCTGCGAGAACCTGAAGGTGCCCGGCTGGGCGTACGACGGCGGCTTCGCCGAGATGACGGTCGCGCCGGTCGACGCGCTCGCCAGGATCCCCGAGGGTCTGTCGGCGACCGCCGCCGCACCCATGGGCTGCGCGGGCGTGACCACCTTCAACGGGCTGCGGCGCAGCGCGGCGGGGCCGGGCGACCTGGTGGCCGTACTCGGACTCGGCGGTCTCGGTCACCTCGGTGTGCAGTACGCGGTCGCGATGGGGTTCGAGACCGTGGCGATCGCGCGCGGCGCCGAAAAGGCGGACTTCGCCAAGCAGTTGGGCGCGCACCACTACATCGACAGCACGGCGGACACCGAAGTCGCCCAGGCGCTGCGGGCGTTGGGCGGCGCGAAGGTGGTCCTGGCCACGGCGGGCAACGCCGACGCCGCCGCGGCGACCGTGGAGGGGCTGAGGCACCGCGGTGAGCTGGTGGTCATCGGGGCGGACAACGCGCCGCTGGGGATCAGCCCGCTCCAACTGATCATGCCCGGCAAGGTGGTTCGGGGCCATCCGTCCGGCACCGCGCAGGACGTGCAGGACACGCTGGCCTTCAGCGTTCTGCACGGCATCCGCCCGATGGTGGAGACCGTACCCCTGGACCGGGTCGGGGAGGCCTATGAGCGGATGCTGTCCGGGGCCGCGCGTTTCCGGATGGTGCTCACCCCGTGAGCCCTGTGAGCGAGGCGACGCGGGCGAGCCGCCGGTAGGAGTCCAGCAGCGCTTCGCGGTCGTAGGTGCTGGTGGTGACGAGGACCTCGTCCGCGCCGGTCTCCTTCAGCACCGTCTCCAGCTCGTGGGCCACCTGCTCCTCGGTGCCCGCGAGCTGTCCGGTGAGCCCGGCCTCGTAGAAGCCGGACTCCTTGTCGGACATGGCCAGTTGCTCCACCCGCTCGGCGGGCGGCAGCGGCGGGAACGTGCCGTGGGTGCGCGAGTACGCCATCGACCAGGCCTCCGGCACGAGGAGCTGGCGGGCCGCCTCGGGGGTGGCGGCCACGGCGATCGTGCCCGAGATGACGACATACGGCTCGGCGGCCCAGAGGGAGGGGCGGAACCGGGCGCGGTAGTGGTCGATGCCGCGGCGCATCTTCTCCCGGTTGCGCAGGTCGCCGATCACCATCGGCAGACCGGCCCGGGCCGCGATGTCGGCGCCCTCGCCCATCGCGAGCACGAACGGTGGGACGGCGAGGCCCTCCGAGGGTCGTGCGTGGGCGCCCGTGGGGGAGGTGCCCCGGAACCAGCCGAGGAGTTCGTCGAGTTGCCCGGCGAAGTCGTCGGCGTCGTCCTTGTCGCGGCCCAATGCCTTGCGCACACCGTCGGTGAAGCCGACCGAGCGGCCCAGGCCCATGTCGATCCGGCCCGGGAACAGCGACTCCAGCACCCCGAACTGCTCGGCCACGAGCAGGGGTTGGTGGTTGGGCAGCATCACCCCGCCCGTCCCGACGCGGATGGACCGGGTGGCCGAGGCGACGGCGGCGGCCAGCACGGTCGGCGCGGAACCGGCGACCCCTGGCACACCGTGGTGCTCCGACACCCAGAACCGGTGATATCCCAGCCCCTCGATCTCCCGCGCCAACTCCACCGTGTCACGCAGCGCCTCGGCGGGCGGGTGCCCCTCTCGGGTGCGGGAGCGGTCGAGTACGGAGAAAGGAGTCGAGGCGATCAAGGAGCTCACATCAGGTTCAACGCCCGCGAGGCCCCGGCATTCCCCGAGCCGCCCGGAGCGCTCACCGCCGCGACCGCACGCGCGCGTCCCGTGGCGGGTCGATGAACTGCAGCTCCAGCGTCACGGGCGGCTCCGCGAGCCCCGGCCCGCCCGCCGCCGCCCACTCCAGCACCTCTTCCGTGCAGTCGTCGTCCATCGCGAACCCGACCCAGGTCGGCCGCCCGCCGGCCCGCCGCCCCGCGGCCGACGGCTGGACGACGATCACGTTGGCCTGGTCGCACGGGCCGAGGCAGTCCGTCGTACGCACCGCGAAACCGTGCTCGGCGGCCCCGGCCCGCAGCCGTTCCAACTGCCAGGCGTGGTCCGTGCCCGGGTGTTTGCGCGGGTCGCCGCAGCAGCAGCCCCGGCAGACGACCAGGGTGCAGGGCCGGTCTCGCGCGGCACCTATGAGAAACGTACGGGGAACGGGAGTCGGGGCAGACATACGAGAAGCATGAGGCCAGGGCCTCGGGCGGTCGCCGCCGGGGTGCGGGGGCTGTCTAAGGTGGCCCGGTGACAGCTGACAGCAGGCGGCCCCTCGCCGTGTTCGACCTCGACAACACTCTCGCCGACACGGCCCACCGGCAGCGGTTCCTGGAGAACAGGCCGCGCGACTGGGACGGGTTCTTCGGCGCCGCGCCCGAGGACCCGCCGTTGGCGGAGGGCGTCGCGCTCGCGCTGGAGTGTGCCGAGGAGTGCGAGGTCGTCTATCTGACCGGGCGGCCCGAGCGCTGCCGGCGCGACACTCTCGACTGGCTCGCCGCACAGGGGCTGCCCGAGGGACGGGTCTTCATGCGCCGCAACGACGACCGCAGGCCCGCCCGGCGCACCAAGCTGGAGATCCTCAAGCGGCTCGCCCGGGACCGGGACATCCGGGTGCTCGTGGACGACGACGAGTTGGTGTGCGACGACGCCGAGAGCGCCGGGTTCAGGGTCGTCCGGGCCCGCTGGACCGCCCCCTCCGCCGCGCTGGAGTCGGCGCAGGAGGGGGAGGGCCGGACCTGAGAGGGCCGTACCCGCGCCGTCCCGCAGGACGCGCCCGGGTCCCGCCCGGCTTGACGCATTCCCATATCGGCATACGATGGTTGTCATGGCACGAGCAGCGACGACGTCGGACGTCTTCAACGCGATCGCCGAGCCGCAGCGCCGGGAGATCCTGGCGCTGCTGCGGGCGGGCGAGCGGCCGGTGACCGAGCTGGCGCACGAGCTGGGGATGAGCCAGCCTGGGGCGTCCAAGCATCTGCGGGTGCTCCGGGAGGTAGGCCTGGTGCGGGTCCGCGAGGCGGGCAAGCAGCGGCTGTACGGCCTGGACGCCCGCGGGCTGCGGCCCGTCCACGAGTGGGCCGGCGGATTCGAGCGGTACTGGAACGAGAGCTTCGACCGGCTGGACACCTATGTGCAGGACCTCAAGCAGGCACGGCAGGAGGACTGACCGATGGCAGGGACAAGGCAGGAAACCGGGGCGGGGGCGGAGTCGGCCACGGCCGACCGGGAGATCGTGGTCTCCCGGGTCGTCGACGCCCCGCAGGAGCTGGTGTTCGAGGCGTTCACCGAGGTCCGGCATCTGTCACGGTGGTGGGGGCCCGACGGGTTCACCACCACCACGCGGTCCTTCGAGTTCCGCGAGGGCGGCGAGTGGACCTTCGTGCTGCACGGACCGGACGGGACCGACTACTCCGAGTGGATCCGCTGGACGCGGATCGTCCCGCCGGAGCGGATCGAGCTGCTGCACGGCGAGACCCGCGACGACCCGAACGCCTTCGAGTCGGTCCTGACCCTCGCGGCGGACGGCACGGCGACCAGGATCGTCATGCGCACGGTGTTCCCCACCAGGGAACTGCGCGACGAGGCGGCCGAGAAGTACCACGCGGTCGAGGGCGGCGAGCAGACTCTGGGCAGCCTCGCGGCCTACGTCACCGACCTCGCGCGGAAGGAGGCGGAGGGCTGATGGCCGGGAAGGTGTTCTTCAGCGTGTCGATGTCCCTGGACGGCTTCGTGGCACCCGAGCCGGTGCCCGACCAGGACACGCTCTTCGCGCCCGGGAGACGGGACGACCCGGATGTGCGCCGGTGGATGGGGCAGTGGACGGAGCTGCAGCAGTGGGTGTTCCCGCTGCGGTTCTTCCGGGAGAACCTGGGGCTGGGCGAGGGCGGCGAGGAGGGCCTCGACAACGACATCGCGCGGGAGACGTTCGAGCGGACCGGCGCGAGCGTCATGGGCCGGCGCATGTTCGACCTCGGCGAGCGGTCCTGGCCGGAGGAGGCGCCCTTCCACACCCCGGTCTTCGTGGTGACGCACACCAAGCGCGACCCGTGGGAGCGGCCCGGCGGCACCACCTTCCACTTCGTCGACGACGGCATCGAGCACGCCCTCGACCAGGCCCGCGCCGCCGCCGGCGACCGCGACGTGCGCATCGCGGGCGGCGGCGCGACCATCCTGGAGTACCTGAACGCGGGCCTGGTCGACGAGTTCTCGATCACGCTGTCACCGGTGCTCTTCGGCACCGGCACCCGGCTGTTCGACGGCGTGGACGCGTCCAGGATCGCGCTGGAACCGGTCCGTCCGCAGCCGTCGTCGCGGGTGACACACCTGACCTACGCGGTGCGCCCGCGGTAGCTCAGGCGGTCAGTCCTCGTCCTCGATGCGGAAGCCGACCTTCAGGCCGACCTGGAAGTGCTCGATCTGCCCGTTCTCGATCTGGCCCCTGACCTGTGTCACCTCGAACCAGTCGAGGCTGCGCAGGGTCTGCGCGGCGCGGGCGACGCCGTTGCGGATGGCCTGGTCGATGCCCTCGTGAGAGGTGCCGACGATCTCGGTGACCCGGTACGTGTGGTTGGACATGCGGGTACTCCTCTCGGCCGTGACGGGCGCGTCACGCGTCACTCCACCGTGCCCCAAGGCGCGGCGGTACGCGAGACGGCCCGTCACCCGATGTCAGCGCACCACGCTCAATGACAGCGCGAAGCGGCCCTCTTGGTCGGTCCACCAGTGGGCCAACTCCAGCCCGGCCGCCGCCAGTTCGCTGCGCACGCCCTCCTTGCGGAACTTCGCCGAGATCTCGGTGCGCAGCTCCTCGCCGGCCGCGAAGTCGACGGCGAGATCGAGCGCCGGGATCTTCACGGTCTGGTCCGTGCGGGACCGCAGCCGCATCTCGATCCACTCGTTGTCGGCGTCCCAGAGGGCCACGTGGTCGAAGGCGGTGGCGTCGAAGTCGGCGCCCAGCTCGCGGTCCACCACGGTCAGGACGTTCTTGTTGAACGCGGCCGTCACCCCGGCCGCGTCGTCGTACGCCCTGACCAGGACCTGTTCGTCCTTGACCAGGTCCGTGCCGAGCAGCAGCGCGTCGCCGGGTGAGAGCAGCGCGCGGAGACCGGCGAAGAACGTGGCGCGTTCGGCCGGCAGCAGGTTGCCGATCGTGCCGCCCAGGAATGCCAGCAGGCGCGGTCCCGGTGTCTCCGGGAGCGTCAGCGCGCCGGTGAAGTCCGCGATCAGGGCGTGTACGTCGAGCCCCGGCCGCTCCACGACGATGGCGTGCCCGGCCTGGGTGAGCGCGCTCTCGCTGACGTCGACGGGGACGTACAGCGCCAGGTCGGTGAACGCGTCGAGCAGATGGCGTGTCTTGTCCGAGGAGCCGGAGCCCAGCTCGACGAGCGTCCGGGCGCCGGTCGCGGCGGCGATCTCGCCGGCCCGGTCGATGAGGATCTCCCGTTCCGCGCGGGTCGGGTAGTACTCGGGCAACTCGGTGATCTGCTCGAAGAGTTCGCTGCCGTGGGCGTCGTAGAACCACTTCGGCGGGAGGGTCTTCGGGGTGCGGGTGAGGCCGTGCAGGACGTCGGCGCGCAGGGCCGCGTCGGTGGCGTCCTCGGGCAGGGTGCGGGTGAGAAGGAACGGACTCACGTGCGGGGCTCCTTCGGTGGTGCGAGGTCTTTCAGGGGGGTGAGGAGGACCTCGGCGCGGTTCGCGGTGAGCAGAGTGCGGTCGGGGACCTCCTGCCAGTGCGGGTCGTCGTCGTAGGGCTCGGAGGCCACGACCGTGCGGCGGCCGGGCTCCGAGAGGTACCAGAGGGTGTCGCCCCAGGCCGTCGCGGCGATCGACTCGCCGTTGGTGAGAAGGAGGTTGAGGCGGGAGCCGGGGGCGGCATGGGCCACCTCCAGCACCGTGTCGGCCAGTGCCTGGCCCTCCTCGTCGCCCGCCCGCAGCCGGCCGAGGACCAGCGCCCAGACGAATGCCGAGTCGCAGCGGGCATCGAGGGACAACAGGTCGACCGGGGGCAGGCGTTGGGCGAGTGCCGCGAGCGTCTGCGGCCAGCCGGTGACGGCGCCGTTGTGGCTGAACAGCCAGGGGCCCGTGGCGAACGGGGCCGCCGCGGCCTCCCCGTCCGCGCCCGCGAACGTCGCGTCCCGTACGGCGGCCAGCAGCGCCCCCGAGCGGACCACACGGGCCAGGTCGGCGAAGGACTGGTCGCCCCAGATGGGCACGGCCCGCCGGTAGCGGCCCGGCACCGGGTCGCCCTCGGCGTACCAACCCACCCCGAAACCATCGGCGTTGACGGTACCGTGCCGCTGCCGCCGGGGTTCCCACGACTGCCGGTACAGGCTGTGCTCCGGGTCCACGAGGAGCCGGCCGAGCGGCTCCTCGGTTCCCAGGTATGCCAGGTGACGGCACATCAGACGGCCCCCGAGCGGGCGGTGCGGAACCCGGAGAAGATCTGTCGCCGGATCGGATAGTCCCAGTTGCGGAACGTGCCCCTGCAGGCCACCTCGTCCACCGCGAACGAACCGCCCCGCAGCACCTTGTACTCGGGGCCGAAGAACACCTCCGAGTACTCCTTGTACGGGAAGGCCCTGAACCCCGGGTAGGGCAGGAAGTCGCTCGACGTCCACTCCCACACGTCACCGATCAACTGGCGTACGCCCAGCGGTGATTCGCCGTCCGGATAGCTGCCTGCGGGGGCCGGGCGAAGGTGCCGTTGGCCGAGGTTGGCGTGCTCCGGGGCCGGGTCGGCGTCGCCCCACGGATAGCGCATCGAGCGGTCGGTCACCGGGTCGTGGCGGGCCGCCTTCTCCCACTCCACCTCGGTGGGGAGCCGGCGTCCGGCCCAGCGGGCGTAGGCGTCGGCCTCGTACCAGCACACGTGCAGGACGGGCTCGTCGGGCGGTACGGCCTCCGTCGCGCCGAAGTGGCGCCGCAGCCACTGCTTGCCGTCCTTGCGCCAGAACAGCGGTGCGACGACGGAGTTGCGGCGGATGTGCGCCCAGCCTTCCTTGGTCCACCAGCGCGGGTCGTCGTAGCCGCCGTCCTCGATGAACGCGAGATACGCGCCGTTGGTCACCGGGGTCCTGTCGATGTAGAAGGGGGCCACTTCACGCCGGTGCGCGGGCTTCTCGTTGTCCAGGGCCCAGGGCTCGGTCGAGGTGCCCATGGTGAACGGGCCGCCGGGGACGAGGACTTCGGCCGGGCCGGTGAACAGCGGTACCGGGTCGGGGTCGGGGGCCGTCAACGCCTGTGGGCCCGTGCGGAGTTGATGGGTGATCAGCATCGTTTCGTCGTGCTGCTGTTCGTGCTGGGCGACCATCCCGAAGGCGAAGCCCGCCTCCGTCAGCCGCGTCCCGCGGAACGTCGAGTCGGCCAGTACGTCCGTCACCCGGCCGCGCACCTCGGCCGCGTACTGCCGTGCTTCGGCGGGCGGCAGCAGCGGCAGCGAGGGGCGTTCGGAGCGCGGGTGCTCGAACGCGTCGTAGAGGCCGTCGATCTCGGGCCGCATCGCGTCCCGGCCGCCGACGGCACGCAGCAGCCACAGCTCCTCCTGGTTGCCGATGTGCGCGAGGTCCCAGACCAGCGGGGACATCAGCGGCGAGTGCTGGGCGGTGAGTTCGGGCTCGTCCACGCAGCTCGTCAGGAGCGTGGTGCGGTCCCGGGCCGTGGTGAGGGTGGTCAGCGCCCGTTCCCTGAGCGCCTCGATATCGATGTCATCAACGCTGGTGTCGGCGTCGGTCATGTGCGGATGTCCTTCCCGTGCGGGCGGCTGTCCGTGCCACGCACGCGGTCGAGCAGATCGTCGGCGGGGCAGCGGCCCCGGATGACATAGCGGTCGAAGTACGCGCGGACGGCGTCCACGACCCCGGCGCTCGCGCCCAGCCGGGGCAACGCCTCCAGGGCCGCCGCGAAGCAGACGAGCGCCACCTCGTGCAGCTCCGGGTCGGACAGTCCGTAGCGGGCCGCGTCGATCCACAGCGGATTGTGCGGCGCGGGCAGCCCCAGGGACCGCTCGGCCAGCGGCTTCACGGCCCGGTACGCGGTCTCGGCGGCCTCCGGGTCGTCGAACAGCGCCGTCGTCACCGCGAGCGGCACGACCCAGCCGTCGTCCCCGGGCTGCGCGTCGATCATGCGCAGTTCGAGATGGCCGCGCGGTCTGACCGGCGGGAACAGGGTCGTGAGGTGGTAGTCGAGGTCGTCACGGGTCGGGGGAGTGGACGAACGGGTCCACTCCCGGAAGGTCAGCCCCTCGGGTACGTCCCACGGGCCGTCCTCGCGCCGGACGCACATCACCGGCGAGTCGAGGACGTGCTCGGCCCAGGCGCCGCGCGGCTCCGCGTCCAGCGGGGGCGCGCCGGCCCGCCCGGGGCCGATCTCCATCCAGATCAGCTGCCGGGAGGAACGCCAGCCCGTGGGGCTGCGGCCGACCAGCGGGGAGTTGGCGAACGCGGCCACCAGCACCGCGCCCAGCTGGTGCGCCAGCCACCAGCGCCGCCCGTGGCCGAGCGGCCCCGGCTCCTCGTAGCCCGCGTCCAGGCACACCTGCACGGACGCCGAGGTGCACATCATGCGGCGGCCCGCGGGGCCGGTGCGGTCGAGGCAGCGCTCCATGGCGTCGTAGCGCGGCTCGTGCAGGAACCGGCGCGGCGGGTGCCAGGGATCGTGGCCGACGCCGACCAGCCCCAGGTTGTCGCGGGCCAGCACCGCGCGGACGGTGTCGAGGTCTTCGGAGACGGAACCGATGCACTCCATCAGGGAGGCGGCGGGCGACGAGCTCAGTTCCAGCTGGCCGCCGGGCTCGACGGTGAGCGCCGACCTCAGGTGCACGGTCTTCAACGCGGCGTAGGCCGCTTCGAGTCGTTCGGGTGTCACGGGGAGCTGCGGCAGCCGCAGCTCGTGGACGAGCCATTCCACTTCGACCCCGAGGGTTCGGGGCGGACCGGTCTTGAAGCAGATGCCCCTGACCAGGGCCTCCACCTCGGGTTCGGTGACCGCGGTACGGGGCTCCGTACAGTCGCTGCAGTCACTTGCCGTATCGGACATGTCGGGATCCTCCTGAGATTCCACCATGCCACCGGCCCGGTTTCTGTTTGGCCCGGGTCGGCACACCCGTCCCACCCAAGACCCTCGCGGCTGGTCGCACAAGGGTGCGTATTGCCACGTTCGGGATCGGTAATCTCCGGTTCGCCGGCCGTTCGCGGGGCCCGAAACTCCGTTGCACCGCACGACCAGCATGGCTCACGATGCAGGTATGAGCACGACGGGGGAGAACACGGGGGAGATCGCGGGGCGCGCTCTCATGGCGTACACGGGGGTTATGCCATGAGCGCGCGCCTGCGCGGCATCGCGCAGCAGACCGAGCAGATCGTCGCGGCCGGTGGTTATCGCACGGCGGACGGGCGCGAGGTGTCCGTCGCGGACGGGATCGAGGCGGCCCGCGCCGGCACCCGCCTGTACGGACCGGAGCCGGTGCGCATACCGGAGTTCTCACCGGTGGACACGTTCATCGAGGTCACGGGCGAGAGCAGCCTGGAGGCCGCCCGCCGGCTCACCGGCCCGGTCGCGGTACTCAACTTCGCCTCGGCCCGCAATCCGGGCGGCGGTTTCCTCAACGGCGCCCAGGCCCAGGAAGAGGCCCTGTGCCGCGCCTCCGCGCTGTACACCTGCCTCCTTGAGGCCCGCGGTTTCTACGATCGTCACCGCGCCCACCGCGACTCGTTCTACACGGACCGGGTCATCCACTCACCGGCCGTCCCCGTCTTCCGCGACGACAAGGGCCGCCTCCTGGACGAGCCGTACACCGCCGGCTTTCTGACCGCCGCCGCGCCGAACGCGGGGGTCGTCCTGCGCACGGCACCGGAGCGCGCCACCGAGCTGCCGGGCGCCGTCGCCGTACGGGCGGAGCGGGTGCTGGAGACGGCGCTCGCGCACGGCTACCGGCGGCTGGTCCTTGGGGCCTGGGGCTGCGGGGTGTTCCGGAACGACCCGGCGCAGGTCGCGGGCGCCTTCCACGCGCTGCTCGGGCCGGGCGGACGGTTCGCCGCGGCCTTCGAGCACGTGGTGTTCGGCGTCCTGGACCGCACACCGGGTGCCACGGTCCGGGAAGCCTTCGTACGGGCCTTTCCGGAGCGTCAGCTCCAGAAGTAGCCGCTCAGGTCCAGCCGTAGCGCTCGTGCAGCCGGTGGCGGACGAGGTTGAAGCGCATCTGGTCGATCGCGCACGCCTCCCGGCGCATGCCGTCCTCGTGCAGGCGCAGGACGCGGTCCACGTCGACCCACGAGTCGCGGCCGGACTTGTCCCACGGGCCGCTGCCGATCGCCACCCACTCGCGGTCGCCGTCGTGGCGCTTGCTGGAGAGCTGGACGGCGAGCAGGGTCCCGCCGGGCTCACGGGCCACGACGAGGACCGGGCGGTCCTTGCCCCGGCCGTCGTTCTCCTCGAACGGCACCCAGGTCCAGACGATCTCACCGGGGTCCGGGTCGCCGTCGTGCGCGGGGGAGTACTCGGTACGCACCCTGCCGACCTCGCGCGGGTCGGCCTCGGTGGTGGCGGAGGGGCCGAAGCGGCCCGGGACGTTCTCATCGGTAAACGCGGTCACGGGGGGCACCTTAGAGGGTGTCCCCCGTGACCCGTACGTCAGCCTCCCGTCGACGTCACTTCTCGTCCTTCTCCACCGGCACCTTCTGCGACGGCGGTGCCACGCTCCCGTTGAGGGCCGAAGTCCCGTTCGGGGTCTGCCCGTTCTGGTTCATCGTGGCCAGCAGCTGGCGGGCCAGACCGAGACCCGTGCCGCCCATGGTGAGCGCCTTGGCGAGCATCTCGGCCATGCCGTCGGCCCCGTTGAGGACCACCATGTTGTCGACGCTGCCGAACGCGGACGCGCCGGCCCGTACGATCTCCGGCCAGTTCTCGGCGAGTTGCTGCGCGACCACCGCTTCCTGGTTCTCGGCGAGGGCCGCGGCCCGCGCCTTGATGGCCTCCGCCTCGGCGAGACCCTGGGCCCGGGTCGCCTCGGCTGCGGCCAGACCCTTCGCCTGGGCGGCTGCGGCCTCGGCCTCACCGGTGGCCCTGGTCGCCGTCGCGGCCGCGGCACCTCGCGCCTGGGTCGCCTCGGCCTCGGCGTTCGCGGCCGTCTTGATCCGGCTCGCCTCGGCCATGGCCGCCAACTCGGTCTCCTTCGCCTTGGCCTGCGCGGCGGAGATCCGCGCGTCACGCTCGGCCTCGGCCCGGGCCCGGGTCTCGTACGCCTGGGCGTCCGCGGGCTTGCGGACGTCCGCCTGGAGCTGCTGTTCCCGGCGCAGGGCGTCGAGTTCGGCGATCCGGGTCTCCTGGACGACGACGTCCTGCCGGGCGGCGGCGTCCGCGAGCGGTCCGGCCTGGCGGGCCTTCGCCGCCGCCTTGTCGCGCTCGGCCTGGTAGCCGGCCTGGAGGATCTCGCTGTCCCGGGTGGCCTCCGACATCCGCGCCGCGGCCTTCTGCTCGGCCTCGGTGGCAAGGCGGTTGGCCTCGGCCTGTGCGATGCGCGCGTCCCGCTGCACGGCGGCGGCGTGCGGCATCGCGAGGTTCTTGATGTACCCGGTCGGGTCCTCGATCTCGTGGATCTGCAGCGAGTCCACGATCAGACCCAGCTTCTCCATCTCCGTACCGCACGCGGCACGGGTCTGGCCGGTCAGCTTCTCCCGGTCGCGGATCATGTCCTCGACCGTCAACCCGCCCACGATGGACCGGAGATGACCGGCGAAGACGTTGTGCACCCGCTCCGACATCATCTTCTGCTGGTCGAGGAAACGACGGCCCGCGTTGGCGATCGACACGAAGTCGTCGCCCACCTTGAAGATGACCACGCCCCGCACCTTGAGCGGAATGCCCTGGGTGGTCACGCAATCCACGTGCAGTTCGGTCTCGTTGAGGTCCAGCGAGATCTTCCGCACCGCCTGCACACCCGGCAGCACCAGCGTGCCGCGCCCCGTGACGATGCGGAACCCCATGCCCTCTTCGAGGCCTTCGGTACGGTGTTTCGAGCCGGAGATGATGAGTGCCTCGTTGGGCTCGGCGACCCGCCACATCGACTTGAACAGACCGATCAGTACGAGGACGGCGACAACCGCCACCCCCGCTACGACGCCGATGACCATCGGCATACGCCCCCTTTTGATGGTGCCCTTTCGGCACCGAACGAAGGGAGTGTGCGCCTGTGCGACACCGGGGTACAGACGCTGACGGATCCTTGTTGCAATCTTGACGCGAACGCCCTTGAAACTGCTCTCACCTGCGGGGGAGCACGCTCAACTGTCGTACGCCGCCGTTACGTAGACGGTACGTGGCGGCAGGTATTCCACGACCATCACCACCGTGCCCCGCTCGATCCGGTCAGTGCCGGTGGCGGCGTACGCGAGGAAGTGCTCCGCGCCGCCGCGCACCCGGACGATCACCTCACCGACGAGACCGGGTCCGACCGCCCCGGTGACCCGCCCCATCAGCCCGACCATCGACGCGTCTTCCATGGTCACAGGGTACGGGCCCAAACCGCCTATGCCGCCGGGGAATCCGCGGTGACCTGCTTCGGCCACCGCTCGTGCCAGCGCAGGTCCGCCTCCAGCTGCGCGGCCAGCGACAGCAGGAGGGGCTCGCTGTTCGCCGGCCCCAACAGCTGGGCGCCGACCGGGAGTCCGCCTGCGACGAAGCCGGCGGGGACGTTGACGCCGGGCCAGCCGAGGACGTTCCACGGCCACGCGTAGGGACACGTGGCGACCATCGCGCGGTCGGTGGCCAGGCCGTTCAAGGAGAGCATCGCGCCAACAGCAGGCGGGGGAGCGGCTGTTGTCGGCGCGAGGACCAGGTCGTATCTGCCGAAGAACGCGCCGAACCGGTCGTGCAGGGTCGCTTCCGCGCGCCGGGCCGCCCGCAGCGGTGCCCCGCCGAGCAGCCGGCCGAGGCGGGCGGCGTCCAGGGTGCGGCGGTCGAGGAGTTCGGGGTGCGGTGCCTCGCGGACCCGCTCGGCGATACCTGCGGTGGCGCGCGGGATCAGGGTCAGCCCGATCTGGCCGTACGGCGGATCATCCGCTACGACCGTGTGGCCCAACTGGGCCAGTCTCTCGGCGAGTTCCAGCACCCGAGCCCGTACGTCCGGGAGCAGCCGGGCGGGCAGCGCGGTGAACGGCGGCTTCAGGGAGAGCGCGATGCGCAGTCGGCCCGGGTCACGGCCCACCGCCTCCGTCATGCCGACCGCGGGCGGGCGGTACGGGTCCCGAGCGTGGTTGCCGCTCGCCGCGTCCAGGAGCAGGGCCGCGTCCGCGACCGTACGGGCGAGGACGCCGTTGACGGTGATGCCGTGGAAGGACTCGCCGCGCGGCCAGGTCGAGATGCGTCCGCGCTGCGGTTTGACGCCGATGAGATGGGTCCAGGCGGCGGGGATGCGCACCGAACCGGCGCCGTCCGAGCCGAGCGCGGCCGGGACCAGTCCCGCCGCGACGGCCGCCGCCGATCCGCCGGACGAACCCCCGGGCGTATGGCGGGAGTTCCACGGATTGCGGGTCGCGCCGAACGCCGGCCCCTCGGTGAACGGCCACTGCCCAAACTCGCAGGTGTTGGTCTTCCCGACGACGACGGCCCCGGCCGCTCGCAGCCGCCGTACCGCCTCGCCGTCCTCCGCCACCGGCGGGAACTCGCCGCGGCAGCCGAACGCGGTCGGCTCGCCCGCCACGTCCATGTCGTCCTTGACGGCGACCGGCACCCCGAGGAGCAACGTGCGTACTCCGGCGGCCAGTTCGCGGTCCGCCGCGTCGGCCTCGGCGAGCGCGGCCTCCCGCCGTACGATCCGAAAGGCGTTGAGGGAGGCCTGAGTTGCCTCGATCCGGGCCAGCGCCCGCTCGGTCAGGGTGCGTGCCGTCACCTCGCCGGCGGCCAGCGCGCGGGCGGACTCGGCCAGGCCTGGGGAACGGTCGGGCGTCATGACGGTACCTCCGGGGCGCGGGGTCTACCGAACGGTAACGGCCGGGAGCCCGGTGCGGTGCGGATGCGGCAACTTCCCGCGTGGCGTCTATGGTTGACGGCTCGCCACAGGCTTCCCACAGAGATCTTCCAGCACTGCGCAAACCATTGACGTGTTCCTGACCCACCCCTACCTTCTGATCGAATTCACGAACCGCGTTCGACATGGCGAACGTCCGAGTCTCCGGGAGAGCCGCCCGTGACCACACGTCCCTCCACACCGTCCCGCCGTGCCCTGCTGCGCGCGCTGGCCGCCCTGCCCGTCTCGGCACTCGCCGTGGCCGAGGCCCCCGGACTGCTCGGCACGGCCCTGGCCGCCGCCCCGGCCGCCGGCTACGCCACCCGCTACACGATCGTCCCGTTCCTCAACAGCGACGACGGCACGGTCAACGTCTACCAGTCCGACGACGCCACCGACTTCCGCCTCGTCCAGGCCTCGGCCTACACCCCGCCCAGCAACCGCATCCGCGACGCCAGCGTGTTCAAGCACACCGACGGCTACTACTACCTGACGTACACCACCCACACCTGGGAGGACGTCAGTACCACCATCGGCTTCGCCCGCAGCGCCGACCGCGTCGACTGGACCTTCCTCTACGACTACACGGTCCCGATCACCAATCTGTCCCGAGCCTGGGCCCCCGAGTGGTTCGTCGACAGCGACGGCAGTGTCAACGTCATCGTGTCCTGCTCGACCACCGACGACGAGTGGATCTTCACCCCGTACCGGCTGAAGGCCACCAACTCCGCACTGGTGGACTGGAGTTCGCCGGTCGCCCTGTCCGGCATCGGCTCCAACCACATCGACACCTACATCGTGCGCATCGGCTCGACCTACCACGCCTTCACCAAGAACGAGACGGCCAAGTACATCGAGTACGCCACCGCCACCAGCCTCACCGGCCCCTACACGATCTCGAAGACCGGCGACTGGGCCGGCTGGGGCAGCTACCGCGAGGGCCCCTCGGTCGTCCAGCTCGACAACGGCGGCTGGCGGATCTTCTTCGACGGCTACGGCGACGGCAACTACTACTACAGCGACAGTTACGACACCTTCGCCACCTGGTCCGCGCCGACCGCGCTCACCACGCTCTCCGGCACGGCGCGCCACTTCACCGTCATCAAGGAGACCGTGTCCGGCGGCCCGAGCCTCGCGACCGGCGTCACCCGCTCCTTCCGGTCCGCCAACTACACGACCCGCTACTGGCAGGAACAGTCCGCCCTGCTCAACCTGCCGGTGGTGACCAGCGCCAGCACCACCGCGCTGAAGCAGGCGTCCACGTTCACGGTCGTCGCGGGCCTCGCCGACGCCACCGGCTTCTCCTTCCGTGACAGCGCGGGCAACTACCTGCGCCACTACGACTTCCGGGGCCGTTTCGACGCCAACGACGGCACGACGACGTTCGCGAAGGACGCCACGTTCTACGCCCGGACCGGCACCACGACCGGCGCGCTCCGCTTCGAGTCGTACAACTACCCCGGCTACTACCTGCGCCACTACAACTACCAACTCCGGGTGGACCCGACCGACGGCACGGACCTCTTCCGCACGGACAGCTCGTTCGTGCCGGTGACGGCCTGGGCCTGAGCGCGGGCGGTGCTCAGGCGGTGGGGCCGAGTGCCCCCACCGCCTTGAGGGGCGGATCCGCCATGGCGGGGGGCACCACGAGAGTGTCGTGCGGGTGCCCATGTCACTCACTTCCAGGGTGCTGAATCCGATACTGGAGATTTCGTGCTCTTCCTCTTCGAAATCCCTGTGCAATTCACCTACCGACATAGAGAAGTGGCCGGCGATCGGGCCAGTGCGGCGATTGTCCGCGGGCGCGTTGCCGGGTCTCCCTGAGGTGACAGTCGAAGGGCCGGGCGTTGCCGTCGTCGCCGGGACGGACGAAGGGATGGAAGAAGCACACGTCGAGACAGACGAAGGCGGCACCGTGCGCCGCGCAGGGACCACCGGCTCGTCCTCCCACACCGTGGCCGGCGTGCACCACGAGCCGGCCCCGCGGATGGTCGGGCGAGGAGCCCGGGAGCGGGCTGCCCCACGACGTCCTCGGGCCGTCGCAGGGAGGGACTCCGCAATCCGTTCCGCCATGTCGTTCAGCAGCACCGGGTCGGGTCCGGGGCCCGGTCGTGCAGGTCGGGATCGTCGTAGGAGAGGTTCGGGTGGACCGGTATCCGGCGGCCCGGTCCGGGGAAGCGGACCACTCGCGCCACGGCCCGCTGTCGAAAGGGTGGCGGGCCGGGTTCTCCTCGTCCTGGCTCAGGGGTCTCGGGTTCGGGCCGGTCGGCGCCGTGCGAGCCTGCGCAGCCGCCCGGCGCGTGGTCAACCGAACTACCGCCGGGCGCGGGCCGTCAACGCGGCGTCGCCGACGGCTCGTTGGGGAGGGCGGACCTGGGTGGTCGGTCGGCGGTCGCGCGCAGTGTGGGCTCGTTGCGCAGGCGTACGAAGGTGATGGCCAGGGCGACCGCCTGGACGGCGGCGCAGCACAGGACGGCCGTGCCGAGGTGGGCCGGCGGGGTGAGGGCGACGAGGATGCCGGCCACCGGGAACGGCAGCAGCAGGAGCAGCATGGTCAGGGAGAGCGTGGTGCCGAAGGCCGTGGCCGGGATGACCAGGGAACGCAGGGTGCGCAGTACGACGGTGAGGCCGCCGTCGCCCGCCATGAACAGCGCGACGAGGACCGTGTACGCGGCGTAGGACGGGGCCTGCGGGAGAGCCAGGCAGGCCGCCGACGCGAAGGTCGCGCACACCACCCCCACACCCCACAGGTCGAGTCGGCTCAGCGCGAGCCGGCAGCAGGTGACCGCCAGTAGGGTCGCGGCCGCGGCGGCGGACCACAGCGTGCCGACGTCGGCGGAGGAGCGGCCGAAGTTCTCCACCACGATCACGGGGCTGGCCGACTGGAGCAGCCCGAGCGCGAGATTGGAGCAGGCCAGACCCGCCACCAGCCAGCGCAGCGCGGGCAGTCTGCGCAGCATGCGCAGCCCGGTCCGCAGCCCGCCGGGTGTCCGTTCGCCGTCGGGACGCGCGGAGCGCAGCGGGGTGGGCGGGGTCTGCAGGCCGAGCACGGCGGCCAGCAGGGACAGCGCGGTCAGACACCCGAGCATCCATCCTGGTCCCACCAGCAGCAGGAAGCCCGCGAGCAGGGGACCGACCAGCATCGCGGTCTGGTCGATACCGATGAGGACCGACTGCACTCCGTGCGGCCGGTGTTGGGCCCGCCGGGTCACGATCGCGCCCACCGCCTCGTTGGCGACGAAGCTGAACTGGGTGAGCGTGCCGGTCACCGCGGCCAGTACCAGCACGGTCACCGTCTCCGCGGTGCCGCGCGGCAGTACGGCCAGCGTGACCGCCGCCCCGGCCAGCACCAGGGCCCGCAGCAGCGAGGCCAGGAAGCACACGATGGCCGCGCCGCGCCGGTCCACCACGTTGCCGGCCAGCACGAACGCGGCGATCCGGGGCGTCCACTCCAGCGCGAACGCCAGGCCCGTGAGCGACGGGGACCGGGTGATCGTCAGGACGAGGAGCGGCATGGCGTACGTCGACATGGAGAACGCCAGGGCGTCACTGGTGCGGGGTGCGTAGATCCGTCGGAAAAGACTGCCGGACGGAACGGCTGCATGGCGACCGGCGGGCGGCCGGTCCTCGTGCAGGGTCATGGCCACGGAGCGGAGGGCTTTCGGTGAGGCGTATCACGGAGGGGAAACGGGCGGCCCCCGTCCACGGCGAAAGGAATTCGCGAAGGGCGGGGGTCAGGGTAAAACGCCTACGAGCAACGTCAGTTGAGGCGTGAAATATATCGCAGCTCAGGGGTTCGGCATATCCCGAGCGCACATCTCCGCACGTTCCGTGCAAGGGATTCGCTGTTCCCGATGCCGATATCGGAAGTGTCCGCAGATTCGTGGCCCAGAGACCGAAAGGGAAGCCGTCAAGGCGCTGCGCGGAGTCCTCGGCCCCGAAGCGCTGGCCGGGAACCTGCTCGCCGCGTCCTGGCCGATCGGCTTCGGCTCCCTGTTCCTGATCATCACCGCGCTGAGCGCGGCCCTCGACGAGCAGAAGGTGCACACCCTGATGTGGCCCACCGCGTCCGGGCTCGTCGTGGGACTCCTCTACCTCGCCGGGGGTTCCGTGTACCGCGACCGCCTCCAGTACATGCTCGGCACCTGGCTCGCCCTCACCTCCTCCGCCGCGCTCGTCCTCCACGGCGCGCCCCTGTACTGGGTGCTGGCCCTCGCGGGCGGCGGCAGCTACCTCGTGGCGGCGGCCCTGGAACCCCGCCGCCACACCAAGGCCCTGCTCGCCAGGGCGAGTTGAGACGCCACTCGTGGACCGCGGCCACCGGCATCGCGCCGGTGGCCGCCGCTCCATGTCCTGCTAGTAGCTGTGCCCGGCCTTCTTGACCCTGCGGGAGACCGTGAACCGGTCGACCTCCGCGCCGGTCGCGGCCAGTGCCCGGACCGTGAGGGTCGTCGTACGGCCCGGTGCGGCGGGGGCGACGTCGACGCGGATGAACGAGTAGCCGGTATAGCGCACCCGGGACCAGTCGACGTTCTCGGTGACCTTGCCGTCCTTGCCGGTCCAGTAAGTCGGCACCGAGTCGATCGCGTCCTCGTGCCCCTCGTAGCTGTCGGCCACCGGGAAGCTGTACACGCTCTCGCCGCCCGCGCCCGCCGTCACGTACACCACACCGCCCTTGGCCGGCTCGTGGGTGCCGCCGATCGGCAGGGTTCGTACGGCCTTGTCCTGGACGACCGGGTCGGTGCGCTCGTAGACGTGGTTGTGGCCGTTGACCACCAGGTCCACATGGTGCTTCTCGTACAGCGGCACCCACTGCTCGCGCACCCCGCCCTCGGAGGCGTGCGAGCTGGTGGTGGAGAAGGCGCAGTGGTGGTGGAAGACGACGACGAAGTCGACGTCCGTACGGGCCCGCAGTTCACCGAGCCGCTTGTCGAGCCAGGCGGTCTGCTTGCCGCCGGTGTAGCCGATGTTGGCGGGGATCTCGTACGACACATCGTTCGCGTCGACCGAGACCACGCCCACGTTGCCGTGGACGAAGGAGTAGACGCCGGGAGCCGACGACGCGTCAAAGCCGTTGCCGGGCAGGGTGAAACGGGCCTCGTTGCCGCCGTACCCGTTGGGGGAGTACCAGGACTCCATGTCGTGGTTGCCGAACGCCACCATCCACGGCACCCGGCTGGAGAGCGGCTCGATCTGCGCCAGGAACGAATCCCACTGGCGGGCGTCGTAGTTGCCCGCGTCCCCGGGCAGCCCGTGGCCGGTCTCCTCGGCGTAGCAGATGTCACCCGCGTGCAGGTGGAAGGCCGGACTCTGCGCCTGCACAAGGGAGTTGAGGCCGATCGAGGTGTAACTCGGGTTCTGGTCACCGAATGCGGTGAACGTGAACGGCCGCGTGCTGTGCCTGCGGGGCGCGGTGGTGAAGGAGTAGACGGTGTGCGCGGCGCCCGGGTCGGCGGGGTCGAAGCCGTCGTGGCCGACGCCGTAGTAGTACGTCGTGTCCGGGCTGAGGTTGTCCAGGGCCGCGTGCACGTAGTACTGGTCGATGTCGGCGCTCTTGCCGATCCCGGCCGGTGTGAACAGGTCGCGCACCTCCGCCGGTATGCGGTGGCTCAGGTCGAGGGGGCTTCTGCCGATCCGCAGGAACGGCTTGCTCACCGGCAGGGGGACCTGCCACGAGACGCGCATCTGGGTCCGGGGATCGGCGCCGTAGGCCAGGTGCCGGCCGAACGGCGCCACCAGCGAACCGTGCACGGCGGACGTCGTGGACGCCGGCACCAGCGTGGGCGTCGCCGCGGCCGCGACACCCCCGCCGCCCGTGAGGGCGACACCGGTGGCGGCGACCGCGCCGCCGCGCAGCAGACCGCGACGGGAGAAGGCACGGCGGAGGTACTCGTGTTGCTCGGGCATGCTCAGGGTGTCGGCGAGCCGGTCGGGAAGGCCCATGCGAGGAGTGTTCATGGGCGCGACGCTGGCAGCGCCGGTTGAACGACCGATTGCCGCCTACCCATGGACTGGCCATATCCCGCCCATCGCCTGGCTTGTTTGCTACGCCTCGGATGTCCCGAGCGGCCGGGTGAAGTGCCGGGCGTCGGCCAGGACGAGCAGCGCCGAGGGGGCTGATGCGGCGTACGCGAGCCAGGACTGGCCATGCCCCGCCCATCGCCTGGCTTGTCTGCTACGCCTCGGATGTCCCCGGCGGCCGGGTGAAGTGCCGGGCCCCGGCCAGGACGAGCAGCGCCAGGGCGGCCGGTGCCGCGTACGCGAGTCGGAACTCGCCGGTGGAACCGAGAAGTCCACTCACCGCGCCGCCGGTGAGGACACCCGCGTAGTTGAAGAGGTTCAGCCGGGCCAGGACCGATTCCGAGGCGGCCGGGCGCAGCCGTGCGGCGGAGGCCAGACACAGCGGGGCCAGCACCGACGCCCCCAGGCCCACCACCCCGGCCGCGAGCACGGCGAACGGCCAGCTCGGAGCCATGGCCATGCCCGCCAGCGCACCCGCCACCACCAGGGTGGCCGTGCGGACGACGGCGACGGTCCCGACCCGATGCACCAGCCGGTCCACGCTCGCGCGGCCGACGACCGTGCCGGCCTGGTACGCCGCGTACGCCATCGGCGCGACCGTGAGCGACGCGGCGAGGGTCCCCCGCAGATAGACCGCCGACCAGGCGGAGACCGTCGAGTCCACGACGTACACGACGAGCAGGACCAGTCCGAAGGGGAGCAGGCGCAGCCACAGCCGGCGCCCCAACGGCGTTTGCGCCGACGGCCCTTGGGAGGAGAGCGACGTAAGGATGTGCGTGCGCAGACAGGCGGCGACGAGCAGCAGGAGGCCCGCCTGCACGGCCAGGCCGTCGCCCGCGGGCAGATCGAGACGGGCCGCCCCGGCGGTGAGCAGGGCCGCGAGCACACCGCCCACGCTCCACGCCGTGTAGAAGGAGCCGAAGACGCTACGGCCGTAGGCGTGTTCGATCGCGGCGGCCCTGGTGTTGACCCCGACGTCGAGGCCGCCCACGGCGAGACCGAAGAGGACGTAGGCGCAGACGGCGGTCTGCGGGCCGGGCGCCTGGCCGATCAGGGTGAGCGCGACGGCGGCCGTGAGCAGGGCGCCGCGCATCGTGGTGACCGGACCGGCGACCCGGACCGCGGCCAGCCCGAGAAAGCTGCCGAACCCGGCCGCCAGGGCGACCGCGACCAGCGTGGTGGTCGTCAGGAGCGGGGACAGCCCCTGGTGCTCGGTGACCGCGGGGACGGTCGTGTACACGGCGGCCACGGACACACCCTGAGCGGCGAACGCGAGAGTCGCCACCTTTCGGGCGCCCGTCCTGGCGGAGCGACGCCCGCTCTCCGCCCGTTCTGGAGCGCTGACTGACATGCAGAGACCGTAGTCAGGCGGTGCGGGACGGACGCAGGACGCCGGGGGCCGTTGAGGGGACTCCGGCGGCCAGCAGCTACGACCGGTGCGGCCCGGGTGCTTACGGTGGTCGCCCACGAGGAGGTGAGTGCGATGTTCCCCGACCCCGCCCCGGCGGACCCGCACGGGACCAGCCGCAGCACATCGGCGACGATCCAGCCGAACATCCTGCGCTATCTCGTCACCGTCGCCGACGAACGCGGCATCGACCTGCGGCCCCTGCTGAGCCAGGTCGGCCTGGACGAGACGCTCATGCGGTCCGCCGCGCTACGGGTGTCGTACCGGCAGGGCAGCGCGGTGATTCGGCGTGCGATGGAGCTCACCGGGGACGAGCGGCTGGGTCTGAAGGTCGGCGCGGCGCAGCACCTCACCGCGTGGGGTCTGCTCGGCTTCGCGCTACTGGCCGCCGACACCCTGCGCCACGCCATCGAGACCGGTGTGAAGTACCAGAACCTCTCCGGCGCGATGACCATGTGGTCGACCGGCGTGGACGAGGACGGCGCCTTCGTCCTGCGCGCCGACCTCCCCGATCCCGCCGTCGACCCGAGCGTGGCCACCTTCCTCGTCGAGGAGGGGCTCGCCTCCGTGGTCACCGTGTCCCGACTGGCCATCGGCCCGGACTTCGCCCCGCGCGTGGTGGAGTTCGCCGCCCCGCCGCCTCGTCAACACGCCCTGTACGACGCCGTGTTCGGCTGCCCGGTCCGCTTCCGCGCCCCGGCCGACCGCATCGTCATCGACCCGGCGTGGGCCCGCGCCCCGATGCCCGGCCGGGACCCGGTGACGTACGCCTCGACCCTGGAGACGCTCGACGCCCAACTGGCGTCCCGTACCGACCAACAGGACCTCCTCGAAGTGCTGGAGGTGTCCGTCGCGCAGAGCCTCCCGGTCATCCCGTCCTTCGGTGACCAGGCGCGACGGCACGCGACGAGCGAGCGGACGCTGCGCCGCCGACTGGCCGACTGCGGTACCACCTACGAGGCACTGGCCGAGGGCGTGCGCCGGGAACGTGTCGAACAGCTGCTGCTGCGCCCGGAGTTGACGCTGCGTGACATCGCCCACCGGGCGGGCTTCTCCGACGAACGCGCCCTGCGCCGCGCGGTGCGCCGCTGGCACGGTACCTCCCCGGTCCAGCTGCGGGAGCGGCTGCTCCGGGCGGCGGCGCACCGCGCTTGACCGGTCAACGGCTGCGGATCCAGACCGTCTTCTCCCGCGTCCACTGGTCGAAGGCGTTCGTCGACTTCTCCGCCCCGCCGAACCCGGACTGCTTCCAGCCGCCGAACGGGGTGGTGATGTCCCCCTCGCTGTAGGAGTTGACGGAGACCACGCCCGCCTCGATGTCACGGGCCAGCCGCAGCGCGGTGTCGAGATCGCGGGTCCAGACGGAGGCGGCGAGCCCGTACTCGGTGGCGTTCGCCATCCGTACCGCCTCCTCCTCGGAGCCGAAGGTCTCGACGGTGACCACGGGACCGAACAACTCCCTTGTGAGTACGGCGCTTTCGGCGGGGGCGCGGGTGATCACGGTGGGCGGGTAGTAGGCGCCGCGCGCGGGGAGCCCGTGGGGGAGTCCCGCGGTGTGGATCTGTGCCCCGCCCGCGCGGGCGGCGTCGACGGCCCCTGCCACCCGGTCGAAGGCGGCGCGGTCGATGAGCGGCCCCTGCTGGGTCCGCGGGTCCGCCGGATCGCCGACGACGAGGTCCCGTGCCGCCGCGGTGAACCGCTCCACGACTTCCTCGGCGATACTCCGGTGCACCAACACCCTTGAGCCGGCAGTGCAGTTCTGTCCCGTCGTCAGGAACGCGGCCTCGATCATGTCGCCGATCAGCCCGTCGCCGTAGGAGAGCGCGTCGGCCATCAGCACCTGGGGGCTCTTGCCGCCCATCTCCAGGGAGACGCGTTTGAAGTTGCTGTCGGCGGCGGCCCTGAGGACGCGGCGGCCGGTGGCGGTGGAGCCGGTGAAGGAGAGCGCCCGGACGAGCGGGTCGTGGGCGAGGGCGGTGCCGGCCTCATCGCCGTAGCCGGGCAGTACCGTGAGGACGCCGGCGGGCAGGCCGGCCTCGGTGGCGAGGGCGGCGAGGTGGAGGGCCGAGCGCGGGGTGGCCTCGGCGGGCTTGACGAGGAGACAGTTGCCGGCGGCCAGCGCGGGGCCGACCTTCCAACTGGCCATCGCCAGTGGGTAGTTCCACGGCAGGATTGCCGCGCCGACACCGACCGGCTCGCGGCCGACGAGACCGAGCGCGTCGGACCCGCCCGGCGCGATGCGGCCGAAGACCTTGTCGGCCGCCTCGGCGAACCAGCGGACCGCCTCGATCGCCCCCGGCACGTCCCCCGTACGGCACTCCGTGATCGGCTTGCCCGCGTCCTCGCAGTCGAGGCGGGCGAGGAGTTCGGCGTCCCGTTCCATCAGGTCGGCAAGGCGGAGCAGTACGGCACTCCGCTCGCGGACCGGCAGCCGCGACCACACCCCGGAGTCGTAGGCGAGCCGTGCCTGCTCGGCGGCTTTGGTGACGTCGTCGGCGCTCGCGGCGGGGAGGGTGGTGAGTGGCTCGCCGGTGGCCGGGTTGACGACGGTCAGGCTCTCGTTCCTGGTCATGCCTCCTCCACCAACTCCCAGCGCCCGTCGGTCTGTCGGGCCAGTCCGCGACTGCGGAGCTCCTCCAGATAGCGGGCCATGCCGCGGTCGCCGCGCTTGCGGAACAGGGGGAAGATCCTGGGCAGCAGGTTCGGTACGAGCATCGCGCACCGGACCAGACGGGACTCGCCGGACCGGGGGTAGGCCTCAAGGCGTGGCCTGTCCAGCAGGCTCACCACGGCCGCGACGACGTTCGCCGGCTGCTGCGGCCGGTCCTGGAACTGCATGGAGTTGCCGCCGTCCACGGCCTCCTGGCGCAGCATCCGGGTGTCCGTCGCCGAGGGCAGCACCGACCCCGCCAGGATGCCCCTGGCGCGCAGATCCAGGCCGATGGCGAGCATCGCGCCGCGCAGCCCGAACTTGGACGCCGTGTAGATCGGGGTCTCGCCCAGCGGGAAGATCCCGCCCAGGGAGACGGTGGTGACCACCCGGGCATCCCGCGAGGCCTTCAGCAGGGGGATCGCGATCCGGGTGGCGACCAGGGGGGAGGTCAGATTGAGGGTGATCTCCTGCTCGATGCTCTCGACGCTGCGCGCGTCGAACCGCTCCGAGTTGGTCATGCCCACGTTGTTCACCAACACGTCGAGTCGGCCGTGCACCTCGCCGACCCGCTCGAACAGCCCCTCCAGCTGGGCGCGTTGGGTCAGATCGCAGCCGATACCCGAGTGCCCGGCACCGGGCAGCGCGGCGGCCACCCGCTCGGCGCGGGCCCCGTCGATGTCGACGACGACACAGCGCGCGCCGCCCGCCGCGAAACGGTGGCACAGCGCACTGCCGATACCGCCCGCGCCGCCCGTCACCAGCACGACCTTGTCGGTGAAGTCGAACCGCCTCATGCCGCCGCCCCCACTTTCCGCGGAGACCGCACCGGCGGCGCCTGGCCCTCGGTGCGCCAGCCCAGTTGCCGGGCCACCTTGCCGAGGTACTTCACGAACGCCCCGCTGTCGACGTAGCCGGTGTGCCGGGGCGAGGCGACGAACTTCAGCCCGCCGGACAGATCCGGCCGGTCGGCGCGGATCATCTGCGTGAACCGCTCGGCGTTGGCCAGCCCATGGCGCGCGTCGTGCAGATACCCGGCGATCAACTGTGCCTGCATGTCGAAGAGTTGGTACGCCCCGGCGTTCGTCTCCACGAACCCGATGCCGAACAGACCCCGGTGCTCGCGCGAGAACGACGACAGATACAGGTCGGGATGCTGTTCGTCGCCGAAGTACCGCTGCGCGACCGGGACTTTGTGGACGAAGCCGGTGGCCAACAGGATCAGGTCGAAGTCGTCGCTCGTGCCGTCCGTGAAGTGCACGGTGCTGCCCTCGGCGCGGGCGATGCCGGGCCGGGCGGTGATGTCGCCGTGCTGGAGGTGGTGGATCAGCATCGAGTTGATGGCCGGGTGCGTCTCGAACAGCTTGTGGTCCGGCTTCTGCAGCCCCAGCCGGGTCGGATCACCGTTCAGGATCCGCAGCAGACCGCCGAAGACCCGCTGCGCCAGCCACATCGGCAGATGTGGACCGCTGTTGGCGATGGTGTCCACCGGCCGCCCGAAGAGATGCTTGGGGATGAACCAGTAGCCGCGCCGCATGCTGATCACCGCGCGGTCGGCCGCCCGGGCCGCGTCGCACGCGATGTCACAGCCGGAGTTCCCCGCACCCACGACCAGCACTCGCCTGCCCCGGAGCTCCTCCGCGCTGCGGTAGCCGACCGTGTGCCGGATCTCCCCGCTGAACTGCCCAGGGATGTCCGGGGTGTTGGGGTGCCACTGGGAGCCCGTGCACACCACGACCTGCCCGTGCAGGCTCTCCTGCCCGTCGGCCCGGACGACCGTCCAGGTGCCGTCCGCGTTCTTCTCGACGCTCTCCACCCCGACGCCGAACTCGATCCGGTCCGTCAGCCCGTAGGCGTCGGCGAAGGACCGCAGGTACGACAGGATCTGCCGGTGCGGCGGATAGTCCGCGAAGTGATCGGGCATGGGGAAGCCGCTGAAGCCCGACAGGGTCCGGCTGGAGATGAAGTGCGCCGACTCGTACATCGGCCCGCCGGGATTCTCGATGTCCCAGATCCCGCCGAGCCCGGTGTGCCGCTCCAGATGTGTGTACGGCAGCTTCCGCTCGGTCAGCGCCCTGGCGACCGCCAGCCCGGCGGGCCCCGCCCCGATCACACACGTGTCCAACTGGCTTTCCGTCACGAGCCTGCCTCCTCGGTCGTCCCGTTTCACGGGTGGTGAAGGAAACGTATGCACCCGCTGTCCTGCGGGAACTGACCCGCGCGGCCAGGGACGGGACCTCGGCGGCCGCGCCACGGCCGCCGGTGCCCATCCAGCCCATCGGCGTTCGCCCTCGCCCTCGCCGTCGGTGTGGCCGTCGACGCCTTCGCCGTCCTCGTGACGCTCGTACCGGCGGTGCTCGCGCTCGCCGGCCGGGGCGCCTGGTGGCTGCCCGGCCGGCTGGACCGGCTGGACCGGCTGGACCGGCTGGACCGGCTGGACCGGCTGGACCGGCTGGACACG
>NZ_JBSFKO010000026.1:140624-142112 GCF_053598575.1 Streptomyces sp. NPDC001100
CGGATTCTTCCCGACCTCGATGTCGAGAGAAGCGGCCTCCGGAAGGCGGTGCCGGCGGAGCGCGGGTACCCGAGCCCGCGGTTGCGGGTGGGGCGGGTGGGAACTCCGGGCGGTGACGGGCCGTTGCCCAAATGCCGGGCCCTGGCGTGGAGTTGAAGAAGATTTCACCTGAGTACCAGGGCTCGCCCGAGTCGCCGAGTTCGCCCGACCGCACCCCACTCGTCCCCGGAGGCCCGAACGATGACCCGGAACCACCCCCAGCCCACCCGGCGCGCCGTCTTACTCGGCGGCGCCGCCCTGACTGCCCTCGCCGTCACGGCCGGCACCGGCACGGCACGCGCCAACTCGTCGACCGCCGAGGCCGGTTGGCCGACGGAGTTCCCGCTGCCCAACGGCTGGCTTCCCGAAGGCATCGCCATCGGCAGCAGGCCGTACGCCTACATGGGCTCCCGAGCCAACGGCGCCATCTACCGCACCGACCTGCGCACCGGCGAGGGCAAGGTCCTCTCCGCGGGCGCCACCGGCCTGGTCTCCGTCGGGCTGAAGCTCGACCACGACGGTCTGTTGTACGTCGCCGGCAGCACCGGGGCCGCGCGAGTCGTAGACTCCCGCACCGGCGAGATCCTGACGACCTATCAACTCACTGCCACCACCGGTCACTTCATCAACGACATCACCCTGCTCGGCGACCGGGCCTGGTTCACCGACTCCCTCGACGCCGTGCTCTACGGCGTCCCCCGCGGCCGTACGGGCGAGGTCACCGCCCTGCCGCTCACCGGCGACTGGGCGCAGACGCCCGGGGTGAACAACGCCAACGGAATCGTCGGCACGCCGGACGGCCACGGCCTCATCGTCGTCAGCAGCACCCCCGGCAAGCTCTACCGGGTGCCGCTCAGGACCGGCGCCGCCACCGAGATCGTCCTCAGCGGGGCGTCCGACGTGGCCAACGGCGACGGTCTGTTCCGGATCGGCCGGACGCTGTACGTCGTCCAGAACCGCCTGAACCGGATCAGCGTGTTCGACCTCGACACCGAGGTCACCACCGCGACCCTGCGCACCTCGATCACCGACCCGCGCTTCGACGTCCCCACGACCGCCGCCCGCTTCGGCAACCGGCTCTATCTGGTCAACGCCCGCTTCACCACCCCGCAGACGCCCGACACGACGTTCACCGCCGTCGCCGTGTCGATCTGACGCGGCAACGGGCGGGGCTCCCTTCGCGAAGAGGTGCGAAGGGAGCCCCGCTCGATGGTGGGTCAGCGGTGCGGTGTCGGCTCAACTGTCTTTGCGGTAGTCGCCGTTGCAGTACCGGCGGTGTTCGTGCCGACGGCCGGAGCCGCCGTGTTCGCGTAGGGCGGCCGGCCGCACCGAGCCGGATCACACGCGAGGCATGTGATCCGGCCGTAGGTCATGCGGTGCTGGTGCGCGAGTGCGTCAGCGCTTCGTGTAGATGAAGCCGACCTTGTCCAGTTCGTCGCCGGAGCGTCC
>NZ_JBSFKO010000027.1:0-138751 GCF_053598575.1 Streptomyces sp. NPDC001100
CTAGATACACACGTCAGCGCATCCATTCACCTAGTGATCGTTAGCAGATTTGTCAAAGCCGATGAAGTCGTACGTCTCGATGGTCGCGCCGACTCCGCACCCGACGGCAACCCTCAGACGTTCGGGCGACCCCTGCGCCGCCTGCTGCGACGCCGTGGACTCAGCCATGCCGATCCTCCTTGATCGTGGGCGAGCGAGCCGTCCCGGACTCGCTGTTGGCTGTCGACTGTTAACAGTCGAGAGATGATGCTGGGCCCGACGGCGAGACCTGTCAACCCTCCCGGACGGTCGAACTGCCGACTGTCAACAGACGACAGCTGGGCTACAATGATCGCTCGCGGCATTGAAAGGGGTTTCGACCGTGTCCGGTCAGGCTTTGTCCAGTCTCACCCGCACGACGACCCTCCGGGAGCGCGCGCTCGTCGCCTTGCGGACGGCCATCACCACAGGCCAGTACCGCCCAGGCGACCACCTCGGAGAGGTGGAGATCGCCGAGCACCTGTCAGTGAGCCGCGGCACGGTACGCGAAGCTCTGCGCCACCTCCAGCAGGAGGGGCTCGTCACCGCGGGCGCCCGCGGCATGCTGCGCGTGTCCCAGCTGACCCCGACCGAGGTGCGGGAACTCTTCCAGGTCCGGGAAGCGCTCGAAGGCCTCGCGGTGGCGCAGATCATCGCCTCACCCCGCAGACAGGACGCGGCCGAAGCCCTGCGCGAGGCCCTGGAAAAGCTCCACGACGCCTTCGAGTCAGGAGCGGACCTGGCCGCGAAGGTCGAGGCCGACCTCGGCTTCCACCTCCTGCTGTGCGAACTCTCCGGCAACTCGATCCTTCTCAAAACATGGCGACAGCTGGAAGGGCCGATGCGCGTGGTCATCATGAGCGCCGCCGGCGAGCGCCGCGACGTGGCCATGTCCGCGACCTCCCACTCCCCCATCGCCGACGCGATCGCGCGCGGAGACGCGGCAGCGGCCCAGGAGATCCTGCACCGGCACATGACCTCGGCAGTCGAACAACTGGGCATCGGGCCGGAAGCCACCGACGAGACGGCCTGACCAACGACTTGGCGGGCGCGCTGCGCGCGAGCAAACGCTCTCTGAGCTGCCCTGGCACGCCAAGGTGCCCGTGGCTCCCGGACGGCAGTGGCTCATACACCTGGAGAGTCGAGCAACACCATCGCGCACGAGGTCCCTGACGCTCGGCGGCCATGCACGCGCGAGGTGTGCGCGTCGTCTGCTGCACCGACGCCAAGGTCGGCCCCTTCAAGCCGCACGTGTCCTGCCCGGGGGGCTCGTCCACTTCGCCTCGCGGGTCGCCACCCACACCGCCGCGCTCGCTTCCATGACCTCACCGGCGGCCGACTCCTGCGGCCTGGGCACCACGGCCGTCGAGTGGACCGGTCGCAACCGGCCGCCTGAACCAGGTGGCCGCACAGAGCCCGGACCGCAGGACGCCCAAGACCGGCCCGCGGGCCGCGCCATGGTTGCCCGCGCACGTCGTGGGTGAAGAAATTGTTCGAATGCGTCGGAGAGCGTTGCGGTGAGTGCGTCGGTGGGGCGTCCCGAGAAGCCGGTCGACCCCCGCGCCGGTGCTGTGCAGCGCTTCGCCCATGAACTGCGGCGTACCAGGTCGGCCGTCGCAGTCGGCAGGACAACCGGGACGCCCGTCCCCAGCCGATCGGCACAGCGGGGTGAACACCCTGGCTGCCGGGTTCCCCTCTGGCGACTGACGCAGAAGGGAGCCGGCCAGGTCACGCGTTGAAGCGGTACGAGCCCGCCCGGGCCCGGTAGACCTTGTACGGCGCGCCGCCCGAGGTGTCGTCACGGACGAAGGCGGCCCCCCGGGGCGCGCTGACGGGCTTGCCCTGGGTCGGCACCCAGATCTCGGCCTCGGTGTTGTACGGCACGGTCACCGCTAGGTCGATCCGGCCGTCCGAGCCGCGCCTCCACTCCGAGGACACCACACCGCGCACCGTGTCGATCGAGGCACTGACGTGGTCGAGGGTCGCGGGAGACAGGTCGGTGTCGTCGACGCTCGTCGGGACTTGGCTGTTGACCGCGGCCGAGGGGACGTACGGGCGGATCCGCAGCGTCTCGTAGGCGGTTGAGGTCGGCCTGATGCCGGCCAGGCTCTGGTAGAACCAGGTGGCCACGTTGGAGCGGTAGTGGTGGTTGACCGAGAGCCGGTCGGTCCACTGCTCCCACAGCGAGGTGGCGCCCTTGGCGATCTGGTGGACGTAGCCGGGGACGCCGGTCTGGGTGACGGCCTTCAACGCGATGTCCGTGTAGCCGTACTCGCTGAGGATGTTGAACTCGTAGCGCGAGCCGTACATGTCGTTCTGGATGTGCTGGTCCGCCGCCACGATCCGGTCCGCGAGGAGCTTCGCGAGGGCCTTCTTGTTCTCCTCCAGCGTCTTGGTGCCGGCCAGATGGCGGGGATCGCCGGGGCCCAGGTCGGAGCCGGGGACCAGGTCGAAGGCGATGGCCATGGCGTTCTCGCTGGAGATGCTGCCCTGGGTGAAGTACCCCTTCGACGCGTCCCAGTAGTTGGCGACGAACGCCTTGCGCAGGGTGCGCGCCAACTGGGCGTAGTGGGCCGCTCGTTCGGTGCGGCCGATCCTGTGGCCCACCTTCTCCATGTAGTCGCAGAAGTGAATGTAGAAGGCGAGGCTGATGACGGCGTTGCTGCCGGGAGGCTCGGCTCCGGAGTAGGCGCCGAGCGATGCCTCGAACTTGTAGTCGTTCTCGGCGGTGAACAGCGTCTCGTAGTACGTCAGGAGCGTGTCCTGGTGGTCGTAGAGCTCGGCGAACAGGCTGCTGTTGCCGTAGTACGTGTACAGCTCCCTCGGAATGACGAAGTACGCCGAGTCCCAGGCCGGCACGGCCTTCCACGTGGCGTTCCAGCCGGGGGTGCGATCGTAGCCGTAGCCGCCCTTGGCGACGGGGACGAACATGGGCAGCTGGCCGGTGGAGATCTGGGTGTCGGGGAAGTGGCGCAGGTAGTTGGTGAGGACGGCGTTGACGTCCCAGGTCAGGGACTGCGACTCGGAGCTGGCCATGGCGTCGCCGCTCCAGCCGTTCTTCTCCCGGGAGGGGGTGTCGGTGGGCTTCTGGACCAGATTGTTCTGCTCGGCCCACTCGAGGTTGCGCTGAAGGCGGTTGAGCAGGGCGTTGTCGGTGGTGAAGGTGCCGGTGCGGGCGAAACCGGTGCGGGCGACACCGACGGTCAGGAGGTCCGCGTCTTGCGCCAGGTCCGGGGCTCGGCCGAGGACCGCCTCCAGGTTCATGACCTCCAGGTAGCGGAAGCCGAAGTGGCTGAACTGCTGCTCCCAGGTCTGCGTCGACCGTCTGCCGAGGGTGTAGTAGTGCGTCTGGAGGTTGGCGTCGTGCTGGAAGTTCTCCTCTTCCACGGAGAGCGGGGAGGCGGCCGTGCCGTCGCCGGCGACGATCCGGTTGCCGCCGCGGACGCGCAGGGTGAGGCCCTCCTTGTCGGGGCGCAGGCCGGTGAGCTGAAGGCGCACGAGACCGGTCAGGATCTGGCCGTAGTCCAGGACCCAGGTCTTCGAGCCGGGCGCCGTCTCGGTGATCGAGACGGGGCGCAGCGTCTGACTGACCAGCACCGGCTCCGCCTCATGGGCGCGCAGGATGGCGGGCTTGAAGCCGTCGGGGATCGTCGTGGCGGGCAGCCTGCCGTGGTACTTGGGTGAGGGGCCGGAGCAACTGCCCGGCGGGATCAGGACGGTGGCGGGGCGCCAGTCGCGGCCGGCACGGTAGTCGACCGAGCGCCACTCCCCCAGGTCGTCGGCGCGGCAGGCGTCGTACTTCTCGCCCGAGTAGACGGAGTCGAACGTGGTGGGCCCGTCCGCGCTGAGCCAGTCCTTGTCCGTGATCAGCGTGGTGGTGGAACCGTCGGTGTACGTCACGACGAGCTTCGCGCGCAGGCGGGGCTGGCCCGCGTAAGGGGCGAGCTGCCAGTACCACTCCTGGGGTGTGGTCACCCCGTACCAGCCGCGTCCGAGTTCGGCGGCGAGCACGTTGGGGCCGCCGGCCTCCAACAGTTCGGTGACGTCGAAGGTGTCGTAGAGGACCGTGCGGTCGTAGGTGCTCTGGTCGGTGAGCAGGCGGGGCACATTGGTCCGACCGTGGTTGGCCTGCTTGCCGTCGACGGTGATCGGCTCGCCGTTGACGGTGAAGGTGACGTTTCCTGCCGCACTCAGGTGCAGACGGGCCTTGGCTATGCGGCGGCCTCGGGGCAGGGTGAACGCGCGGCGCAGCGCCGGGGCCGGGTTGGCGATCGGCAGCACGCTGTTCTTGGACGGGATGAAGGGGTTCTTCGGCGGGAAGGTCAGACCGGCGAGGGTGGCGATGCCGTTCTCGAAGGGGTTGGCGCCCGTGGTCAGGTCGGCGGAGAAGTCCCGTGCGCCGGTGCCGGTCACATGGACGCTGCGGACGGTGGCGGAGGTGCCGCCGGCGAAGCCGAAGCTGCCGTGGCGGCGGATCTGGTCGCCGGTGAGGGTGCGGCTGTCGACCTCGACACCGTTGACGGTGGTGGTGGCGGTGAGACCGCTGACGGCGACCACGACCGTGTGGTCGCGGGTGGCCCAGGTGTCCTTCGTCAGGCCCGTCGAGGCGGGGAGAGTGACCGTGCCGACCGGGACGCTGCGGGTGCCCGAGGTGGTGGGGTTGGTCTCGCTCTGCGGGTCGTAGTGGTCGACCCCCCAGTCGGGCTCGGAAGTCCCGTCGTCGACCCAGGTGTTGCCCGCGTAGTGACTGGTCGTCATGACCAGACGCATGTCGTCGCCGCTCTGCCGGACGGTCCAGTTCAGGCCCTCGCCCCAGGTCTTGCCGACGGGTTCGGCGCGCAGCAGAAGGGACAGACCGGCTGCGGCGTCGGGGCCGCCGCGGAAGACGACGGTCGCGGTCAGATCCTCCCAGTCGTGGTCCTGCGTCTCGCGGCCACCGATCCACCGCGCGCCCGACCAGTCCTTCTCGCCCTTCAGCAGGCCTGTCTCCCACACAGCGGGCTCGCTCCACGGGCCGGGTGCGCCCGTCTCGTCCCAGGTCCGCACCCGCCAGAAGTACCCCTGCTCCGACCGCAGCGCGCCGCCCCCGTAGGCCGCCTCGGTGCTGTTCGAGCCCGCCACCCTGCCGCTGCGCCACACGTCGGCCCTGCCCGGTGAGGAGCCGACCTGGATCTCGTACGCGGTCTGTCTTCCCACCGGCGCTACCCAGCTGAACGCCGGAGCGGTCTGCGTACCCAGGGGCGCGACCCGTGAGTTGACCTGCAGCTCCACCGGTGCGGAAGCGTGATGGACCGCTGCCTTTGCGCCCGCCGCGACGGCGTTCGGCGCGGTGGCGAGCGGCAGCGAGGCCCCGGCTGCCGCGGACGTGATGATGCCGAGCATGTGTCGGCGGCTCAACGCACTTCTGTTCTCCTCGGCCACGGCAGGGATTCCTTTCATAACCGTGCTGGAACGGGGGCGCCCCGCCCCCGGACACGTGGTGGGCTGCAGGCGGGCAGCGGCCGACGGCCAGGCGTGATGAAACGCGCGATGAAACGTTTCAATACCTTCCGCGTGGAAAGTTTATGAACAGATTCGGCCACAGCACAATGGCCCGGATCGATAATCAGGGCGTTGTCCTCGCGGTAGGTTTTGGAGCTCGGCTGACGCGAACAACCGGTCCCGACCGGTTTCGTCGAGGAGGGTGGGCGCACCGTGGATCAGGCAAAGGCGCGGGGACCGTACGCCAAGACCCCTGCCCGCAGGGCGGAGATCGTACGGGCGGCACGCGACAGCTTCGCCGAGCACGGTTACGCCAAAGCGTCCCTGCGCGACATCGCCGAACGCGCCGGCATCACCCACGCCGGGCTGCTGCACCACTTCCGCAACAAGGACGAACTCCTCGCCGAGGTGCTCGCCGACCGTGACACCGAGGAGTGGCAGCAAGGACTGAAGGAGGTCGACAGCCCCGACCAACTCGGCCCCTACCTCGCCGGGCTCATCCGCCACCACCAGAAGACCCCCGAGCTGATGCGGCTGTGGATCGAGCTCGCGGCGGCGGCCTCCCGGCCCGATCACCCCGCGCACACCTACTTCGTCGAGCGCTACGAACGCAGCCGTGCCCAGTTCATCGACGGATTCCCCGACGAGACGGCCCGCGGCAGGCTTCGCGAGGGCGTCAGCCCCGAGAGTGCCGCCGTCCTCTTCCAGGCCGTGCTCAACGGCCTCCAGCTGCAGTGGGTCCTTGATCAGGACCTCGACATCGTGGGGCCGGTCACCGACTTCGTACGACTGCTGTTCGGCCCGGACGACACCGCGGACGCCGGCTGAACAGCGACGGCAGACGTTCGACGCGGCGGCGGACCTGGTCGCCGCCGCACTTCGGGTCACGAACCTGGACCTCGTGGAGCCAATAAGTATTTTGACATAGGTTTCTCCTCATAGATAACTTGGTGACGTGACCGGAATCAGTGAGGCTCACAGGAGCCAGGGCGTCGACCAGGTGGCCGCAGGCCTCGTGGCGTGTCTGCCTGCACTGAACCGGCACCTCAAGCAGAGCATCGACCGGCAGTTGCCCTATCCGAACCTGCCCGAGCGGCAGTTGGCCCTGCTCCAGTACGTCGCCGAGCACGACGGCGCCACCGTCCACAACGCCGCCGAGGCACTGCGGATGGTGCCGAACAACGTCAGTGCCCTGGTCACCCGCCTCACCGAGGCGGGCCTGCTCGAGCGGCGTCAGGACGACACCGACAAGCGCGTGGCGCACTTGCGTGTCACCGCCACGGCTCGTCAGCGCATCGGCGAGGTGGAGAACTTCGCGGCGGCGTATCTCGCGTCCGCGCTGCGCACCCTCACCGAAGGCGACCGCGCTGCTCTCGGCTCGGCGCTCGGCGCCCTCGAAGCTCTCACCCGGCGCCTGCGTGACCACGCCGCCTGACCGGTCCGGCTGACGGGTCCGCCTACCGGTCCGGCTCTGCGTACGCCTACCGCCCTTTGCCCTTGCCGCTCATGCGGCGGGGCTGGGTGTGCTGCTCCCCTACGCAGCTTCCCCGCACATGTCCCCGCGCCCCAGCCGCGCGCCTCACGTCCCAGAGGACAGCTCACACATGCCTGTCACCGCTGTCTCCACAGCGCCCTCCATGTCCGGCCCCCGCAGCCACGCTCGCCGCGCCAACCCCTGGCTGACGCTGATCGCCGTCGGTCTCGGCCTGTTCATGGTCGGCCTCGACGGCTCCGTCGTCTCGATCGCCAACGCCGAGATCGCCCGCGACCTGAACGCCTCCACCGCCGAACTGCAGTGGGTCACCAACTCCTACCTGCTCGCGCTCGCCGCCGCCCTCATCCTCGGCGGCAAGCTCGGCGACCGCCTCGGTCGCCGTACGGTCTACCTCGTCGGCGTCGTCGGATTCACCGTCGCGTCCGTCGCGATCGGCCTCGCCGGCTCGGTCGAGGGCGTCATCGCCTTCCGGGCCGTGCAGGGCCTCTTCGGTGCGATGCTCATGCCCAACACCCTCGCGTTGCTGCGTGCCGTGTTCCCGCCGAAGAAGTTCGGCATGGCGGTCGGCATCTGGGCGATGATCTCGTCCGTCTCCACCGCGCTCGGCCCAATCGTCGGCGGACTGCTCGTCGAGCACGTCGACTGGGAGTCCGTCTTCTACATCAACGCCCCCATCGGCGTCATCGCCCTTGTCTTCGGCCTCTTGGTGCTGCCTCAGTCCAGGAACGAGGCCGCCGCGAGTGAGAAGTTCGACGTGCCCGGCGTCGTGCTGCTCGCGCTCGGACTGCTCGCCGTCGTCTTCGGCGTCGTCAAGGGCGAGACGTGGGGCTGGACTTCGGCCGGCACGCTCGGCGCGATCGTCGGAGGCGTCGTCGTCCTGGTCCTCTTCGGCTGGTACGAGACCCGCGTCGCGCACCCCCTCCTGCCCATGCGGCTGTTTCGCAACCCGGCCCTGACGATCGGTACGTTCGTCACCGCGCTGAACTTCTTCGTCCTGCTCGGCGCGATCTTCTTCATCATGCTGTACCTGCAGAACGTACGCGGCTTCACGCCGGTGGAGTCCGGCGTGCGCACCCTGCCGCTCAGCCTCGCCTCCATGCTGGCCTCGCCGCTCGGCGCGAAGCTCACCGAGAAGTTCGGCCCGCGTCTGACCATGCCGCTGGGGATGGTGCTGCAGGCCGGCGCCGCGTTCACGATGCTCGCGTGGAGCGCCGACTCGTCGTACGCCGTCCTGTGGCCGCCCTTCGTCGCGCTCGGCCTGGGCGTCGGCATCGTGATGTCCGCGTCCTCCGACGCGATCGTCGGCAACGCCCCTGTCAAGGACGGCGGCATCGCGGGTGGTCTCCAGGCCACCTCGCTCCAGGTCGGCGGCGCGCTCGGCACATCGGTGCTCGTCTCCCTCATCAGCAGCCGCGTCGGCTCCACGCTCACCGACTCACTGACCGACGCCGGCGTGCCCCACTCGGCAGCCGCCCGCTTCGAGGAGGCGAAGGACGCGGTCGCGATGGGCGTCGCCCCGGTCTCCGATGCGATGCCCGCCCAGCTCAGGGCGGCCGTGGTGGAGGGCAGCCACACCGCCTTCATGAACGGCGTCCACACCGCCGTGCTGGTCACCGGCATCCTCGCCCTCGTGGGCGCCGCCCTCGCGGCGTGCGGCCTCCGAGGCCGGACGAACGAGAATGACGAGAACGTGCCGAGCCCGGCCGCTGTCCCGGGCGCGCCGACTGCACACGATTCGCCCGTCCCGGCGGCGACCGGGGGTGCCGCTACCGCCGTCCGGTCCTTCCACCCGAGCGAGTGACAGACACCGGGCCGGACGCGCCAGAGGTGGAAGGGTGGCCGGCCTGGCGGTGAAGAAATCTGGACCCGGTGGTCGGTGGCGGTAGGGAACGGCCTGCCGCCACCGGTCCGGGATTCACTGCACATGGCCGTCGGCCCTTGCCGGGCCGTCGCCCAGTGGCCGATGTGGGAGAGCCCGTATTCGGTGCCGAAGACGGCCGCGAGCCGCAACGCGACGCCCCGTGCGAGCTGCCGCGGATCCGAGCGGAGCCCGGTCCACGTGTGAGTCACCAGCACCCGTCCATGATGTGCGGCCCGACGCCGCCGGCCGACGCAGCGGACGCGATCCCCCGAAACCGCACCGGCCCGGACCGGAACCCCGGGCCGGTGCGGCCGCTTCCGCTGACTCGTCCGGGGAGAGAGGGTGCGCGGACCGCTTGTGCGGCCACGCGACCAGTGGTGACGGGAGCGGGCGGCTGCGTCTTAAGGCTGTTGGTGAATCCCACCGGTGCCCTGAGCCGACGGGATGCCCAGTCGCTGCGCGAGTTCGTGGGCCTCGATGCCGTATGTCTCCCGGATCCGTACGCCCTCGGGGCCGACGTCGAAGACGCCGTGGTCCGTGTAGACGCGGCTGACGCAGCCCACGCCGGTGAGCGGGTAGGTGCACTGCGGTACGAGCTTGGGCTCCCCGGAGCGGGTGAAGAGGCTCATCATCACGTAGACGTCCTTGGCGCCGATGGCCAGGTCCATGGCGCCGCCGACGGCGGGGATGTCGTCGGGCTTACCGGTGTGCCAGTTGGCGAGATCGCCGTTGAAGGCGACCTGGTAGGCACCCAGGACGCAGACGTCGAGGTGACCGCCGCGCATCATCGCGAAGGAGTCGGCATGGTGGAAGTACGCCGCCCCCGGCAGCTCGGTCACCGGGACCTTGCCCGCGTTGGTCAGGTCGGGGTCGACCGCGTCGCCCTCGGCCTTCGGCCCCATGTTGAGCATGCCGTTCTCGGTGTGCAGCACCACCTTGGAGCCGGCCGGCAGGTGGTCGGCGATCTTGGTGGGCTGCCCGATGCCGAGGTTGACGAAGGCACCGGCCGGGATGTCGCGTGCGATGACGGCGGCCAGTTCGTCCATCGAGAGCGGATGGTCGGTGTGCATCCGGTCGCTTGATGTCGTGGTCATCGGGCCCCCTGCACGGTGTAGTGGCGGGCCTTCACCTGGACGACCCGGTCGACGTAGATGGACGGGGTGACGACGGCCTCGGGGTCGAGCATCCCTGATGCGACAACCTCGTCGACCTGGACGATGGTCGTCGTCGCGGCCGTGGCCATGACCGGTCCGAAGTTGCGGGCCGTCTTGCGGTAGACGAGGTTGCCCATCGTGTCCGCGACGTGCGCGCCGATCAGCGCGTAGTCGCCCTTGATCGGGTACTCCAGCAGGTACCTCCGGCCGTCGATCTCCCGCTCCTCCTTGCCCTCGGCCAGCGGCGTGCCGACCGCGGTCGGGCAGTAGAACGCGCCGATGCCGGCACCGGCCGCGCGCATCCGCTCGGCGAGGTTGCCCTGGGGCACCACTTCGAGCTCGACCTTCCCGGCGCGGTAGAGGCTGTCGAAGACCCAGGAGTCGGCCTGGCGCGGAAAGGAGCAGAGCACCTTGCGCACCCGGCCGGCGGCCAGCAGCGCAGCCAGGCCGACATCGCCGTTCCCGGCGTTGTTGGACACGATCGTGAGGTCCTTCGCGCCCTGCCGGATGAGCGCGTCGATCAGATCGAACGGCATCCCGGCCAGGCCGAACCCGCCGACCAGGACGGTCGACCCGTCCTCGATCCCGGCGACGGCCGCATCCGCGCTCTCGACGATCTCCGCCCGGCTCATCGGGTCGCCTCCGTGACGTCGCAGTTCTCCAGTACGACGGCCAGGCCCTGGCCGACTCCGATGCAGATCGCGGCGACGCCGTAGCGTTGCCGCGTCTCGCGCAGCACCTTGGCCAGCGTCGCGAGGATGCGGCCGCCCGAGGCGCCCAGCGGATGCCCGATCGCGATGGCGCCGCCCTTCTGGTTGACGATGGCCGGGTCGATCTTCCACGCGTCCAGGCAGGCGAGCAACTGCACCGCGAACGCCTCGTTCAGCTCGACCGCCCCCACCTGGTCCCAGCCGATCCCGGCCCGGGCCAACGCACGGTTCGCGGCCTCGACCGGGGCGTAGCCGAAGGCCTGCGGCTCAAGCGCCATCACACCGCGGCCGGCGATGCGGGCGATGGGATCGGCGCCGATCGCGGCGGCGGCCTTCTCGCTGCCCAGCAGCACCGCTGAGGCGCCGTCGTTGAGCGGGCTGGCGTTGCCCGCGGTGATGGTGCCGCCCTGCTCCGCTGTACGGAAGACCGGCTTGAGGCCCGCCAGCACCTGCGGTGTGGAGCCGGGCCGGATGCCCTCGTCACGGGCCAGGTCGACGCCGTCGACCGGCACCACCAGGTCATCGTAGAAGCCCGACTCCCACGCGGCATGGGCGAGTTGGTGGGAGCGGGCGGCGAACTCGTCCTGCCGTTCGCGGGAGATGCCGAAGCGCTCCCGGAGCTGCTCGTTGGCCTCGCCGAGGCTGACCGTCCACTCCTTCGGCATCCGCGGGTTGACCAGCCGCCAGCCGAGAGTGGTGGAGACGGCGGTGACGTCACCGGCCGGGAACGGTTTCGCCGACTTCGGCAGCACCCACGGCGCACGCGTCATCGACTCCACACCGCCGGTCAGCACCACCTCGGCATCGCCGGTCTCGATCATCCGGCCGGCCGTCATCGCCGCGTCGAGGCTCGAACCGCACAGCCGGTTGACCGTGGTGCCGGGCACGCTCACCGGGAGGCCGGCGAGCAGCGCGGCCATGCGGCCGACGTTGCGGTTCTCCTCGCCTGCGCCGTTGGCGTTGCCCCACACCACGTCGTCGATCGCGGCCGGGTCGAAGCCCGGCACCCTGGCGAGCGTCGAGGTGATCGCGGCGGCGGCTAGGTCGTCCGGGCGGACGCCGGCCAGCGCGCCGCCCAAGCGGCCGAACGGTGTCCGGGTCGCGGCGTAGAGGAAGGCACTCATGGGAACGACGCTAGCCTTGGGCGGCGATATTCTGAAGTACGCATATCCGAGCCGATTGATATGGACGACATATGGATCTCCGCCATCTCCGGTACTTCGTGGCGGTGGCCGAGGAGCGGCACTTCGGTCGTGCGGCCGAGCGGCTCCACATGGCCCAGCCCCCGCTGTCCCAGCAGATCCGGCAGCTGGAGGCGGAGCTCGGCGTCGAGCTGCTGCACCGCACGACACGACGCGTGGACCTGACCGAGGCGGGCCGGGCCTATCTCCAGCGGGCGCGCGGCATCCTGGCCGATGTCGACGAGGCCGCCCAGCACGCACGCCTCGTCGCCGCGGGCTCGGTCGGGCACCTCGCGATCGGGTGCGTGGGCTCGGCGACGTACAGCCTCCTGCCCGCGCTCTCGCGGCGGCTCACCAAGGAGCTGCCCGGCGTCGACTTCTCCTTCCGTGGCGAGATGCTCGCGCCCGACCAGGTAGAGGCACTGCGCAGCGGCGCGATCGACGTGGCCCTGCTGCGACCTCCCGTGGCCGACCTCTCCCTCACCGTCCGTACTGTGCGGCGGGACCGGCTGGTCGTGGCCGTACCGGTCGACCACCCCCTTGCCCGCCGGAAGCGGTTGCGGGCAGCGGACCTGGCGGATGCCGACCTGATCGTGCACTCCGCCGACCGCCGCTCGGTGATGTACGACGTCGTCCTGGGCCTGCTGCGCGACGCCGGCGTCGAACCGCACATCCGCCACGAGGTCGGCGAGACCTCGACGCTCATCACGCTCGTGGCCGGCGGGCTCGGCGTCGCTGTCGTACCCGAGCCGGTGACCGCCCTGGCGCTCGACGGCGTCGCCTACCGGCCGCTGGCCGGACCCGACGCACGTGTGGAGCTGGCCGTCGCCCACCGCACGGACCGCTCCGAGCCACACCTGGCGCGCACCGTGGGAATCCTCCAGGCGATGTTCTGAGAGGGCGTCGAGTCCGTTCCCTCTCGGTTCGTGACCGCTCGGCAGGCGTTGTTCATTCAACGGCCACTGCTATGTCCTCACCGGCCGAGTCCGTACAGCATGACCAACGCCGCTGCGTTTACCGGTTCGAGCGGGATGCAAGCCCCTTCTCCATGATCGCTATTTCGGTGTGGAGGGTGTAGTTCTGGGTGGTGGCGGGATGTTTGCCGACGTTCGGGGCGTACTTGCTGTGACTCTTGAGGCTGCGGGCTTTCATGCGCTGGCGGCGGGGCGGCAGCAGGCTGGCCAGCAGTGCACGGCCGATCGCGCCGATCAGGCGGATGGGGTCGGCGGGAAGGATGCCGGAGGCGGTGACGACCTGGTCACGGGCGGCGTTCAGGGCGACGGTGAAGCTGAGCCGGTCCATGTCCAGGCCCGGCTGCTGGGCGGCGGCGTCCAGGGCGATGCGGATCAGGGCCTGGTAGACGGTGAGGATGCCCCAGACCTCCTGGTCGAGGTCGGCGGGGTGTCCGGAGCGCAGGACGCGGCCGTCCAGCAGGGTCGCTTTCACATTCGCGTAGGCGGTCTCCGCCTGCCACCTCTCGTGATACAGGGTCACCAGACGCTGGGCGGGATACCGGGTGGGGTCGGTGAGACTGGTGAGAAGCCGCCACTGTTCACGGCGTATGGTTCCGTCCGCCAGTCTCACGGTGATCCAGGCCTCGATCACGCGGACGGTCAGCATGTCGTAGCCGCGCCCGGCCCGGTACTGCGCGGTCAGGCGGGTCAGGTAGGAGCCGTCGGGCAGACGATCCTGCGCCAGCGGGCGACGGGTGGCCGAGGAACGCACCAGGAAGTGGGCTCCGGTGGCGCGGATGCCGTGCAGGAAGCCGATCGCGTCGAATCCGGCATCCGCGAGGACCAGCATGGATGCCTCCAGCCGGGCCAACAGGCGGTTGGCGTAGGGGAGTTCGCCCTCGTTCTCAGGTCCGAACGCGGCGGCCATCACCGCCCGGGTTCCGGTCTCCACCAAGGTCACCAGCCGCAGCAGCGGGTAGCCGAACTCGCGCTCCGCTCCGCTGCGCTTGGGGAACCGGTCGGTGACCGGGACGCGGTCGGGCAGCTGCAGGCTGGTCCCGTCGAAGGCGACCGTGCGCATCCCGCACCACCAGGCACCGGGCGTGCCTCTGTCGGCCACGGCCCCGGCCAGTGTTTCGAACAGCGCCCGCAGCGGCCGTGCGCCCAGCCGACGACGGGCCCGGGAGAACGAGGAGGTGTGCGGCCGGACCAACGGCAGTCCGGCCAGCCCCGCGGTGAGCTTGTCCCACACAGCCCGGTAGGAGCAGTCCTCGAACAGGGCGAGCGCAAGGACGAAGTACACCACCACCCGCGCCGGCAGCAGACGGATCCGCCGCTGCACCGCGCGCGTCTCGACCAGCACCGCGTCCACCAGCGCGAAATCCACGATCTGCGTCAACTCGCCCAGATGCCCCGGAGCAAACACACCCCCGGCTACCTCGATCGCGCGCGTGATGACAGACTTCTCCCGCAACGGGACTCCCGGACTCGATGATCACCTTGCTCGACACAAGCTGATCTACCAGGAGTCCCGTTCCTCCTGTTCAGGCGGGGGTTGCGGACGAATCAAGATTCCTAACGCAGCGGCGTTGACAGCATGACCCGCTGACGATGTTCCACGGGCCCTGGGTGCACGCGCCCCGGCTTTTGAATGTCGGCGAGCCGCCGAACGGACAGGGAGGAAGCCGTGTCCAACCCTGAGATGACTGCCCAGGCCGGGCCCGAGACCTCGTACTGCCCCTACCCGCTCTATGCCCGACTGCGGCAGCAAGGGGTGGCCTTCGTCGAGGAGGCCAACGCCTTCATGGTTACTCGGGCCGACGACATCGACGCGGTACTGCGTGACGTCGAGACGTTCTCCTCGCTCGACGCGCTCGGACTCCCGCCGATCGAGCCGAGGAGTGGGGCGACGAAGACAGGGTTCTATCTGATCACCAGTGATCCGCCGGAGCACACCCGGCGCCGCCGCTTGGCGGCCAGGGCGTTCACATCCCGCCGGATCGCTCCTTTCGAACCGCAGATCCGGGCGACGTCCACGGAGCTGATCGAGGGCCTGCGTGGGCGCGATGAGGTTGACTTCGTGGCCGACTTCGCCATCAAGCTGCCCATCGCTGTCATCGCCACGGTGCTGGGTGTCCCGGAAGCGGACACCGTCGAGATGCGGCGGCTCTCGGAGAAGGTGCTCGCCTCCCTCACCTCTTCACCGGACCTGGGCGGCTTCATTCGGGCCTGCGAGGAGTTCGGCGCGCTTTTGGCGCCGGCGCTGGAAGCGGCCGCCGGTGTCGGGCAGGAGACCACCATTCTGCAGACGATCGCGGCCTCCGGGCTCGACGCGGAGGACGCCACCCGGTTCGTCCTCGAGCTGCTGTTCGCCGGCAACGTGACGACCGCCGATGCCATCAGCAGCAGCGTCAGGCTGCTGGCCGAGGATCCGCGGCTGGCCGAGCAGTTGCGGCAGGACCCGTCGCGGCTGGCCCCGTTCCTCGAGGAGTCGCTGCGCCTGGAGTCGCCCGTTCAGGGGCTGTTCCGGACCGCGACCCGAGACACCGAGCTCGGCGGCACCCCGATTCCGGCCGGCGCTCGCCTCCTGGTGAGTTTCGGAGCCGGCAACCGTGACGCGAGGCTGACCGAACGGCCCGCAGAGATCAACCTCGACCGTGTCTCGCCCCACGCACACCTCGCGTTCGGCCGGGGAGAGCACACGTGCCTGGGTCACGCCCTCGCCCGCCTCGAGGCGCGCACCGCTCTGGAGGTGCTGCTGCACACGGTGCGACGCTTCGAGCTGGCGGTTGCACCGGAGCAACTCGACTACCAGCCCGGCCTGACCGTAAGGCATCTGCAGTCCCTGCCGGTTCGTCTGTACTGGTCCTGAGGGACTGTGCGGAGACTCGGCGTGACTGAGACGCACACGCGGTTCGGCCGCGGCCTCCGGCTCACCCCCCGGCATGGGCACCGTCCTCGTCCTATCGCCCCGGAGCGATGTTCCGGGGCGAGCCGGTGGCGCGAGGCGGGGTCCGGCATGCTGACCGGCACACGGAGATCAGCCCTGCCCAGGGGACGCGACGACGCTCAGGACGGCCACCGTGCCGATCAGGCGACAGGCCTACGCGACGATCTTCGCGACGGAATCGCGAGCCTGCTGCGCGATGCGGTCGTCCGTGACGTCGTCCGCCCCGCCCACGCCGATCGCCCCGATGACCTCCCCGTCGGCCGTCACGATCGGCACGCCGCCGGCGACCGGCAGAAGGTTGGCATCGACCAGGTGGGGAGGCGCCACCTGCATCTGGGGGGACGCCGCGAAGGCCGCGAACTTGGCCGTCGGGACACCGCTCACGGCCGAGGTGTAGGCCTTGCGTCGCGCGGTCTCCACGCCGAGGAGGCCGACGCCGTCGTCGCTGAGAAGGACCTTGGTGACGCCACTTCGGTTGACCACGACAGCGCACACCTGGTGCCCGTCGGCCCTTCCCGCTTCCAGAGCGGCAAGTGCGGCGCCGTGTGCGATCTCGTAGCTGAGCGGCTCTCGCATGGAGCGGTTCCTTCCCTGGTCGACTCCGCCGGCCGTCTTCCGTGGAGTCCGCTCAGTATGTCGCCAACCAAGGCGAATGTGAAGGAGGAATCACATTCACATTTTCCGGTCCGGAGGTCACCGCGCCGGCGCGCCGAGCAGGTACAGACGGGCGACGTTCACCAGCTCGTCCGTCAGCTGACGCCACGTCAGCGGCCGGTCGGACTCGAACAGTTCGCCGTAGAGCACGCGGTTCTGACAGGTCCCGTAGATCAAGCGATAGACGACATCCAGACGCAAGTCCGGCTCAGGTGCGTCGATCACCGGGAGGATCGGCTCCAGGTACCGCCGGAAGACGTGGCCGGCATCGATGGCGGCCTCGGACCCGACCCGAGCCACCGCGGGATCGGTGGCGCCCGCGGCCAGGAAGACGCGCATCAGGCGCTCGTGCGCTTGATACGTCTCCGCGAGGCCGGCGACCGCCGAGGCGACCAGCACGGCCGGCTCCGTGCATTGCGGAGCGAAGCGGCGGATGATGTCGGCGCGGAACTGGTCGATCATGTCGTGCTGCAGAGCCGCGATCAGGCGGTCCTTGTCGCCGAACCGTCGGTAGACACTGCCCACGGATACACCCGCCCGGGCAGCCACGGCCGCGACGGTGAGCGCTTCGGTGCCGCCCTCTTCGAGGAGGGCGGTGCCTGCCTCCAGGATCCGCTGCTGGGTCAGCCTGCTGCGCGCCTGCTGCGCCGGCGGCAGATCGAGCGACGGTTCGGTACTCATCGCCTCAGCGTATACGCCGTCGGCATGCATCCCGGCAGCTCGCGCACACGGGCCGCCGGGCCGCGAACTGCGGTGCGTCCGGCCGGTGTCCCGCTCGGCCAGGCCCTGCGTCGCCGGCCCACTCGACCGACCGGAGCACCTCGACGGACCCCCTCCCGAGGGCCCGGACATGACCCTTGACGCCACGTGAGAAGAAATGCGAATGTGAATTAACAATCCTATTTGAGGGCTGCACACGACGGTGCCCTCGCAGGTGATCCCCACCGCCCTGCAGGGCCACCGGCTGTGCTCCCGAGCCGCACGGGAGACAACGATGACCACCACTTCAGACGTCGACACCGGCACGGCCTACGGCCGCCCGAAGCCCTCGTACAACGCCCGTCTGCGCGAGGTCGGGCCCGGTACGCCCATGGGCGAGGCGCTGCGCCGCTACTGGCACCCGGTCGCCAGCTCGGAGGCGCTCGTCGCCGGCGCCCTGCCGCAGAAGACGCGGGTGCTCGGCGAGGACCTGGTCGTCTTCCGGGACGGGCAGGGCAGGCCCGGTGTCGTGATCGAGCGCTGCGCCCACCGCGGCGCCAGCCTCTTCTACGGCCGGGTCGAGGACGACGGCATCCGCTGCTGCTACCACGGCTGGAAGTTCGACGTCGAGGGCCGCTGCGTCGAGCAGGCCTGCGAGCCGGCCCTGGGGCGCAGGCGCGACGCGGCCCGTCAGCCGTGGTATCCCGCCGCCGAGCGCTACGGCCTGGTCTTCGTCTACATGGGCCCGCCCGAGCTCAAGCCCGAACTCCCCCGCTACGACGCGCTGGAGGACCCCGCGCAGGACGAGAAGTACTTCGCGAGCTGGCCGGTCCCGCACGCGGCGGTCCTCGGCATGCCGGCGGACTTCAGCTGGCTCAACATCTACGAGAACTCCGCCGACCCGACGCACGTCACCTGGCTGCACTCCACGCACAGCGGCTACCAGATGCTGGGCACCGGCACCTTCGGCTACCCCGAGAACTTCTTCGACCCGGCCACCATCGCCGAGCGGCTGACGTACGAGCGCACCGACCACGGCGTGAAGTACACCCAGCGCTTCGAGATGGAGGGCGAGGACGGCGAGGTCACCGAGTACGGCTTCGCGGTCGAGCAGCACCTGCCCAACGTCTTCGGCCTGCCGGACTACGTGAAGGTCACCCCCGACGCGCGCCCGGACCAGTTGCTGTGGGTCGTGCCCTCCGACGACACCAGCCACCGGCTCTTCTTCTCCATCCGCAGCAACGACCCCGAGCGCATGGTCCGCTTCGTCATCGGCATCACGCAGAACGGCAAGCAGAACCACGAGCTGACCGACGAGGAGCGCCATCAGTTCCCCGGTGACACGGAGGCCCAGGGCTCGCAGGGAGCGATCACTCTGGACTCCGAGGAGACCCTGGCCACCGGGGACCGCGGCGTCGTCATGCTCCGCCGGATGCTGCTCGCGATGGCCGACGACGTCGAGGCCGGGCGGGACCCGATCAACATCGTCCGTGACTCGTCGGTGGTCCACCGCACCCAGTCCGGCCTCTTCACCCTCGGCAAACGCCCGGCGGGTGACAGCGCCGACGCCCCGGCCGCCGCCGGCATCTGAGCAGGAAGCAATGAGCAACAACGATTGGCTCGACACCATCGTGGCGGCCCGGCGCGACGCGACCGCCCGGATCGTGGCGCTCGACCTGGTCAGTCCCGGCGACGCCGAGCTGCCGGAGTTCGCCGCCGGCGCCCATGTCGACGTACTGGTGGACGACGCCGCCGGGCTGGTCCGCCAGTACTCCCTGTGCGGGCCCCCGCACGACCGCACCCGATACCGGCTGGCGGTACTGGCCGAGACGGCGTCGCGCGGCGGCTCGCTGGGGATGCACCGGCTCCGCGAGGGCGACCGGCTGCGGATCTCCCGCCCGCGCAACAGGTTCGGCGTCTCGGACCAGGCGCGTCGCCATCTGCTGGTGGCCGGCGGTATCGGCGTCACTCCCCTGCTGGCCATGGCGCACGCGCTCGAAGCCAGGGGCGCGGAGTACGCGTTGCACTACTGCGCCCGGAGCCGGGAGGATGCGGCGTTCCTCGACGAGCTGGAGCACAACCCCCGCGTGCGGCTCCACTTCGACGACGGCCCGGACGACCAGCGGTTCAGCATCGCCGCCGACATCGGCCCGCCGGAGCCCGAGACGGCGCTCTACGTCTGTGGTCCCGGCGGATTCATGGACTTCGTGATCTCCTCCGCAAGCGAAGCCGGATGGCCCGCCGAAGCGATCCACAAGGAGCGCTTCGCTCCCGTCGAGGACGCCGCTGCGCACACGGCCGGCGGAACCTTCACCGTGCGGCTCGCCAAATCCGGGGGCGAGTACGAGGTCAAGGAGGGCGAGAGCGTCCTCGACGTCCTGCTCGCAGGCGGCGTCGACGCCCCCTACTCCTGCCAGCAGGGGATCTGCGGCGAGTGCATCGTGCGCGTCCTCGCCGGAGAGCCCGACCACCGCGACGACATCCTGACCGACCGTGAACGCGCCGACGGCATGTTCACCACCTGCTCATCGCGAGCACACTCACCGATTCTGGAGCTGGACCTGTGACCACCACATCGACAACATCCGCCACCTCCACCGTCCAGGCGATCGAGCAGGCGGAGGCCGCCTGGCTCGTGGCTCTCACCAAGGGTGAGGAAGCGATGAACGCCCTCATGCTCGAGGACTGCCGGGCCGTCCACGGCCCGGTCGGGAAGATCGACGCCGGGAAGGACTTCGTCCACTTCACCTGGACCCGCCGCCGCATGGTCTTCACGAGGGCCGAGGAACTCAGCATCACGGTGCGGGGCAACACCGCGATCACCACCTGCCTCCAGGAGATGCACATCATCTTCGACGAGAACCTCCCGCCCTTCCCGGTCCAGGAGACGGTCACGCGGGTCTGGGAGGAGACCCCGGAGGGCTGGCGCCTGGCCCACTCGCACCAGGCCAAGCGCATGCCCCCGGTCTGAGCCCCGGGAAGGCCGGCCGTCCTGCCCTCAAGCCGCCGCTGTTCGATGAACGGACATGAGGGTTCAGGGCGGGACGCCGACCACGCAGAGTTCGGCCCAGACGGTTCGTGCGGCGATCGCCGCTGTTGTGGAAGTGGGACAACACATGTCAGCTACAGAGATCGAGGCGCCCGCGTCCGGCGCGGTACGGACCAGCGACCTCCTCATCGCGGGCGAGCACGTCGCGGCCAGGGACGGCCGCTACTTCGAGACGGTCGAGGCCCTGACCGGTGAACCGATCGCACGGGTCGCCGCGGCCTCCGCCGAGGACGTCAACCTCGCGGTGGACGCGGCGGCGGCCGCTCTTGAGGAGTGGTCGGGCCTACCGCCGGCCGCACGGCGGTCGGTGCTGGAGCGCGCGGCTGTCCTGCTCGGTGAGCGCACCGACGACATCGTCGCCACGATGAGCCGCGAGATGGGCGCCACGCTCCCCTGGTGCGGCTTCAACGTGCATGTCGCGAAGGGCATGTTCGTCGAAGCGGCGGCCCAGGCCTACGCGGCCGTCGGCGAGGTCATCCCCTCCGACGTGCCCGGCCTCACCGCTCTCGGCGTGCGCCAGCCGGTCGGCGTGGTCGTCGGCATCGCACCGTGGAACGCCCCGCTGATCCTCGGCGTGCGCTCCATCGTGTGGCCGCTGGTGTGGGGCAACACCGTCGTACTGAAGTCCTCCGAGCAGACGCCACTCACCCAGGCCGCCATCGTCGAGGTACTGCACGACGCCGGCGTGCCCGCCGGAGCGGTCAACCTCATCAGCAACGCGCCCGAGGACGGCCCGAGCGTCGTCGAGGCCCTCATCGCCCACCCCGCCGTGACGCGCGTGAACTTCACCGGATCCAGCCGCGTCGGCCGCATCATCGGCGAACTCGGCGGCCGCCACCTGACCCGGGTCGTCCTGGAACTCGGCGGCAAGGCGCCCTTCCTGGTGCTTCCCGACGCGGATCTGGAGGAGGCCGCCGCCGCGGCCAACTTCGGCGCCTTCATGAACCAGGGCGAGATCTGCATGTCCACCGAACGCGTCATCGTGGACCGGAGTGTCGCCGACGAACTCTGCTCCCGCCTGGCCGACCGGGCCGCCAAGCTGGTCGTGGGCCCGCCGAGCGACCCCGCCTCACAGATCGGTCCGCTGGTCCACGCAGCCGCCCGCGACCACGTGGTCGCGCTGATCGAGGACGCCCGCGCCAAGGGCGCGCAGGTCCTGACCGGCGGCACGGCCGACGGCCTGTTCGTGCAGCCCACCGTGCTGCGCGGCGTCACACCGGACATGCGCATCTACCGCGAGGAGTCCTTCGGCCCGGTGGTCTCGATCATCGAGGTGGACTCCACCGACGAAGCCGTCGCGGTCGCCAACGACACCGAGTACGGCCTCTCCGCCGCCGTCTTCGGCAAGGACGCCGCCGCCGCCCTCGACGTGGCCCGCCGGATCAAGTCCGGCATCTGCCACATCAACGGCGCCACCGTGCACGACGAGCCCCAGATGCCCTTCGGCGGGGTCGGCGCCAGCGGCTGGGGCCGCTTCGGCTCCCGCGCCGCATTGGAGGAGTTCACCGAGCTGCGCTGGATCACCATCCAGTCGGGATCCCGCCACTACCCCATCTGAGGGACGCGAGCGAGGTCGTACGGCGCACGTGAGACAGCGTGCGCCGGGCCCGGCACTCCCCGCCGCAGCTGTCCCTCGCAGGCGGCTTGCATCCCGTCGTACCAGACCGAGCGGAGATCGAACCATGTCGCAGACCGACACCGACCGCCACGAGATCCGGCAGCTCGTCGAGAACTGGGCGCTGTGGCGCGACGCCGGGGACTGGGACCGCTTCGCCACACTCTGGCATCCGCGCGACGGCCGGATGAGCGCCACCTGGTTCCAGGGAAGCGCCACCGACTTCATCAAGGCCAGCCGTGAGGGCTTCGAGAACGGCGTCAGCATCCTGCACTTCCTCGGCGGCCACACCGCGGACACCGCCGGCGACCGGGCCCTCGCCCAGACGAAGATGACCATCAACCAGCGCGCGAGCGTCGACGGCGTCGAGGTCGACGTCGTGTGCACCGGCCGCTTCTACGACTTCCTCGCCCGCCACGAGGGACGCTGGACCCTCGTGCGCCGGCAGCCGATCTACGAGAAGGACCGGCTCGACGTCGTCGACCCCGCCGCCTCACTGACCTTGGACCCCAACCTTCTCAACCGGTTCCCGACCGGCTACCGGCACTTGGCCTACCTGCAGACCAAGGCGGGTTTCACGGTGAAGGACGGGCTTCCCGGCCTCACCGGCACAGCAGTCGAACAGCTCTACGGCGAAGGCAAGCAATGGCTGGCGGAGGCCTGATGAAGTTCACACACGAAACCCTTCCCCAGCGCGTGGTGTTCGCGGCCGGGGAGTCACCCGCCGCCGTCGCGGCGGAGGTCGAGGCGCTCGGCGGTTCCAAGGTCATGCTGATCGCGTCGGACCGCGAGCGGGAGCTGGCCGACCCCATCGCCAAGGAGCTCCCGGTCGTGCTGCGCCACGAGGAGGTCGTGATGCATGTGCCGGTCGAGGTCGTGGGGCGGGCCCTGCGGGCGGCGGTCGACGCGGGCGCGGACATCCTGGTCAGCGTCGGCGGCGGCTCGACCACGGGCCTGGCCAAGGCGGTGGCGCTGACCACCGGGCTGCCCATCGTCGCGGTCCCCACCACCTACGCCGGCTCGGAGGCGACCAATGTGTGGGGCCTGACCGAGGGCGAGACCAAGACCACCGGCGTGGACGACAAGGTGCTGCCCGCGTCGGTCGTCTACGACGCGAGCCTGCTGACCACGCTGCCCGGCGAGATGACCGTGGCCAGCGGCCTGAACGCGATGGCGCACTGTGTGGACTCGATGTGGGGACCGCGCGCCGACCCCATCGACCGGGCGCTGGCACAGGAGGGCATCCGCGCACTGGCGACCGGCCTGCCGGCGGTGGCCGACGACTCGACGAGCACGGAGGGCATCGAGCAGACCCTGTACGGCGCCTACCTCGCCGCCGTCGCGTTCGCCTCGGCCGGCTCCGGGATGCACCACAAGATCTGCCACGTCCTCGGCGGCATGTTCAACCTCCCGCACGCCCAGACCCACGCGGTCGTGCTGCCCTACGTGCTGGCCTTCAACGCCCCGCACGCACCCGAGGCGGAGGCGCGCATCGCCCAGGCCTTGGGCACGGTGTTCTCCACCCGGACGGCGAGCGCCGGCCTGGCCGCCCTGCGCCAGGCGCTGGACGCGCCGCGGGCGCTGCGCGACTACGGCATGCCCGAGGACGGCATCGCCAAGGCGCTGGGGCCGATCATCAAGGCGATCCCGGCCAACAACCCCACCCCTGTCACCTACTCGAACCTGACGGCGCTGCTGCACGCGGCGTGGGCGGGCGACCCGATCAGCTGAAGGAGGCCGTCATGGCTACCTACGTCAATCCCGGCTCGGCCCAGGCCGGTGCCCAGGCCGCCGTCGACCGCGAGGTGTCGCCCGAGCAGCAGGCGGTCGAGCAGCAGCTCGTCGACAACGTCGTGGCCTCCTTCGACGCCTGCCAGGACCCGCGGCTGCAAGAAGTCATGATCTCGCTGGTCAGGCACCTGCACTCGTTCATCCGCGAGGTCCGGCTGACCGAGGAGGAATGGGGCACGGCGATCGACTTCCTCACCAGGGCCGGCCACATCACCGACGAGGTCCGGCAGGAGTTCATCCTGCTCTCCGACACCCTCGGCGCGAGCATGCAGACGATCAACGTCAACAACCAGGCCTACAAGGGCGCCACCGAGGCCACCGTCTTCGGGCCGTTCTTCGTCGAGGACTCCCCCGCGATCGAACTCGGCGACGACCTGGCCTTCGGTGCCCCCGGCGAGCCCTGCTGGGTCGAGGGCACCGTCACCGACACTGACGGCACCCCGCTCGCGGGCGCGCGGATCGAGGTCTGGGAGGCCGACGAGGACGGGCTCTACGACGTGCAGTACGACGCCGGCAAACGCGCCGGCCGGGCACACCTGTTCTCCGCGGCCGACGGCGGCTACCGCTTCTGGGGTCTCACGCCGACGCCGTACCCCATCCCGAACGACGGACCCGTCGGCAAGATGCTCGACGCGGTCGGCCGCTCACCGCTGCGCGCCAGCCACCTGCACTTCATGGTCTCCCACGAAGGGGCGCGCACGTTGGTGACCCACATCTTCCCCGAGGGCGACCCGATCGGCCGCAAGGACACCGTCTTCGGCGTCAAGGACTCGCTGATCAAGCGGTTCGAGCGGCAGCCCGCCGGCACGCCGACGCCCGACGGCCGCGTCATCGACGGCACGTGGAGCCGGGTGCGCTTCGACATCATCCTCGCCCCCAAGGGCGTGTGACTGCCTGCCGCTCAGACCGAGCAGGAGGGTCCCGCCGTCGAGACGGTGGGCCGCGTCGCGACGGGGTCGCTCCACCCGCCGTAGTAGCGGTTGATGCTCAGGACGTCGAACAGGTCGCCGATCTTGTCGTTCTGCGGGGTCGCGAACATGACGGCGGAGTAGGTGAGGGGCCGGGTCGGGTCGAGTTTGCGGGCCAGTTCGACCAGCGGCTCGAAGTACTCGCGGGCGCCGTCCTCGTTGGAGGCGGGTTCGTTGGCGAGGGACCACATCACCACGCTCGGGTGGTTCTTGTCCCGTACGATCAGCTCCCGCAGGTGCTGGGCGTGGACGTCGCGGGTGGTACCGCCGAAGTTCTCCGGCGCGAAGGTCGGGGTCGGCGGCACGCCGGTCAGCCCGCCCTGGACGCCCAGGTTGAGGCCGACGGCGGCGGTCTCGTCGATGACGACGATGCCGTGCCGGTCGGCGAAGTCCAGGACCTCCTCGGCGTAGGGGTAGTGGGAGGTGCGGAAGGAGTTGGCGCCGGTCCACTGCATGAGCTGGAAGTCGTGGACGAGGTAGGCGTCGTCGTGCCCCTTGCCGCGGACGGGGGTGTCCTCGTGTTTGCCGAAGCCGGTGAAGTAGAACGGCTCCCCGTTGATGAGGAATTCGGTGCCGCGCACCTCGACGGTCCGGCCCCCGAAGGGCTGGGTGTAGCTGTCGACCGTCTCGCCGTCCACTGCCAGTTCCACGACGAGGTCGTAGAGGTAGGCCGCGCCCGGCTGCCAGAGCGTGACCTCCTCGATGCGCAGGACGCCTTCCGGGCCTGCTCCCTCCGCGACGGTCCGGCCGGCCTCGTCCACCGCGCGCACCCGCACGGCGGCCGCCTCGGCGTCCTCACCGGCGCTCTGAACGAGGTAACCAACGGTGCCGGCCGCGCCGTCCCGGCCGGTGACGACGGTGACGTCCTCGACGTAGGTCGTCGGCGTGCTGTACAGGCGGACCGGGCGGGCGATGCCCGCGTAGTTGTAGAAGTCGTGCAGATACGACTGCCGTTCGCGGCCGTCGGGGCCGGTCGTGACGGTGCCGGGCGGGATGGTCGTGTTCGTCAGCCGGTTGTCGACCCCGACCGTCAGCCGGAACGCGGCGCCCGGCTCGACGACGCCGGTCAGGTCCGCCTCGAACGGCGTGTAGCCGCCGGTGTGTTCGGCCACGAGCCGTTCGTCCACGTAGACCTGCGCGGCGTGGGTGACGGAGCCGAAGCGCAGGACCACGCGTTCGCCGGTCCAGCCGTGCGGGACGCGCACGTCGCGCTGGTACCAGACGACGCCGACGTGGTCGCGGATCTCCGGGTCCACGAACAGGTCGTTGTAGCTGGCGGGCACGGGGACTTCGAGCGGCGGGGGCAGGCGTGATGCCCACGGGGCGGTGCCGGTCCGGGTGCCGGGAGCGAACCGCCACAGGCCGTCGAGGCCGACGGCGTCGCGGGTGGGGGTGGTGCGGGGCGAGAGCATGGAGTTCCTACCGGGTGCTCGGTGCGGTCGGGTTGGTCGGGGTCGTGGCGGTGTGCGGTTACGCCGTCTCGCCGGCGTCGGCGAGGAGCGTGCTGCCCGTCATGAAGGCCGAGAGGTCGCTGGCGCAGAACAGGACCACGCGGGCGATGTCGTCGGGCACGCCGAGCCGGCCGAGGGGGCCCGGCCGCATCACGGACTGGATCGCCTCGGAGTCCAGGGGCACCCCGGCAGCGGCGGCCGCCGCCATGTTCCCCTCGGTCGGCACGAATGTCGGTGCGACGCCCAGTACACGGATGCCGAACGGGGCGAATTCCAGGGCGAGTTGCCGGGTGAGTCCGCGTGCCGCGTGCTTGGAGCCGACGTAGGCGGCAAGGCCCGGGGCCGTGCCGCGGAACCCGGCCGTGGAGACCACGTTGACGATGACGCCCCCGTGTCCGGCCTCGCTCATCCGGCGTGCGGCCTCCCGGGAGCCGAGAAAGACCCCGCGGGTGTTGACGGCGAACACCTCGTCGAAGGCCTTGTCGGACATCTCCAGGGCGGACACGCTGGGGAAGATGCCGGCGTTGTTCACCCAGATGTCGATCCCGCCGAGCTCCCGGACCGCGAGGTCGGCGGCGGCCACGACGCTGTCGGGTTCGGTGACGTCCAGGTGGGCGGCCAGGGCTCGGCCCTGACTCCGGCAGTCGAGATCCTGGGCGACGGAGGTGGCGAGTTCGTCCTCGATGTCCGCGACGAGCACGTCCGCTCCCGCCTCGGCCAGCCGTTCGACGACGGCCCGGCCCAGCCCCCGGCCCGCGCCGGTCACGACGGCACGCCGCCCGGTCAGCGAGACGAGTTCGGCCAGGGACTTCGACGAGACGTCGGGTACGGAAACCTGCACGGTGTGTCCTCCCTTGGGCGGGGCGGTCAGATCCGGCCGCAACGGGCGGTCTCGCCCAGCCACGCCAGAGAGGGCTTGGGGCGACGCTCAAACGTCTCGCGGTCGACGTCGACCAGGCCGAACGTCGGCGCCCAGTGACCCCACTCGTAGTTGTCGAGCAGGCTCCAGTGCAGATAGCCGCGTACGTCAACCCCGTCGGCGATCGCCTTGCCGAGGTGCTCCAGGGCATCGCCGGTGTAGGCGATACGGCGGGTGTCGTCGCCGGCGGCGATGCCGTTCTCGGTGACCAGGATCGGCAGGCCGCCGGTGACCTCGGCGGTGTGTCGCACCGCGATGCCCAGGGTGTCGGGCCGGTAGGCGGTCCCTACGAGAGTGTTGTCCGGGTGCGGAGGATAGGGCTCGATGCCGTCCTGGCCGACCCACTGACTGGAGTACGACTGCACACCCACGAAGTCGTCGTCGCGCGCTCCGTCCAGGTAAAGGTCCTCCCAGGTGCGCTCCAGCTCCCGCTTCTTCTCCTCCGCGCCGGGACGGGCCACGAAGGCACGGTTGGCGACCGTCCAGCCGATCTTGGCGCCGGTGCGCTCGCGCAGCACCGCCCGCGCGGCGTGGTGCGCTTCGACGAGCCGCTCACCGATGGCCGGGTCGGGGGCCGGCAGCTGCGGACGCGGGCCCTCGTTGTCGAGGGTGGGGCTCTGCCACTCCCCGTCGGCCTGCGGGTTCTGGAAGGCCCGCGCCATGCCGACCATGATGGCCAGCATGTTGGGCTCATTCATGGTGACGACCCACTCGACGCCTTCGAGGATCGGCGCGACCGTCTCGACGTAGGTCCGGAACCGGTCGATGGCGCGCTCGCCGAGCCAGCCGCCCTCCTGGGCGAACCAGAGGGGGCTGGTGAAGTGGTGCAGGGTCACGACCGGGGTCAGGCCGAGCTCGAAGGTCGTCTCGATCATGCGCCGGTAGTGGGCGAGTTCGGCACGCGAGACCATGCCGGGCACGGGCTCGATGCGGGCCCATTCGATGCCGAAGCGGTAGGCGTTGAGGCCGGCGTCCGCCAGCAGCCGCATGTCCTCGCGGTAGCGGTGGTAGCTGTCACAGGCGTCGCCGCTGCGCTCCATGCCAGGGATGCGCCCCTCGTTGGCCCAGAAGTCGCTGTTGAGGTTGTTGCCTTCGATCTGGTGCGGGGCCGTGGATGCGCCCCAGAGGAATCCGGGAGCAAGTTCGGTCATCGTCGACTGCCTTCCTGAGTGCCGAGGGTGACGGTCCCAGCGCGCTCGGGCAGCCGGGGCATGTCTGCGGGCCCGGACAGTGACTGCGACCGAGCACCAATACTTACCAAGTGGTTGGTTTTTGCTGGAAGGTAAACCGGGACCACGAAGGGAGGAAGACCGTGGGGAGGATTCGTAATCTGAGCGTTACATTCGCGGGCGGACTTCGTCCCGTCGGGTGGCCGGCGGCCGGGCGTCGCCACGTCCACTGGCGCGCCCGGCGACGCGGACGCTCCGCGCGGGAGATTCTCACCGCGCTCGAGCACGACCCTCGCACGACAGGTCCAGGGTGGTTCAGCGCCCGGGGCTGCCCCTTCAGCGGGCTGAGGTGCTGGGCGACACCGTCTGCATGAGTGTGGGCGGCACGGGTTGGTGGCTCTCCGACCGTGGCCGGGATCGTTCATGGCCGCGTGATCGCCGTGGGGCGGGGTCGGGCCAGGCGCCGTCGCTGTTCAGCCGGCGTCCGCGGTGTCGTCCGGGCCGAACAGCAGTCGTACGAAGTCGGTGACCGGCCCCACGATGTCGAGGTCCTGATCAAGGACCCACTGCAGCTGGAGGCCGTTGAGCACGGCCTGGAAAAGAGCGGCGGCGCTCTCGGGGCTGACGCCCTCGCGAAGCCTGCCGCGGGCCGTCTCGTCGGGGAATCCGTCGATGAACTGGCGCTCTCCCTCATGATGATCCCGCCGAGGGCGTGCGTCGGCATGACCACGTGGGTGCGCTATGAGGTGCGCGAGGCTTGGGCCGGTGAGTGCGCTGGCTCGGCTGCCGAAGAGCACCGGCGGGGCGGTACTCAGCGGGCAGCGGTAACCGGCTGGGACCGGTCGCTCCGGGCGCCGTACCGCCCCCGCCCGCCGACCGCGTACGTGGCGAGCGCGACGAGTCCGGCCAGCCCGACCAGTGCGCACACGGCACCCCAGCCCAGTGTGGCGTAGGCGCGGGCGCCGAGCCACGACCCGGCGCTGCCGCCGAGGAACGCACACGTCATGTAGCCGGTGTTGAGACGACTACGCGCCTCGGGCCTCAGGGCGAAGATTCGGGCCTGGTTGGCCACCTGTCCGCACTGGACCGCCACGTCGAGCAGCAGCAGCCCGACGGCCAGTCCCACGAGCCCCGTCGCTCCGCCCAGCAGGCCCGCGGTGAGCACGGCCGCCGCCGCGAGGGCGGCCAGAAGGCACCACAGGTTCACCCGGTCGGCGCCGAGCCGGTCGACCCAGCGCCCGGCAGCGGGCGCGCAGAACATACTGCCCGCGCCGATCAGGGCCAGCAGGCCAACGGTCTGGGTGCCCAGGTCGTACCGGGGGCCGGTGATCAGCAGGGCCAGTGCCGTCCAGGCCGCGCTGAATCCGCCGAAGAGGGTGACCTGGAAGAACACCGAACGCCGCAGCTGCCGTTCGTCGCGGAGCAGGCGCAGCGTGTCGGCCAGCAGGCTCGGGTAGCGGCCCTGTGCGGCCGGGGCGGTCCCGGGCAGGGCGCGACCGAGGACCACGGCGAGCAGGACGGTCAGGGCGGCAGCGATCAGATACGGTGCGCGCCAGCCCAGGTGCTCGCCCAGGACGCCACCGAAGGTGCGGGCGAGCAGAATGCCGCCGATCAGTCCGGCCTGCAGCGTGCCGATGACACTGCCGCGACGGTCCGGCTCGACCAGTCCGGCGGCCATGGGCAGCAGGAGCTGCGGGACGACGGTCGCCGCGCCCACCACACCGCCGGCCGCGAGCAGCAGACCGGACGCCGGGGCGAGACCGGCGACCAGGAGCGCGAGGCCGGTCAATGTGAGCAGCCCGGTGATCAGCGGACGGCGCGGCAGCCGGTCGCCGAGCGGGACCAGCAGGAAGAGCCCGGCCGCGTAGCCGAGCTGGGTCACCGTCGCCACGACCGCCGCCGTGGCCGGAGCGATGCCGAAGCCACGGGCGACGAGCGGCGTGAGGGCCTGCGGGAAGTAGACGTTCGCGACGCTGACGCCGCAGGCCAGCGCCATGAGCAGCGGCAGCCTGCGACCTGCGCCCGTTGACGCGGGGGTGGCCTTGGGATCCTTTCGCGACATCACCTGACTCCAACCGAACGAACTGGATGGTTCGAAATCAGGCTGGCACGGCCGTCTTCCCTTCGTCAAACGAACCAGTTCGTTACAGTCGAATGCATGGCATACGACTCCACGGCGACCAAGGAACGCATCCTCGCGGCGGCGACCGCGGAGTTCGCCGCGCACGGCGTCGCCGGTGCGCGGGTGGACCGTATCGCCGCCGAGGCCAAGGCCAACAAGCGGGCCATCTACGACTACTTCGGCGACAAGAACACCCTCTTCGCCGTCGTCCTGGAACGCGCCCTGGCCGAACTCGCCGACGCCGTACCGCCCAGCGCAGACCTCCCCGCCTACGCCGAGCGCCTCTTCGACTACCACCGCGCCCACCCCGAGGCACTGCGGCTGGCCATGTGGGAGGCCCTCGAGCTCGGCGAGAAGCCGGTCCCGGCGGAAGAGGCCCGTACCGCCCACTATCAGGACAAGATCGACGCGGCGGCGTCAGGCGGCCAGGGCGACGACGCCCGCGCCCGCGTGTTCTTCACCCTCGCCCTGAGCGGCTGGAGCATCGCCATGCCCCAGCTGCGGCGCATGGTCCTCGGCCCCGGCCACAGCCTCGACGACCTCCGCGCGGATGTCGCCCAGGCGGTACGGGCCCTCTCAGCAGCGGACGGCAGCCAGACCTGACTCCTGTCCGGGGCCGGCGCGGAGTCGGCGTCCTCCCAGGGCTGCGGACCTTGACGGGGTTTGGTGCGCAGCGACCAGCTCAGCACCAGAACCGGTGACCGGGCAGGAGCAGCCCTGGGCTTGCACTGCACGCGCCTCGACTGCGGGCGTGGCAACGGTGTGTGCCATCCGGGTTCACTCCGCCGCGGCCCCGCGTAGTGGACGCAGGGCGTCAGCAACCCGGGCGAGTTCGTCGAGCATCCCCGTCGCGGAGCCGATCATGATGTCGTTCGCCACCAGGCCGTCCTCCTCGTCGAGAAGTTGGTGGACGAACGGAATGGACACCGACTCGACGACCGGCGTCATCTTCAGAGTGGTCACCACCTGCTTGATCATCTGCGCGGCCCGGGTACCCGCGGAGACACCGCCGTAGCTGACCAGGCCCACCGGTTTGTACTGCCACTCTCGGTGCAGGTAGTCGATGGCGTTCTTCAACTCGGCGTTGTAGCCGAAGTTGTACTCCGGCATCACGAATACGAAGGCGTCCGCCTCCGCGACCTTGGCGCTCCAGTCACGGGTGTGCCGGTGGGTGTACTTGCCCAGGCGCGGGTGGTGCGGCTCGTTCATGAACGGCAGGTTCACCTCCGCCAGGTCCACCAACTCGATGTCGTCGAAGCCTGCGTGCTCCTTCGCCCGGGTCTCGAACCACTCGCCCACGGCCAGGCCGATCCGGCCCGGTCGCGTGCTCGCGATGATGATCTCAAGCTTGGCCATGGGAGGTTCTCCGCTCCTTTGGTACGGGGTGTGAGGCATGGGTCAGCTGGTGAAGTACCGGTCAGAGACAGCAGTCCTCAGGTCTTTGCCTTTTCGGGGAAGGCACCGCGATCGCACTACTGCGCGCTCGACACAAGCTGGGACTGCTCGTTGAGCTGATGCCAGGTCCGGTCGTGGTAGACCAGCGGACGCGACGCGTCGCTCCGGGCGGCGGCGCCCGTCGGCCCGTAGTGCGCGTGTGTGGCGTTGACGACGACGAGCGTCGAGGCGCCCGCTGCGAAGGTGGCGGCGATGGTGCCTCGGATGCACACCGGAGCCGCGACGAAGTACGGCTCACCGGTCGCCAGCCGGGCCCATGCCTCCGTGTCAGCGAAGCGATCCGCTCCGCTCGTCGCGCACAGACGCGCGAGATCGATCTGACCGGCTCCCAGCAGGTGCACCACCACGGACGACGACTCCAGGATCGTCGGCGTCGCCGACGAGAGGGCCGCCACCGAGAAAACCAGGAGCGGTGGCGTGGCGCTCACCGATATCACCGACGTCGCGGTCAGGGCGACCGGGCCTCGGCCGGCATCAGCGGTCACGACCGCGACCCCGCCCGGATGGTTGCGAAACGCCTCACGGAAGCCGTCGGCCGACAGCCCGGGCTCCAGCGAGCCGTCGTCGATCAAGGTCACGTGCTGCCGCGTCTGATTTCGATCAGCGGTTTTGGACATCGGCGCGCCTCCAGTTCACATCGACGAAACGATGTGCTCATGGAACCCGACCTGTCGGCCTGCCCTCTTGCCCGGTTTCACCAAACCATTCATCGCCGGTTGCGCCGAACAACCAACGCCTCGTAGGGCGACGGCCCGCTCCTGATCGCGGATTGGCGTCCCGCGCCCTGCACCGGGACGGGCGATACGTCGAAAGCATCTGGGCTTGTGACAGCTGCCCATGCTCGGAGTTCCATTCGGCCGACCGTCGAAGTCCGACTGGACCCAATGCGTTCTCAGGGGACTCTCAGGGAGCCGGGGGTTGTCCGGACCAGGCGGAGCGCAGGAGTCGGCCAAGGGCTTCCGCGGTCACCTCGCGGGGGTTGGCGTAGGGGTTGGTCAGCGCGACATCGACGATGCGGTCGATGTCGCCCTTGGCCATGCCGAGTTCCCGCAGGGACCTCGGAGCGCCGAGCTGGCCCGCGAGGTCCCACAGATGGGTGGCCGGGTCGGTGGGGGTGCCGAGGGCACGACCGAGGGCGGCGACCGCCTTGGGCGCCGCGCCCTGGTTGTAGGCGAGGACGTGCGGAAGCACCACGGTGTGCGTGGGAGCGTGCGGCAGGTCGAGGGTGCCGCCGAGGGCGTGGCAGAGCTTGTGGTGCAGGGACATGCTGGTGGCCCCGAGGCAGGCTCCGCACAGCCAGGCGCCGTACTGGGCACGGGCGCGTGCATCGAGGTCGGCGCCGTCGGCCACGACGCCCGGGAGCGCGGTGGCCAGCGCGCGCACGCCCTCCTCGGCCATCAGATCGATGACCGGGGAGGCGTCCGGCGCGTAGAGCGCCTCGACCGCGTGCGCGATCGCGTTCATGCCGCTGGTCACGGAGACAGCCACGGGCAGGGTCACGGTGAGCGCGGGGTCGTACAGCACCGAGACCGGCAGCACGCGGGGGTCCTTGCCGGTGCGCTTGACGCCGTTCTCCGTCAGGCCCCACACCGGTGTCATCTCGGACCCGGCGTACGTCGTGGGTACGGCGATGACCGGCAGACGGTACTGCAGGGCGATGATCTTCCCGAGCCCGATCGCCGAGCCGCCGCCGACGGCGACGCAGCCATCTGCGTTCACCTCTTCCGCCCGTCGTTGGGCCTCGGCCGCCGACTCGGCGGGCACGTGCATCCGGGCGTGCGGATGGATGTCCACTGCGTGCGGGCCGATGCGCTCGGCAACGGTCTCGGCCAGGTCTCGCCGGCCGGGCGCGCACAGCACCATCACCCGCTGGAGGCCGGCGTGGCAGATCTCGTCGGCCAGCCGGTCGAGGGCTCCGGCACCCAGCACCACCCGCATGGGGAGAGCCTGGTAGGCGAAGGCGAGCGGGACGTTCATCCGGCGTCCTTGTCCGTCTCGGGCTCGACGGCGATATCGAACTCGGCCAGCCGGAACGGCGCGGTGACCTGGTACGCGCAGGCCCTCTCCGCTTCGTCGACCTGCGCGAAGTCGGCGACCAGACTCTCCTTGACTGCGAAGACGGCGTCGGAGTCCAGGTAGGGGCCGTCGGCGACGAAGATGTGCGTCGTCAGCGGTCGGTGGCCGTCGGCCTCGACGATGAAGTGGATGTGGGCCGGGCGGTAGGGGTGCCGCTCGGTGGCGTCGAGCAGCACTCCCACCGGGCCGTCGGTCGGAATGGGGTAGTGGCTCGGGACGACGGTGCGAAACCACACGCGGCCCTCGTGGTCGGTACGGAAGAGACCGCGTCCGTTGCCCAGCGGCTGGATGTCGGGCTGCTGCACGTCGTAGAAGCCGTCCGCGCTGCACTGCCAGACGTCCACGCTCGCGCCGGCCAGCGGACTGCCGTCCGCCGACGTGACACGGAGCGACACGACACAGGGCTCTCCCACGCTCATCAGGTCGATGCCGTCCCCGCTTTCGCGCTTCGGGGACTCCACTACGTGGAAGGGGCCCAGGACCGTGCTCTCGGTTCCGCCGCCCTGCTCGTTCACCGTCTCGACCAGCATGGAGACGCCCAGCACGTCGGAGAGCAGGATGAACTCCTGGCGAGTGGGGTCACATTTCTGCCCGACGGCGGTGAGGTATTCCACGGCGTACTCCCACTCCTGAATCGTGGGGCGCAACTCACGGACGTAACTGTGCAGATGACGGACGAGACCTTGGAGCAGTTCACGCAGCCGCGGGTCCGGGGTGTCGCGGAAACTCTCGACGGCCGCGGCGGTGACGGCCTTCGCCGCTTGGTCGGTGCCGGTCATGACGGACCTCCAGTCGTGGCGGACATTCGCCGGAAGGGGCCGGACGAACAGACTGAAAAACGCTATGAAGGCGCGGCGGGGAGCGACATCCGCGAAGCGCGATCGGCAGCCGAATCCCGCGACTGATTCTCAGACGGCTCGGGCCTACCGGGCTCGGGTCATCCACCTGCTATGTGACACTCCTCTCACCAAGCCGATGACCTGGCAGTATGCGCAAAAGCCGGTGGCTCGCTCCTTGTTGTGCGGACATGGAGCGGATAACAATGACGCATGGTCCGCTCACTACTGGCGAGCCACGTGCTGTGCCGCGAATCGGGCTTCGAGGACTTCCGCGAGCGCCTCAACGATCTGTTCTATCCGGCGGACGTCACCCCGCTGTCGGGCACCGACGGCCCCGGCGGGGAACTCCGTGGCACGCGCACCGAGCACGTCACCGTCGGCCTGATGACCTTCGGCCAGCGCACACGCGTCGATCCCGGGCGGACACCGTCGCACTACCACATCAATGTCGTCCTGCGCGGCTCCCTCGAGGCAGCCACCGGGCGGCAGGAGATGACGGCGACCGCCGGCGACGCCATGGTCTTCACACCGACACAGCAGCACCGGCTGCTGAGCTGCGACAACGGCGAGCAGCATCTGGGGATCAAGATCGACCGGGGGCTTGTCGAGACCGAACTGCAGGCCCTCCTGGGCCGTCCGCTGCAGGCTCCGCTGGAATTCGCGTTCGACTTCGACCTGACGTCCGCGCCCGGCCGCAGTTGGCGCAACACTCTCGACCTACTGGTGGCCGAGTCCGACAGCACTGGCGGACTCATCCGTGAGCGGCCGATCCAGCAGCACTTCGAGCGCCTCCTCGTGAGCGGCCTGTTGCTGGCCCAGCCGCACACCTACACCGAAGCGCTGCTGCGTCCGCAGCCGCCGGCCTACCCGCGGACGGTACGCAAGGCCGTCGAGCTGATCGACGCCCGCCCCGAGACCCCCTTCACCGTCGGGGACCTGGCCCGGGCGGCGGGCGTGAGTGCCCGACGCCTCCAGGAGGGGTTCAGGGAGTACCTCGGTGTGACCCCGATGACGTACCTGCGCAACGTCCGTCTGGACCGTGTCCATGCCGAACTGCTGACGGGCGCCACGGGAGTCACCGAAGCGGCCGGGCGTTGGGGCTTCACCCACCTGAGCCGGTTCTCCGCCGCCTACCGCCGACGCTTCGGCACCGCGCCCTCCGAGATACTGGCCAGGTCCGGCGGCCGGCACCGCGGTGAGCGGAACGAACTCGGGTACGACGGCGGGCCTGTACGGGGATAGCCGGTACAGCGGTGGTGTTCGGCGCGAATCGGTCCTTCGACCGCGCGAGGACACACGGGCATACAACCCGGCCCCGAGCCCCCTCGCCCCGTCCGGCGTTCCGTCATCAGGCCGAATACTGCGACTCCACGGGGTCGACGACATCGACGAGATGGAGCGCCGCCCACAGGATCCCCTGCTGTTCCTTGACGCTCCGTCCCAGAATTTCCTCGGCACGTCGAATGCGGTATACGACGGTGTTCTTCACCACGCCGAGCCGCGCCGCGGTGGTCGCGGGGCTGCAGTTGCATTCGAGGTAGACGCGCACGGTCTTCTGGAGCACCGCCTCTCGCGGATGCCCCAGAGCCCCGAGCTCGTCCCGGACGAAGCTTCGCGCCCCCTCCGGGTCCGAGGTGAGCAGCGCCGCGAGTCGGACGTCGTCGAAGAAGACCGTGCGATCGTGTGAGCGGGCGGCCGAGTACAGCGTGACGCGGGCCGCCGCGGTCGCCTCTTCGTGGGTGGCTCGGAAGCCGTCGAGGCCGCGCGCCGGGCGCCCGACCGCGACCAGGGCGCCCGGCACCACGGGGAGCGAGCGCACCGCCGCGCTGCGCGGGTCGGCGAATGCGCCCCATGCCCACACCTCGCGTTCGTCCGACGGGATCACCAGGTGCCCGATCGCGCCGATCTGTGTCAGGAGCGTTGCGGCCACTCGATCGAGGCTGCTTGACGCCGCGTCGTCGTGTGCGTCGCGTCGCAGTATCAGGCCGACATGGGTCCGGTTCGCCAGCTCGTACCGCAGCGCCTTCGCGGGGTTCACATCCATGTGGTCGCCCCGCAGCAGAGCCCTGACCAGTTCCCCTCGCGAGCCGTCAGTGCTCGCAAGCCACGCCTGCTCCTCGGCCGCGTAGGCGGCACTGCACGCGAGCGAGAAGGTACTCACGAGGTCGACCAGAAACCGAGACAGGTCGAAGAGGCCTTCCGACTGCTGATCGGCCGGCACGAGGCGCCGGAACTCGCAGACGAGAGCGTCGCTGAAGCGGGCATGGGAGGCCCGCTGAAACGCGAGCACACGCTCGATCGGAATCCGTTGTCGGACCGCGCGGGCGATCTGCCGGGCCGTCTCCGGGGGGACGGTCGTGGGGACCGGTCGGCCGTGACACAGAGCTGCCAGGGCCTCCATGACGACCGCCTCGGCGGTGGGGCGCAGCTCCTCAGCGGCTTCCGTGCGACGGACTGCGAGGATGTCGGGGTCGACCGCGAGCCCCGCGAGTTCGTGACAGAACTCGACGGCCCACGCGGACGCCCCGATACCGATGTCGGCGACGGTCCGGTTCCAGGTCTGCGGAAGGCAGGCCGGCTCGAGGTCGTCGGGGAGGGCGGTGGGGCGCAGCTGACACACCCAGGATCTGGTGGCGGGCATCCGCGTCCCCTCTCGCATCGTCGCGAGCGCCCGATGGGGCCGGGCTTGATGGCATCACGATATACGGGTGCACCCGTTGAAGGGCAGCACGCTGGAGGGAGAGCCGGGGCGCTCCGGCCCTCCCTTCGATCCGGCCGTCGTTACCGCTTGGCCTCGGGGTACAGCTCGATCGCGGAGTGCAGGATGCGCTCCCAGGTCGTGTCGTTCACTTCGAGGATGTTCCCGTCCGGGTCCTTGATGTAGGTGTACTTCGCAGGGTCGCCCGGAGCCCACCCGGCCGGATCGCCGAAGCTCTCCCCGCCGTTCGCCACCGCACGCGCCAGCGTGGCCTCGACGTCGTCGACGGCGATGGCGAAGTGCATGAACGACGCTTCCGGCTGCGGCACCCCGATCGTGGGGTTGCGATCGGGGAGGAACTGGAACAGTTCGAGGCCGAAGCCGTCGGGCAGTTCGACGAATCCGATGCGGTAGTCGGTGTCCTTCAGACCGAAGATGATCTCCGTCATCTGCTTGCCGGTGTGGTAGGGGTTGAGGACTTCCTTGCCGCCGAAGGTCTCGACGTAGAACCTCGTGGAGCGCTCGAGGTCCGAGACGCGTACAGCCAGGTGCTGAACACTCGCCATTTCAACAACCCCTTCGTTGCTTCTTTCGTCGTGCCACTGCGCGTTCATCGAACAGGTGGCTCTCATGCTCGTTCGGCACGCGTTCATTTCGCTTGCCTCCGCGGGTCAATGCGCTGTGCCGGATTTGGCGGATCGGGGCAAGCGGCGCGCGGGGAGCCGGGCGTTGACTCGATCCACTCCTCGTCTCACGGCATTGAGGCCGGATGAGACGGAGCGGACGAAGGGAGCGACGATGTCGTCGCACGACACGACCGCCGTGTTCGGCGATCTTCGGATACCGGAGCCGGACCTCACCGCGGAGGAGGTCATCGCCCGTGCCGCGGCGATGCGCCCGACCCTCCGGGAGAACCGCGTGAAAGCGGCGGATGAGGGCACGTACTCCCCCGAGATCCACAAGGCGTTCGAGGATGCCGGCTTCTACCGCCTCGTGCAGCCGCGGAAGTACGGGGGGTACGAGTTCGGCCTGGAGACGTACTACCGGACGATGATCGAGATCTCGCGCGGGGACCCCGGTATCGGCTGGTGTCTGACCCTGGGGACCGGTCACACGATCCCCCTGGTCGCGCACTTCCCGGAGGAGGTCGTGCGGGATGCCTTCGGCGAGGACGGTGTCTTCATCGCGCCGCACTCCGCCAACCCCCGAGGCTCGCTGGTCCCCACGGAGGGCGGATACCGCCTCACCGGTGCATGGCCGTACTCGTCCGGTGTCCCGTACTCGACCCACGCGATGGTGAGCACGGTCATCCTGGCCGAGGGCACCGATCCCGTCCCGGTGGTGGCTCTCCTCCCCCGCGACGACTACTCCGTGCGGGACGACTGGGGGGCACACGCCACGATGGCCCTCGGCGCGAGCGGGTCCAACACGGTGGTCGCGGAAGACGTCTTCGTCCCCGCCGAGAACGTGTCCCCGCTGTTCGAATGGGGCTACTCGAACCTCCCCGAAGGCACGCACGGCACCCGCTCCACCGGTAACCCCCTGTATCTGGGTCAGATCCAGCCGCTGTATCCGGCCTCGCTCGCGGCGGTCCAGGTCGGTACGGCGTGGGCGGCACTCGACGCCTACGAAGAGACCATCCTGACCAAGAAGCGCCTGTACCCGCCGCTGGTCGAGCGGTACAAGCACGAGGAGGGCCAGCGGATCTGGGGCCAGGCGCGGGCGACGATCGACGCCGCGCAGGCGGTCCTTCTCACCGCGGCCCACGACTACGAGCGCCTCGGCGAGCGTTGGGCGAGCGGTGACATCCCCTCCTTCGAGGACTGGGTCGCCCTCGGCAATGTGCTGTACACGTCGTGCCGGCTGTCGCACGAGGCCGCCGAACTGCTGTTCCGCTCGGTGGGCTCCTCGGTGGCGCGCAAGGGGCTGCCGCTTCAGGACTACTTCCTGGTGACGCAGATGTCGAAGGCGCAGATCGCGGAGCACGTGCCCGTCATCACGGTGACGACGGCGAGGGCGCACTTCGGGCTGGACCTGCACTCCGCTTAGGGCGCGCTCAGAGCCGGTGCCGGTGAGCCCTGTCCCACCAAGCCCGCGGGGCCTGTGGGACAGGGCTCATCTGCTGGAGACCGTGCGGCGCGACGGCCCAGCCGGGGGCGCCCCCTGTACTACCGGAAGCGCCTCATGCGTCGATCTCGATGCCGCCGAACGGTGCTCCGCCGTTCAGGACCCGCTCCTCCGGAGGAATGGGCGCGAGGCTGACGCGCACGTCGATGCAGGTCGGTCGGCCGGCCGCGAGGGCTGCCTCGATCGCCGGGGCGAGCTGGTCCAGTTCCGTGACGTCGACGCCGTCGGCGCCGAGAGCGCGTGCCACGCCGCTGTAGGAGCCGTTCTCCAGGCGGTTGTTGGTGACGCGGTCCTGTCCGAAGAAGAACTGCTGGGTGTGCAGGGTGGCGCCCCAGGCCTGGTTGTTGAGGACGATCACGACGACCGGGAGTCCCGCCCTGACGAGGGAGTCGAACTCGGCGAGGCTGTAGCCGACGGCGCCGTCGCCGGTGACGAGGATGGTCGCCTTGTCGGGGGCGGCGTACTGGGCTCCCAGCGCCACGCCGAAGTTGCTGCCCATGGAGCTGAGGTATCCGTGGCCGAGGTAGTGGGCCAGCGGTGCGAGCGCGATGGTCTCGGAGAGCCACAGCTCGGTCAGGGCGCCGTCGACGACCACGGTGGCCTGGTCGGGGACGCTCTCGGCGATCGTGCGGACCGCGAGGTAGGGGTGGATCGCGCCCTCGTGCTCCTCGGTCTCGGCGGCGAGCGCGGACCGCCGGGTGGCCGAGATGTCCCGCAGTGTTGCCAGCCAGTCGTCGCGCCCCGCGGGCGCGGGCCCGTCGCCCAGACGCTCGTTCAGCAGGCCGATCGTGGCGATCGGGTCTGCCTGGACGCCGAGTTCGACCGTCTGCAGACGGCCGAGTTCACGGCCGTCGGGGTCGATCTGGAAGATCCGTGCGCTCTTCGGGAGCAGGCGGCCCGTGCCGAACTGGGTGGCCAAGCCGAAGCGCAGCCCCAGCATCAGGACCAGGTCGGGTCGCTCGTCCTCGGGGACGGTGGCCAGGGTCTGCAGGAGACCGACGTGCTGCTCGGACCCGACAATGGCACCGAGTCCCTCCCAGTCGGAGAAGAGGGGCGTCCCGGTACGGGCGGCGAACTCGTGCAACTGGGCGCGCGCTTCGGCGGTGACGAAGGACTTGCCGACCAGTGCGATGGGCCGACGGGCGGCGCCCAGTGCCTCGATGATCCGGTCGACGCCGCCGGCCGGGGCGATGCCGGTGCCGTCGATCTCGACGCGGTAGTCCTCGACCTCGTCGCCCTCGATTTGCTGACGCAGGACGTCCCATGGGATGTCCAGGAGCACCGGGCCTTTGGGCTCCGACTGCGCGATGCGGACGGCCTGGGCGACCAGACGGGGAATCAGCTCGGTACGGGTCACGCGGTGCGCGAACTTGGTCACCGGAGTGGCCATGGCTACCTGGTCGAACCCGGCCTGCTGGTCGTTGACCTGGTCCGTCTCCAGCGGGCCGGAGCCCGCGATGTAGAGGACGGGGGTCCGGTCCAGATGGGCGTTGGCGATCGAGGTCAGGACGTTGGTGAAGCCACCGCCCGCTGTCACGACGGCAACCCCCAGGCCCCCGGTGACCCGTGCGTAGCCCTCGGCGGCGTGGCCGGCGTTCACCTCATGGCGCACGTCGACGATCCGCAGCTTGGCGTCCAGGGCCTCCTGGAGGATGCCGTCGATGTGTGCTCCGGGCAGGCCGAAGGCCACGTTGACGCCGGCTCGCTGCAGGGTTCGCACGACGAGCCCACTACCGGTTGTGGTTGCCATTCGATGATCCGCCCTTCTGGACGTGCTCAGGATTTTCGACACGATGCGCTGGGGACCGGGCCGCGTCCCGGGCCGCCCGTTCCGCAGTCTCGGGTGAGGTCTGGGGAGCGACAATGCCTGTGTTCGTTGGATGGTCAACGCCTTGTCCGACCTGCGCGGTTCGCGACCGCGCCGACCGGACCGTGCGCGGATGAGCGGATGCGGTGTCAGGCTTACGGCGTCCTCGGCTCGGCCTTGATCACACGCCCGGCGGCGACCTCGGGGTCGTAGGCGTAGATCCAGCCGTTCGCCCTGAGGGGGTCGGCCTGCGCGTACGCCAGGTCGCGCGCCTGCTGCTCGGGGCCGTCCGGAAGGTGGTTGATGTGGGACCTTCCGTGCGACACCTCCTGCAGGCGTGTCGTGCGGGGGCGACGGAGCTCTTCGTAGCGTCCCAGTGCCGCGACCGGATTCTCCGGATCCTCCGCGAGACACAGGGCCAGGACGGCGCCGTCCTCGATCGCCTGGGCGGCGCCCTGGGCGAAGAACGGGAACATCGGGTGGGCCGCGTCGCCCAGCAGGGTCGCGTTTGCGCGGTTCCAGTTGTCGAGGGGCTCGCGGTCGAGCAATGCCCAGCGTCCCGGCGTGTCGGCCGCCGTGATCAGGTCCACCAGACGCGGGTCCCAGCCGGCGAACTCGTCGAGCAGTTCTTCGAGTGTCGCGGTGGCCGTCCATGACTCGACACTGTTGGCTCCGGCAGGTGCGAAGGCGACGAGGTTGACGTACTCCTCGCCGGAGACCGGGTAGTGCACGAGGTGGTGGTCGGGGCCGATCCAGAGGGTCTGGGCGCGCCGCCTGGCGAAGTCGGGTGCCTTCTGAGCAGGTACGAGGGCCCGGAAGGCGCAGATGCCCGACTCCCTGGCCTCGGTCGGTCCGACGATGGCGCCGCGCACGCGTGAGTGGACTCCGTCCGCGCCGATGAGGATGTCCGGGCGGACCGTCTCACCGTCCTCGAACCGGAGAACCGCCTGGTCGCCTTCGAACTCGACCGCGACGCAGCGCTTGCCGAGGTGGATCGAGTGCTCGGGGACGGCCGACCTCAGGGCGTCCAGCAGGTCGGCGCGGTGGGCGGCATAGGTGTGCTCGCCGTACAGGCGTACGCACCCCTCCTGAAGGTTCTCCGCGGACAGGACCTGGCCGTTCTCCCAGCGCCGGAACTCCCAGCCGGTCTCCATCCGCACCGCGCGCTTGATGAACCGCTCCAGCACACCGAGACGTCGCAGCAGGCGGGCGGCGTTGGGCGCGATCACGAGGCCGGCACCGACTTCGGTCAGGGCGGCCGCCTGTTCGTAGACGTCACTGTCGAAGCCCTTCTCGCGAAGGAAAGCCGCGGCGGCGAGGCCCCCGATGCCGCCGCCCAGGATCGCGATCTTCGGGCCGGCTTCCGTACTCGTCATTCTCTTTCCCTCCCATGGGCCTTGAGCCGAGGTAGGTGACTGGCTCTGCGCAAGACTTCGGCACATCGCGCATTGTTAGAACAGAGTGGTTCATCCAACGAACATGCGAGGTAGGGTGGCCGAAGCCACTGACGATGGAGGAGAGGCCATGCCCCGCGCGCAAGAGCCAGGACGATCGGTCAGCTCTCGCCTGTGGGATCTGCTGTACTCCTTCGACACCGACCACACCGAGCTGAGCCTGGCCGACCTGGTCCGGCGTACCGGCATGCCGCACGCCACCGCCAGACGCCTCACGCTCGACCTTCTGGAGGCCGGCGCGCTGGAGCGCACCAGCGGCAACAGGTTCGCGATCGGTCTGCCGCTGTGGCGCCTCGGGACTCTCGCGCCGCGCGCCGAGACGCTGCGCAGCGCCGCGCAGCCGTTCGTGGAGGACCTGTACACCGCCCTTCGCCAGCATGTGCAGCTGGCCGTCCTCCAGGGCGACCAGGCCGTGATCATCGAGCGGCTGTCGGCGGTCAACGCCGTCGGTCTGACCTCGCAGGTCGGCGGCCTTCTGCCCTTGCACTGCTCGGGTGTCGGCAAAGTGCTGCTGAGCCACAGCAGCCCGGCCTTCATCGATGAGGTGCTGGCGGGAAGGCTGCAGCGTTTCACCCCCAGGACGATCGTGGACCCCGCCGAACTCCGTCGCGAACTGGCGTCCTGTCGCGCGACCGGAACGGTGGTCGTCAAGGAAGAGCTGAGCGAAGGGGCCGAGTCGGTTGCGACGCGCATCGTCGACGGCAGCGGCAACGTCGTCGCGGCCATGTCCGTGGTGGTGGCCGCCGGATCGATCAAACTGCAGGCGGCCGTTCCCACACTGGTCGCGAGCGGACTGGGACTGTCCAGGAGCCTGGGCTGGAGGCCGGGTATTCCCGTTCGCGCTGCATGACCCCTCGCAGCGCGAGGGAACCGGCGTGTCATACCGGCGGCTGCCGCCGGGAGAGCTGCATGTGGCCCAGGCGCCATCCCTCGTCGGTCGAGAACCACACCCGGGTGGCCACGGCCTGCACCAGGAACGGCGGCAGGTCGGGCAGGCGCCGGATGCGCATCTTCTGATGGCACGTGACGATCGCCCGCCCCCCTCGCTCCCGACACGTCACTTCGCTGGTCTCCGCCTCGAGGGTGGGTCCCATGGACGCGTTGTAGCTGAGGAAGCGCTCGCGGTCATGGACGTTCCCGACCGGCGCGTGCACGATCACGCAGTCCGGAAGCATGAGCCGGCGCTGCTCCTCGTCGCCGGCCGTGATCGCGACGAGCCATGCCGCCTCCGCCTGATCGACCGTGTCCGGCATGCGGATGCCGTTCACACTGGCCGGACCTGGGTGCGCGGTGGTCATTGTTCGACTCCTGTCCGAGTGCGTCTGCTGGTCGTGGTGCCCGGTACGCCGTGGCCCGCCGCGACTGCTCCCGAGGGAGATCGCGGCGGGCGCTGTGGTTGTTCTGTTGTCCTGGTCGGCCGGCTGCCTGTGTTCCGGCGCCGGCCCGTTCCTCAGAAGGTCAGCCGTCGAGGGTGTGCGGGTCGTCCTCGAGATGAGCCTGGACCGCGCCACCGCGCGCGCCGACGAGAGTGAGTGCCGCCGCCACGAGGGCGGCCACGCCACCGAGAACGTACGCGAGGGAGTAACTGCTGCTGAGGGCGTCGAAAGCGACGTGCTTGAGGGGGTTGAAGGGCACGACGTGGCCATCCGGCGTGGTGATGCTGGACGGCACCGAGTTGGCTCCGAGCGGGCCCGACTGCACGGCGTGCACCGCCGCCTCCAGCTGCGGTCTCTGCGCGGCGGGAGCATGGGCCGCCGAAGCCTGGAAGGCCTCGTAGGCGTTCCTCAGTTGAGGATCGCCGGACAGCTTGCGGGCGATCTCGTCGGCGGCCCGGCTCAGCGCGATGGCGCCGGCGATCGCGGGGCCGAGAGCGAACCCGAGATCCCGGAACGTGCTGGTGACCCCGCTCGCCATACCGGCGAGGTGGTTGGGAAGTGTGTTGACCGCGACCGCGCTGATGGAAGCGAAGGCGAGTGCCGAGCCGACGCCGGCGAGAATCAGCGGCCCGAAGATGGCGCTCAGCGCCCGGTTGCTCGTCGAAATGCCGGCGAACCACAGCCCGCTGGCGCCGATGAGGGTCAGGGCCCCGCAGAGAACCCACCGGGGGTTGAAGCGCTCGAGCAGCTTGGAGGTGAGGGGCAGCAGGACGAAGCCGATGCCTCCGAAGAAGAGGTAGGCGACGGAGCTCTGCAGGGGGCTGAATCCCTGGATGATGGTGAGGCGGATGCTGGTGCCGTACATGATCACGAGGAACGCGAACATACCGATCAGCGTGACCACCGAGTTCACGGCGAACACCCGGTTCCTGAACACGCTCAGGAGAAGGAGCGGCTCGGCCGCACGGCTCTCGGCAAGGACGAACAGTACGAGGAGGACGGCCGCGACGATGAACGCGACGACGATCTGCGGGCTGCCCCAGCCGCTCTCGGAGCCCTGGATCACGGCGTACATCAGAGCGAACAGACCGAGCGTGGCGGTGATCTGACCCGGCCAGTCGATGGACCGGCCCTCGGGCGCGGAGGAGTTCTGGGCGAGGGCCAGCGACAGGACCACACTCGTCACGGCGATGACGAGGACGCCGACGAAGGCCCAGCGCCAGTTCGCGTTCCCGGCCCAGCCGAGATCGATCTTGGCGGCGATGCCGGCCAGCAGCGGGCCGAGGAAGCCGCCGACCGAGAGCGCGGTGGCCCAGACCGCGACGCCGCGCGCGCGGGCGGCGGTGGTGTGCGTGCCGGCCGCCACCATGGCGAGGCTCGTCGGGAAGATGGCCGCGGCCCCGATGCCGCTGAGGACCTGGGCAAGGATCAGCAACGTCACCCGGGTGTCGGGAGAGGATCCCGCGCCCGGTGTCAGGATCGCGAGAGTCGCGCCCACGGCGATGAGCGCGGCGCCCCCGACGAGCAGGCGCTTGCGGCCGAACAGGTCACCGAACACGCCGAAGCCCAGTCCCATGGCGGCGACCGGAAGCATGAAGGCTTCGGTGACCCACGTCAGTTGGGCCGAGGACGGTGCGAGATCCTGCTGGACCAGCCCGTTGATGAGCGAGGGGACGGAGAGGGCTATCTGCGCGAGGCACACGGCGAGCACCACCGCCGCCAGAGTGCCTGCTCTCAGGGTGTATCTGCCACCCTCTTCCTGTGCCGCACTGGGTGTGTCGGTCTGAACCATGGATGACTCCTCGCGCGCAGGGCGCAACTGTCGGAACCGGCGTCCGCTGCCGGATCTCGCTGTGGGTGTTCTTGTCGCGGTCATCCCGGCAACACGCTGCCGAACCGCCCTGAGGCCTTGCGGAGCGCCTCCGCGTGGCTCATCGACCAAAACTGAATTCGAACGGCTCTGATTCAGGACGCTCGTCCCGGTGGCCAACCAGCCGAGCAGCGACAAGGTAGGAACGACCCCCGTCGCACTCAATGGACATGTTCATTGGACGAACAGGCCGACCTTGGCCGCAGCCTCGACGCGCACAATCCCCAGGACGCTGTGTGTCGCTCCGCTTCCGTTCGAGCGCCGGCCAAGGAGAAATGAGCCATGACTGGAAGACTGGCGGGCAAGACCGCCGTCGTGACCGGGGGCAGTGCCGGAATCGGGCAGGAGATCGCTCGCAGACTCGCGTCGGAGGGCGCGGACATCGCGGTCGCGGACGTCGATCCGGCCGACGAGACGCGGGAACTCGTTGCGGCAACCGGTCAGCGGTTCCTCAGTGACGAGGTCGACATCTCCGACGAGGACGCGATCAACGAGTTTGCCGCTCGGGTGAGAAGTGAGCTCGGCGCCACCGACATCCTGGTGAACAACGCCGCCGTCATCCTGCTGGCCGACATCGACCACGTCACCTACGACGACTGGCGCCGCACCTTCGCCGTCAACGTGGACGGCCCCTTCCTGACCTCCAGGGCGTTCCTGGCGGACCTGAAGAAGTCCGGGTCGGGACGAATCATCAACATCACGTCCTCGAGCTACTGGACTCCCCCGCCGCTCTTCGTCTCCTATGTCTCCGCCAAGGGCGCGCTGAACGGCCTCACCTCGGTGCTGGCCGCCAACCTCGCCGCTCATGACATCACCGTCAACGGCGTCGCGGCGAGTCTGGTGCGGACGGCCGCGGCCGCGGAGAAGACGAGCGAGCTCTTCTTCGAGCAGACCGTCCAGATCCAGAACATCAAACGTGTACAGATACCGGCCGATGTCTCGGGAGTCGTGGCCTTCCTCGCCTGCGACGACGCCGCGTTCGTCACCGGGCAGATCATCGTCGCGGACGGCGGCAGCACGCGCCGCTGAGACATCTCCTGCCCCGGGACCGGACGCGAAGCACCGGTGACCACCGGCGACGGGGGCTCCGGCCGCGAGCACCACGGGGCCGCAGGTAGTTGGCCCGTCCAACGAGAGCGCCGGTAAGGTCGGCCGTGTGACAGCGGAGGAAACGACGTCGGGAAAGCCGGAAGCACCGTCGGGCCGACAGCAGCGCCGCAGGGCCCCCAAGAATCCCGACCGCCAGCGGGACCCGGTGGGCACCCGGCGGGCCATCCTGTCCGCCGCCGCGACGGAGTTCGGCACCCATGGTTTCGACGGGGCCCGGGTCGTACGGATCGCCGAGGCGGCCGGCGTCAGCCATCAGCTGATCACCTACTACTTCGGGGGCAAACGCGGGCTGTACGAGGCACTGAGCGAGCAGTGGCTCGAGGAGTCCATGCGGGTCAGCCAGACCCACACCTTCGCGGAGGCCGTGCGGCGCTACGTCCACTGGGCACACGAGGACCCGGGGTGGGTGCACATGGTCACCCGCGAAGACCCCGGCACACGCCCGCCCGCCGAGGACGAGCGAGCCGCCGAGTTGTTCAAGCACGTCGAGGAACTCCGCGAACGGCAGGCGCGCGGTGAGTTCCGCAGTGACCTCGACGTGGGGGCCGTGGCCCTCGTCTTCTTCGCCGCCTCGATCGCTCCGGTGGCCATCCCGTGGATCGCTCGTGAACTCGTCCAGCAGGACCCTGCCTCACCGGAGTTCATCGACCACTACGCGAACCAGGTGGGTCAGATCATCTCCGCACTCGCCGAAGCGCCACAGGACGAAGGCCCGCCGGTGAACGGCGAGCCCCAGGACTGACGGCCACCGTCTTCACGGGGCCGGGATGCTCAGCCCGGCGGCAGCCGCCGGGCCAGTTGCAAATGCGCCAGCTGCCACCCGCCCTCCGGGGACCGCACCCAGACGCGTGTGACGGCGGCCTGTACGACGAACGGGGGCAGGTCGGGGACGTAGGCGACCCGCATCTCCTGCAGGCAGCTGACCACGGCCGTGGTGCCGAACCTCTGCACGGTCACGTCGAAGGTGTCCACCTGGCTGGTGCGGCCCATGCGCCTGGCGTACGCCAGCCAGTCGTCCGCGCCGTGGATGTGGCCGACGGCCGAGTGCACGATCACGCAGTCGGGACGCAGCAGGGCACGGATCGCCGGCTCCGGGTCCGGGAGCGTCTGCGCGGCGAGCCAGGCGGCCTCGGCGTCCTCAACAGTGGCCGGGACAGAGCGCGCGGTCTCCACTGTCGCGTGTGTCGGTGAGTCGATCACAGTTCGAGCTCCAGGATCGGGGATCTCGACCGGGACGAGCAGGGGGTGAACAGGCCCTCCGCGCGCTCCTCGTCGGTCAGGATGTCGTCTCGGTGATCGGGCTCACCGGCCCGCACCCGTACGATGCACTCGCCGCAGATGCCCTGCCCGCAGGAGTAGGGCGCCTCGACCCCGTTCGCCAGCAGGACGTCCAGGACGCTCTGGTCCTCGGGGACGGCATACTCCGCTCCCGTCGAGGACAGGCGCACGGTGAACCCGCCCACCTCTGTCCCGTCGGGTTCGGTGGCGGGTGGGGGCGCGGCGCTGAAACGCTCCTTGTGCAGGGCGGACGCGGGCCATCCCAGCTCGGCTGCCCGCCCCAGCGCGTAGTCCATGAACCCGCCGGGACCGCAGACGTAGACCGCGGTGTCGGGGGCGGGTGCCCCCACGTCGCGCCGCAGATCCAGGAGTTGCTCGGGTGCCTGGTCATCGAAGTGGAGGGTGACCCGCGGATGGTCCTCCAGCTCGGCGAGGAAGGCGGCCTCGCTCCGGCTGCGGGCACAGTAGTGCAGGTGGTAGTCGCCCCCGGTGGTGTCGAGCATCTGGGCCATCGACAGCAGCGGGGTGATGCCGATGCCGCCCGCGAGGAGCAGGTGCTGGCGTGCGGACGTCAGACCGAAGCGGTTGCGCGGTGCGGCGATGCGCAGCGTGTCGCCTTCGGTGAGGGCGTGCATGGCGCGTGATCCGCCGCGCGAGGCGGCCTCGTCGAGGACCGCGATCCGGTACTGCTTGTGGAGGCCGGGAGGCCCGCACAGGGAGTACTGCCTGACCAGTGCCGCTTCACCGACCTCTACGTCGATGTGGGCGCCGGGTTCGTACTCCCACAGGTCGGCGCCGTCGGCGCGGGCGAGGTCGAAGACCGCGATTCTGGGCGTGGCGTCGTAGCGGGCGACGACGACCACGTCCGTCCAGGAGGTGGTGCTCACGCTTCGGTCACGCCCCCGCTGCCGTGGGCGCGGCCACCCGGTCGGTCTCCGCGGGTGCCTGGGGCCGGGTGACGAGGCCGGCCTCCACGTGGCGGACCGGCTCGCCGGGGGTGGCGACGCCGAGCGGGGTGCGTCCGGCCTCGACGTCGTCGATCATCGTGCGCAGCAGGCGCCGGAGCATGACGACGCCCTTGTCGGACGGAGCCAGGGTCTCCTCGGAGTGCTGGGTGATGGGGCCCTGCGACCACTGGGCCTCGTAGTCGCCGGGGAAGCGCTGCTTCTCCTCCTCGCTCAGCAGCCAGCCGTCCTTGCCGTTCTGCTTGATGCCGAACATGAAGGACGTGGCCCGCTCGGGATCGGCGGAGCGGACGGAGAAGACCAGCCGGTGGTGGGTGTCGTCGGCCGGGACCACCCAGATCAGCATGTCGCAGCGCACGTCGGGGGTCGAGCGGATGAAGTCGGGCAGGGCGATGATGTTGGGCAGCATGCACTCCACGGACCACTCCAGGTCCACGCTCGCGCCGTCGGCGCCCAGGTCGTCCTGGTAGCGCCAGATGTACTTCACGCCGTTGCCGGTGCGGTGGTAGGTGGTGCGCTCGGCGGCCGTGGAGGGGTCGTAGTAGTGCTCGGGGAAGCCGGTCGTGCCGGTGCCCTGGAACTGGAACCCGCTGTGGTTGGAGTGCAGCCACGCCGCGTGCACGGGGTCGACGGCGTTCTCGAACAGCTGGAGCCAGTTGTAGTCCTGCTCCAGACCGATCACCTCGGCGCCGGGCACCATCCAGCTGGTGTGGTAGCTCTCGCCCTCGCCCAGGGGTTCAAGGCTGTCATAGCGCGGCAGCGGGGGCTTGAGCTCGGGCGGGCCCATGTAGACGAAGACCAGGCCGTAGGCCTCCTCCACCGGGTACCAGGGCTGGCGGGCGAGGTCGCGGCGGCGGCCGCCGTCGAGTTCGCAGGCCTGTTCCAGGCAGTGGCCCTGCACGTCGAACTTCCAGCCGTGGTAGCAGCAGCGGATGCCGTCCTCCTCGATGCGGCCGTAGAAAAGGCTGCTGCCGCGGTGTGCGCACCGCTCGAAGACGACACCGGGGCGGCCCTGGCCGTCCCTGAAGACGATCAGGTTCTCACCCAGCATGCGGACACGGTGGGGAACGTCGCTGGTCAGGGCGGTGGAGCTGGCGATCGGCTGCCAGTGACGGCGCAGCGCCTCGCCCATCGGCGTGCCGGGGCCGACCTCGGTCAGACGGGCGTCGTGCGAGGAGGGCTTGCGCCCGTAGCCGGTTCCCGTGTCGGGCACGGTCGTGTCGGTCATGTGGATCCATCTCCTCGGCGTTGAGGCAGCGGGGACGCTTGTATGAGGGCCGTTCGAAGGCTCGGACAACCCGCGGTCGAGGCCGTTTCGTACGGTCGCGAGGCGTCGTCCCAGGTGCGTGCGGCGGCTCTTGCGGCACGCTCGGACGGGCGCGGCGAGCGGTTGGCGCCCACAGGGCGTTCATGCCGTTGTACGGGTCTGATGAAAAACTGTCAATGGCTCTGACCTCGTTTGATGAATTACTTGCAGACCTCTGTCGGATCGCCGGACGCCTTGTTACGGTGGTGCGGCACCGAGGTGACGAGCCGCTCGCGGACCGAGCCAGCACCTCGGGCCCACACCTGAGAACGTGCCGAGCCGGCGACCGCCTCCCCCGCGATTTTCCGCAGCTCCTTAAGCGTGCGTTCGTCCAGAGCCGAAGGAGAGCGAGATGTCCCGACCCCCCACCGGAGCCTCCGCATGAGCGCCGGGCGCGGCACCGAATACGACTACGTCGTCGTCGGCGCGGGGACGGCCGGGTGCGTCCTCGCCGCGCGCCTGTCCGCGGACCCCGGGACACGGGTACTGCTGATCGAGGCCGGCCCGTCCGCGGATCGCGGCCTGCTGGTGCGGCTGCCCCTCGGGGTCGGACTGCTGTCGAAACGCAAGGACATCAGCTGGGGTTACGAGTCGGAGCCCGAGCCGGGCCTGAACGGCCGGCGGATCCCCGTCCCGCGCGGCCGGCTGGTCGGCGGCACCGGATCGATCAACGGCTCGACCCATGTCCGCGCACACCGCCTCGACTACGACGACTGGGTCAAGTCCGGTGCGACCGGCTGGGGCTGGGACGACCTGCTGCCGTACTTCCGCCGCTCGGAGAGCAGCTGGCGCGGGGAGACCGAGCACCACGGCGGGTACGGGCCCGTCACCGTGTCGACCACTGTCCGGCGCGGTCCTTTCGGCCGGCGTCTGGACAGCGCCGCCCGCTCGCTCGGCATCGAGTTCCCCGACGACACCCAGAGCGGGGATCCCACCGGAGCCGGGCAGAACGAGACCGCCATCCGCCGCGGCCGCCGCCACAGCACCGCCGCCGCCTACCTGCGCCCCGTCCTGCGGCAGCGGCCGAACCTCACCCTGCTCACCGGAGTGCTGGTGGACAAGGTCCTCCTGGAGCGAGGGCGTGCGAGCGGTGTCCGCGTCGTCAAGGGCGGACGCAGTCGGGTGATCCGCGCCGCCCGTGAGGTGGTGCTGTGCGCCGGCACCTACAACTCACCGCAACTGCTGATGCGTTCGGGCATCGGTCCGGCGGACCAGCTGCGCGGGCTGGGTGTCGATACGGCGCTGGACCTTCCCGGGGTCGGGGCCAACCTGCAGGACCACCCGGCAGCGCCCGTGCTGTTCGACGTCAAGGACCCGGTGACCTTCCACGAGCACCTGCGTGCCGACCGGGCGGTCCTGGGCGCGGTCCGCTGGCTGCTGGCCGGGAGCGGCCCGCTGGCCGGAATGCCCGAGTTCCTGTCCGCCTACGTCCGCACCCGTCCCGACCTCGACCGTCCCGACGGGTTCCTCGGCATCCTGGGCGGTGGCTTCGACGCCCGGCCCTGGTTCCCCGGCATACGGCCGCTGAAGAACCGTCACTGCGTGGCCCTCAACGCCGTCGCGACCCCCCGCAGCCGCGGCGAGGTACGGCTGGGCTCCGCCGACCCGGCCGCCCCGCCGCGGATCACGTTCAACCTGCTCACCGAGCCGGAGGACGTCGCCGCGCTGCGGGAGACCGTGCGCACCACGCTGGCCGTCCTGCGCAGCCCCGAGGTCGCCCCGATGATCCGGGCGGAGCTCGCGCCGGGCCCCGACGTGCGCACCGACCAGGACTTCGAGCGCTACTTCCGGGAGACCGGCTACTCCGCCAACCACGCCTGCGGCACGTGCGCCATCGGCACCTCCGAGGCGGCCGTCGTCGACCCCGAGCTGCGGGTGCGCGGCGTCGACGGACTGCGCGTCGTCGACGCGTCGGTGCTGCCGAGCGTGCCCGGCGCGAACATCAACGCCACTGTCATCGCCGTCGCCGAGAAGGCGTCGGACCTGATCCGGGGAATCCCGGCGGCCTCCGGCGCCGCGCTTCAGGAGAGGAGCGCGGGATGAGGGAAGCCCTGTCGTACACCGTCGCTCACGGGGCGGCCGAGGCCGCGCTGGAGGCGGCCCGGGCCGAGGGCGCGCGCGTCTGCGTGGCGGTCGTCAACCGCAGCGGCGTCATCAAGGTGCTGCTCAGCGACGACGGAGTGGGGCGCATCGGGATCGAGACCGCGCGCCGCAAGGCCTACACCGCCGCCGTCACCGGCCTGCCGACCTCGAAGTTCGCCGCTCTCGCCGCGTCCCCCGCGATGGCGCACGCGCCCGTGCACCTGGTCGACGCCGAGCTCCTGCCGGTGCCGGGCGGTGTGCCCATCACCGTGGACGACGGCGAGGTCATCGGCGCCGTCGGCGTCGGCGGTGCCGACGCCGAGACCGACGAGCGACTCGCCTCCCGCGCCCTGGAGGGCCTGGGGGACCTGCTCGACCGAGCGGCCGTGCTCCCCGCTGCACCCGCAACTCCCGGGATGTCCCCGGCACGTGAAGGAGAACGACCGTGATCGATGACTTCCTCGTCGTCGAGGGCGTGGCCCACAACTACAATTTCCGGCCCGAGAACTGCGTCAACCCGCACATCGGGGCGGCCATCGGGGAGCACCTTTACGGCCTGCACAAGCGGGTCAGCGGCCCCGCGTACACCCTGGAGCGCTCCACCTACATGCGGGGGGCGGGCGCGGACATCATCGGCCGGGCCCTGCTCGCGGAGAGCCAGACCGATGTGATCGCGTACCACGAGACGCCTATCTACGGCCACTTCCGGGACGGGGGCTCGGCGCTGGGCGTCGGGCTGGAGATGCGCGAGAAGTGGCCCGAGCGCGTGCTGATCTACGGCGCGGTGTCCCCGCTGCGCCCCGGCGCCCTGGACCGGGTGGACGAGCTGGTGGAGAAGCACCGGGTCAACGCGCTCAAGCTCTATCCGATCGATGTCGTCGAGGGCCGGGTGACCGCGCTGGACATGGGTGACCCGGAGATCTGTTTCCCGCTGTTCGAGCGGGCCCGGCAGCACGGTCTGAAGGTCGTGGCCATCCACAAGGCGCTCCCGGTGGGGCCGGGGCCGACCTCCGCTCTCGGGATGGGTGACGTCGAGGCAGCCGCGCTGGCCTTCCCGGACCTCACCTTCGAGGTCGTCCACGGCGGCATGGCCTTCGTCGAGGAGACGGCCCTTCAGCTGGAGTCCTTCCGCAACGTATGGGTCAACCTGGAGGCCACGTCCTTCATGGCGGTCTACGCACCTGGCCGCTTCGCCCAGGCGTTGGGCGCCTTCCTGCAGGCCGGTGCCGCCGAGCGGATCATCTGGGCGACCGGCTGCGACGCGGTCCACCCCCGGCCGGCGATCGAGGCGTTCTGGAACTTCGAGATGCCCCGTGACCTGATCGAGGAGTACGGGCTGCCCGACCTCACCAACGAGATCAAGGCCGACATCCTCGGCCGCAACTTCCTGCGGATGCACGGCATCGACGAGAACGACCTCCGCGAGCGCATCCGCGGCGACGAGTTCGACACCACCGAACTCAAAGAGCCCTGGGGCGGACGGGTCGCCCCGGCCGACGACGCCCTGGCCGGTGCCCGATGACGGTCACGGAAGCCCAGGTCCGCGCGGCACTCAACGAGATACTCGATCCGTGCAGCATCACCGCGGGAGTCCCCGCCGGCCTCGACGACATGGGACTCGTCGGTGATATTCACGTGCAGGATGATGGCACCGGCGGTCAGCGCGTCGCGGTCACCGTCGGCGTGACCGAGCCGAGCTGTGTGCTCATCGGCTCCTTCGCGGCCGAGGCTCAGGTCCGGCTCACGGCTCTGACCGGTGTGTCCGCGGTGGACGTGCGGCTTGCGGACGACTTCGACTGGACCCCGGAGAAGCTCGCACCGCACTACCGGCAACGGCTCGACGAACACCGTGAATACAAGCGCCGTACCCTCCCCCTCCTCGCCGTGACCAGGACAGGACGAGCCGGTGACCAGTGAGACCCCGCAGCAGTCGCTCGCCCTTGACCTGACGGCCGTGTCGGCGAACAACGCCGCTGTCATGGGCCGCTTCATGGAAGGGCTCAGCCGGGCACCGCTCCCGCCCGAGAGGGTCGACCCGACTCCCGTCCGGGTGGTGCGCGACATCGCATACGGCTCGGCACCGGGCGCGGACCTGCGGATGGATCTGTATCTCCCGCCGTCCACGACGGCCCCCACTCCCCTGATCGTGTGGCTGGCGGGCGGCGGCTGGCGCCACCAACGCCGGGGTTACGGGCCCCGCTTGTCCCGGCTCTTCGCCGAACGCGGATACGCCATGGCGGACATCGAGTACCGCTCCTCCGAGGCCGCCCTCTGGCCTGCGCAACTGCACGACGTCCAGGCCGCGTTGCGCCATCTGCGCGACCTCTCGGACACGCACGGCCTGGACCCGGCGTCGGTCGGTCTGTGGGGCAGTTCGTCCGGTGCCCACCTCGCGCTGCTCGCGGCTTTCGCCACCGAAGCCGACGGCTCCCCCGCGGCGTCCGGCGTAGGCGCGGTGGTGGCGGGCTATCCCCCGACCGACCTGCTCCGTCTCGATGAGGACGCGCTACCCGGCGGGATGCTGGGCGTGGACGCCTCCGATCCGGCCTGGGGTCTGCTGGGTGGCCCTCCCTCGGACAGGGCCGCCGCCGCGGTCGAGGCCAGCCCGGCCCGGCAGGTCCACGCGCGGGTGCCACCCGTGCTCCTGCTGCACGGCGACGCCGACCTCCTCATCGGCCCGGCACAGAGCCGCCGCCTCCACAACGCCCTGGCCGCCGCGGGCGCCGAGTCCCACCTGCTGCTGGTGCACGGCGCCGACCACGGCCTGCTCAACACCGGCGGCTGGGAACTGAACCCCATGACGGCCACCCTGCTCTCCTCCCGCACTGCGGACACCGAGCACTCCGTGCGGCTGACCCCCGCGCTGATCGAGCGCTTCTTCGACCGCCATCTGCGAACCGATCCCTGGAACGCCTGATACACCAGCTGCGCTACTACGGCATCGGCAGCGCCCTGTCCCGGCTCGCGCCGACCGCCGCCGGAATCTCCGGGGGCCGTCACGTGTGGGAGTACCCGGAAAGTCCGGCGCAGCAGCGGAGACCTTCGTGAAGCGGTGCCCCTGCCGGGCCGATTCATCGCAGCCTTCCCGTTCCGGACCGGCCAGAGGGCGCGCGACAGGCCCGCCGGCCGGGTGACTTCGGAGGGTCTCACCTCGGCGGCGGATGACAGCGGTGACGGCGTCCACCGAGTTGACAGTGAACGCCGTCACTAACACGCCGCCAGCGGTGGCGTGTTCAGGCGGCCGGACCGCAGTTCAGGGCGGCGGGGTTGATCGTTCCGCGCTGCACTTTCGCGTCGTGGGGCTCGGCGAAACCGGCGTCGGTGATGTAGATCCGGTCTCCGCGTAGCGCGATGGAGGTGGGTGAGGCGAGGCCGTCCGAGGCGGTCAGGACGGTTTCCTTGGTCCCGTCGGGATGGACGACCGCGACCTGGTTGAGGCCGTTCTGTGCGGCGAACACCACGTCGGAGCGGTCGTTGAGGAAGGTGAAGTCGTCGACGCTGGTGAGGCCGCTGGTCACGGTGTGGATGCGGCCGGGGGCGCCGGCGGCGGTGACCGGGATCCGCAGCAGAGTGCCGTGCGCGCTGTTGGAGACCCAGACGGCGCCCCGGTGGAAGCGGAGCCCGTTCGCGCCGAACGGAACGGACGGGTCGGGCGCAAGGGCGGGATCGGTCAGCCAGGCGGTCGCCTTCCCGCCGGAGGCCGGGACGGCCCATACGGTGCCCTTGCTGCTGTCGGCCACGTACAGGGTGCGCCCGGCGGGGTCGAGGGCCAGGCCGTTGGCGAGTCCGTCGGTGGGCAGGGCGGCTATGCGGCGCGGGGTGCCACCCGGGGGCAGCTTCCACACACCGGCCCGGGAGTCGTCGTCAGAGGCGACGTTGTAGTAGGTGGTGCCGTCGCGACCGCGCGTGATGCCGCTGAACGCGTCGCCCGGTTGCCCGGCCACGAGCACCGTGCTGTGCCCGGACGGGTCGATCCGCAACAGTGCCGGGCGCTCGCCCGCCGCGGTGTGCCCGCCCAGCGTGGAGACGGTCAGCGAGTTGTCCGGGCCGACAGTGATGTTCTCCGGGGATTCGCCGGCGGTGAAGTCCAGTGCGGCGAGCGTTCTCACGTCGGTGACGACCGGCTTGGAGGACGCCTGTTGTGTCGCCGCGGAGGCATACGGTGCCGAGGCGAGGACGGCCGCCGCGGCGATCACCGCCACACGCGTGGAGCGCTTCTTCAGGTGGGTTGCGGCGGAGGCCGTGGTGGAGTTTTCCATGGAGGTCATCGCACTTTTCTCGAAAGGGTGCAGCTGCGGCTGCGCGGAAAGTGGGACATGAAGGGGTGAAGCCGCGCCCGTCCGGGCGGGACGCATGAGGTCAGTCCTGGGCGGCGGGGAGAGGGAGAAGGGGGTGGTACGCGGGGACGGCGACGGCGGCGACCACGACGTGCATGACCATCAGGGCGACGACGGCACCCCAACTGGTGCCGGGCCTGCTGTCGGAGACGCCGACCATGATGTCCGGGATCAGGCTGAGGATGACGACGACGACCACGAGGATGCGCAGCAGCCGGGAGGGGCGTGCCGAGCGGGCGCGGACGATCGCCCAGCCGACGGCGCCGGCCAGGACGCCGATGACGGTGAGGGGCGCGTAGGCGGAGAGCTGCAGGGGTTGGAAATCGTGGGAGGCACCCGCAGCGTGGGCTATCGCGGCGACGATGGCGTTGAGGGCGACGGCGACGACAGCGGTGCCGATCAGGCCGCCGGCGACGACGAGGCCGCCGGGGCGGGCCGGGCGGGTAGCGAGCTGTCCACTCATGATGTTTCTCCGGATCGGGTGAGGGCGGTGCAGGGCGTGGGTCGGTTCAGGCTGCGGCTGTGGTCAGCCGGCGATGACGACAGAGCGGCGGCTGGTGGTGGGGTTGGTGAGGGCGGTGAGCATCCAGGCGGCGACGTCGGCGCGGCTGATGGTGTCGGCCATGCGCAAGGTGGCCGACTCGGGCAGTTGCTCGGTGGTGCCGGTGGCGGGGCCGTTGGTGAGGCGGACTGCATGGACGAGCGTGTAGTCGAGATCGCTGGCGCGCAGCGAGTCCTCCGCGGCGGCCTTGTCCTTGACCATGGCGGCCATGGCGGTGCCGGCCATGAGCTTGGCGGGTGCACTCAGGCGCTCGCGCAGCACGGCGAATGAGGACAGCTCCACGAACCGGCTGACACCGGTGGTGGCGGCACCGGAGATGACGGCCCGCGTGGCGTCGGTGATGACGGTTCCGCCGGTGGCGCCGAGCGTGCTGATCACCGCGCCGACGCCCGTCATGGCCTGCGTGACGTCACCGGGGTCGGTGGCCTGACCGGCGACGACGTCGAGGCCGGGCCGCGCATTCAGCTTGCCGGGTGAGCGGACGAGCGCCCGCACGGTGTGGCCCGCGGCCAGTGCCTGGTCGACGACGAGGCGTCCGGTAGCACCGGTGGCGCCGAGTACGAGCAGCTTCACAGAGGGACTCCTCAAGGTTGCGACGCTGCTCGGAACCCCGGGCAGTCACTTCAAGATTTAAGTCAAAAGTAGCGGCAATGACTTCAACCTTCAAGTGATCGCGGGGCGGGTTCACTTCAAGCATGAAGCGTCGGTACAGTGGAGGGCATGACGAACACCCCGGCCGACGAGGCGCCCCGCTGGCTTGACGAGGAGGAGCGTCGCGCCTGGCTCGGCCTGGTCGGCATCATGCGACGCCTGGAACAGGCACTCGACACGCAACTGCGCGGCGAAGGGCTGACGCACTTCGAGTACGGGGTGATGGCGGCGCTGTCGGAGTCTCCGCAGCGTGAACTGCGCATGAGCGCGCTCGCCGCGTACGCCGAAGGCTCCCTCTCCCGTCTGTCCCAGGTCGTGGCACGCCTCGAACGCAAGGGCTACGTCCACCGCCGCCCCGATCCGGCCGACGGCCGCTACACCCTGGCCACCCTGACCGACGAGGGGTACGCCAAGATCGTCAGCGCTGCTCCGGGCCACGTGGCGGAAGTGCGCCGGCTGGTGTTCGACCCCTTGACCAAAGCGCAGGTCAGGCAGCTCGGCCACATCGGCCAGCGCATCCTGCACACCATCGCCCCCGACCACGGCGACGGCGTCCACCGCACAGACCCCTCACGCTGACCGGACGTTCATCCACAGACGGCGGCCGCCCAGGAAATCCTGCACGCCGACCCATGACCCCGGGTCATCGAGCAGTCGGGCATCCAGCGCGAAGGCACCCGCGAGACCTCGTGAACATCGGGCCCTGGACGGCACGTCCCAGGCATCCCAGGACGGGGCACGCTCCGCGGAACGCTCCGCCCGGACGGCCAGCCGTTCTCCGTCACGCGCATGCGCCCCGGGCGCGACGCGGCACTTCACACCAGATCCTGGTTCGCGGCGACCGGCGCAGCTGTCGCCGTGACCTGTTGTGTGAAACTCCGGGCGACGGCGTCGGCACCGCGCGCCAGCAGGCCTACGTCCACACCGACGGCGGTGAACGTGGTCCCGAGGTCGATGCACCGGCGCGCGAACGTGGGGTCGGTCGTCAGCACGCCGGCCGGTCTGCGAGCCGCACGTACCCGCCCGATCGCCTCCTCCACCGCCGAGATGACCGCCGGAGCGTTCAGGTCCCCGGGGTGGCCGAGGCTGGCGGCCAGGTCGCCGGGGCCGATGAAGATGCCGTCCACGCCGTCGACGGACGCGATCTGCTCGATCTCTCTCAGAGCGTGGTGCGACTCGACCTGGACGAGCACGCACAGTTCGCTGTGGGCGCGCGTGGCGTAGTCCTTGACCCGGCCGAACCGGGTGGCCCTGGTCAAGCCGGCCACGCCACGGACGCCCGCGGGGGCGTAACGGGTGGCGGCGACCGCGGCGCGCGCTTCCTCGGCCGACTCCACCTGGGGAATCAGCAACGACTGCGCGCCGACGTCCAGGAGCCGCTTGATCAGGACGGGATCGTTGACCGCAGGACGCACCACGGGTGAGCAGGGGTAGGGGGCGACCGCCTGGAGCTGTGCGAGCACGGTCGCGACATCGGCGTGCGAGTGTTCGGTGTCGAGAAGCAGCCAGTCGAAGCCGGCACCGGCGACGATCTCGGCCGGGTAGGCATCGGCCAGCGAGCACCACAGGCCGATCATCTGCTCGCCTCGGGCAAGCCCCGCTTTGAATACGTTCGGCGGCAGGGGCCACTGGCCCGGTGCGGGCCGCGACGTGCCGATCGGGTGGTGCACGGTCACCGGAACGACACCCCGATCGAGCCCAACGGGCCGAAGTCGGCGTGGATGACGGTGTTCGCTTCGACCGGGACGGGCCGGGTGAACGAGCCCGACAGCAACAGCTGACCGGCTTGGAGGTGCTCGCCGACCGCGGCGAGCTTGTTCCCGAGCCAGGCGATGCCTGCCGCCGGGTGTCCCATGACGGCGGCCGAGACGCCGGACTCCTCGATCACCCCGTTCTTCGCCAACGTCGCGGCCACCCAGCGCACATCGACGTCCATCGGGCGCACAACCCGGCCGCCGACGACCATCGCCGCGGCGGCGGCGTTGTCCGCGATGGTGTCGGTGATCGCGCGGGGCACCTCGGTGCGGTAGTCGATGACCTCCAGTGCGGGAACGACGTACTCCGTCGCCCGCAGGACGTCGTGGACGCGCAGGTTCGGCCCGTGCAGGTCGGCGCCGAGCACGAACGCCAGCTCGACCTCCAGTCGGGGCTTCATGTAGCGGCTCGCGTCGAGACAGGCGCCGTCGTTGACGAGCATGTCGTCGGTGAGAAAGCCGTAGTCGGGCTCCGTCATCTGCGAGGCCATCTGCATGGCGCGGGACGTCAGTCCGATCTTGTGCCCGACGAGCCGTGCACCGGCCGCCACCCGCTCCGCCGCCCAGAGCTGCTGGATGGCGTAGGCGTCGGCGATCTCCAGATCGGGGTAAGTCCGGCTGAGCTGGGTGATCGGCTGACGCTCACCGTCTGCCCGCATGAGAGCAACTGCGGCCGCGCGACGTTCTGCTTCGGTGATCAACGGGGTTCCTCTCGGGGTACGGAGTGCAGTCGCACGGCGTACGGCGGCACAGCGCCGCCCCCGCCCGGCGACGGCGCAGTCGGGTCACACGTCGTCCGGCGTGGTGCCGCGCTTGCCCGACACGGGCGGGGTCGGCAGCCATGCCTCACCCGGCTCGACGACGAAAGTGAACTCGAGGCTGTACCAGGGCTCGGTCACGTCAGTGCCGGGCGCTGGCTCGTTCTCGTGGCGCACGTACGTGCCGACCAGGCTCTGTACGACGCCGAACTGCGCGTCGGTCTCCAGGATCGGGTCGTCGTGGCTGTAGAGCTGGGACGCGATCGTCTTGTAACCGGGCTTGTGGATCAGCGCATGGAGATGCGCCGGCCGGAAGGGATGGCGTTCCAGCGCGGTCAGGAGATCTCCCACCGGCCCGTCGATCGGTATCGGATAACCGGAAGGCTTGATACTGCGGAAGGCGAACACGCCTTCCTCATCGCTGAAGAACTTGCCGCGCAGGTTCCACTCGGCCTGCCCGGGGTCCTGGTTCTCATAGAGACCTGCCGGTGACGCGTGCCAGACGTCGACTTCCGCGCCGGCGACCGGCGTTCCATCGGTGTCGACGATCCGGCCGGTGAAGAACAGCGGCGGCCCCTCGGTCGGCGAGCGGACGATCGACTCGCCGTTCTTCATCACCGGGCTGCCCTGGCGCCAGAACGGACCGAGCAGGTTCGCCGAGGTCGGCTCGTCCTCGCTGCCGTTGTTCATCAGGGCGACCAGCGTCGACAGGCCCAGCGAGCCCGCCATCAGCCTCACCTCGTTGTGGCTGGGCGTGGTGAGTTGGCCAAGCCTGGTCACGATGTTGATGGAGGCGTCGAACTCCTTCTCCGTCAGCCGCACTTCGCGAGCGAAATCGTGCAGGTGGCGCACCAGTGCCTGGACGATCTCCTTGACTCGCGGGTCGCCGGCCCGCTCCGTCTCGGCAAGTACCGCGGCAGTGAGCTGCTCTTCGTCCTGGATGATCACGTCGGCATCCCCTTGAGACGGTCGGCCGCTGACCCGTGGCCGACACTGCGACGCAAGTATCGGAAGGCCGTTCGGCCCGCACAACGACAGTGTTCATCCAGTGAACAATGAGGAGCCGCAGCCCGAATGAACTCCGGACACACGTTCGGACAGGCCAAAGGGATCGGTCTCTTCGAGGAGGTCGATGTCGCCGGCCGTCGCTCATTCCGCCCTTTCGCGCTTCACGCTGTCTGCCCGCTCCGCCGTCGCTAGGGGGTCGTCCGGCGGCCCCACGGCGCGGCGTCCGTACCCCTGCGGGCCGGTGGAGAAGCGGAAGCACCAGCCGAGCCGCCGGTATCGGCGGGCGCCCGAGCCCCGGCCAGGGGCCGTCGGTACCAAAGAGCCGGTAACCGACTGTGCGATGGCGCGTTGCCCAGAGGGGGCAGTGCGCCCAAGGCGCGACACTCCGATGGACTCACGCACCGGGGCGCGTGCGCGCGTGTTGGGTCACTCCCCCTTGGCCGGCCCGGCGTGCGCCGGCTGTCACGGATCACCCATGGGGAGGGACGTGTCCTACCGTCGCAGTATCGGCGCTCCGGCCGCGTTGCCCGTTCAGCGCGGCGCATTGCAGCAGGACGGTTCGCCGGGTCCGGCCGGCGCCAGCCCCTACTCCACCGGGGGTGGCGGGACCATCCTGGAGCAGCGCTATGGAGCGGTGCTGTTGTCACATCTGCTGACCGGGACGCCGGTGCCTGGCCTGGGGGACGCCGTGACACCGGTCCGGATCCGTTTTCAGGCGCGTTCCGTCAGCCGTGTGGACGACATCGTTGTGGTCGGAACGGCACCCAACAAGACGGAAGTTGTGCTGTCCATCGGGGTGCGCAGAAAGCCGAAGCTGGTACCGAGCGAGGCGGACTCCGTCAAGCTCATCGCCGACTTCCTGCACGTCGCGTGTACCAGGCGGGCGCTGGTGGACAGCGGCCGCTGGAAGCTCGCTCTGGCCGTGGTGCCCTCCTGTGTTCCCGCTCAGCAGCTCAAGGCGTTGGCCGAGATGGCTTCGGCCTCAGGCAGCTGGACGGAGTTTCAGGACCGGCTGCGCCGTCCGGGGAGCTTGCAGGCAGCGGTGCGCAACCGGCTGACCCAGCTGGAGGCGATCGTCGCCTCCCTGATCCCCGAGTGGTCGGCGCAGGCGGCGCGGGAGACCTGGCGGCTGCTGTCGGTCCTGCGTCTGACCGAGATGCGCCTGGAAGGCGCCGACTGCACGGACCGGACCTACAGTGTCGAACGCCTGCGGGACGTGACGCCGCAGCGCAGCAACGACGCGGCGCACGCCCTGTTCGCCCATCTCGCGGAGCAAGTGGGCGCCTATGCTCCCGGCGGCGCGGTGGTGGATCTGTCCCGGCTGCACGCTGACCTCCAGGGACTGGACTGCTTCGCCCCGGCGTACCTGCCCTCCCCCGCCGCTGCTGCGCCCGCCCGGCCAGCGACGCGAACGCCACGGCCGAGCCGGCGCCCTGCACGCGCCAAGCTGCGGTGGAAGGCACGTCTGCTGTCCGGGACGGCCCACCAGCCCCAAGTGGACGACGGCACCGTGGTGGTGGTCGACGGCTGCTGGACGCTCGCCTTCGATGTCGACTCCGGCGACCAACGCTGGGGCAAGAAGGGCGGCGGCGGGCACAGAGCGGTGGTCGCCGGTAGGGCGTGCTTCGCCTCCGACCCTCTGGGCCATGCCCGGGCCCGGGATCTGCACACCGGTCAGCGCAGCGCGCCGCTACGCCTGCGCATGCAGGACGGCCTGGCCGCGGTGTCGGACAGGGTGCTGTTCGCCGCGCACCCCGCGACGGGGCTGAGCGCCTACGACGTCGCCTCCAAGGCGGTGCTGTGGTCGTACGCCGGGAACCGCCTGCAGGTCGCGGCAGCGCCCCAAGCTCATGGCGGCACGGTGTTCGCGCTGCTGCAGGCCCCGTCGGCAGCCGCGGGCGAGCAGCAGGTTCTTGCTGCCTTCGAGGCAAGGAGCGGGCGTACGGTGTGGTGCTGGCCAAGCGGCTCGTGCGCCATCGCGCACTGGAGTGCCGGCGACCAGGTCCTCACCGCCGTTGTCGACACACCGGATCACAAGCGGGAGATCGTCGCCCTGGACCGCATCAGCGGAGGGCTGCTGTGGCGCCACGAACTGACCGGCGAAGCGGCAGCAGCACCGGTGCATGCGGGTACGGCGGTTCATCTGACAACCCGGTGCGGCCGAGCGCTGGCCTGGGATGCAGAGGGTGGACGCCTGCGGTGGGACGTTCAGGCCTCCCGGAGCATCACTACGGCTCCCCTGGTCACCGACGACGGCGTCTGTATCGCTTCTTTCGCCCCGGGGCGGCTGGTGGCCCTCGATCCCTCCTCGGGTGGCGAGTTGTGGCGCAAGAGCGTGAGCGGCGCCTTCACCGCCGCGCCGTTCGTGGCGGGCGATCGCATCTGGGCGGCTGACCGTACCGGAGTCCTGCACAGCTGGGACCCGGGCACCCGCCGAACCCTGGCACAGCAGTTGGAGCGGTGGAGCGAAGAGGGCGGCGGGCAGCCGGCCGTCGAGGGCCACACGATGTTCGTCTCCACCTGCAGCGGCTGGCTCCAGGCGTGGGAACTGCCCTGAAGGCTACAGGCCGCGTCGTCGGCAACCGCATCCCCGTCGTCGGCACAGCCTTGGCCTGGGCTGTCAGCGCTCGATCGACAGCGGTACGCGCACGTAGCTGGTGAGCCCGGCATGGATCGCGGGGTCGATGCAGTCCACGTCGGCCATCGGCCCGGTGATGACGACGACGTCACCGGTGGCGGCGACAGCGCGCTGCCACGTGGACTGCGACGGCATGGAGCCGTCGTAGAGGTAGCTCGTGTCCGGGAAACGGATCACGAGGGCCTCGTCGGGCAGTCGCAGCTCGGCGCTCCAGCCCGGGGTGCGCTGCGGGGTGAAGAGGGACGTCATAGTGAGCTGCTGTCCACCCGTGCGTCGTACCAGGTACTCGACGGCGTCGGGGATCTCGACCTGATCCTGGGCATCGCGGACCTGCAGGGTGTGGGGTTGCAGGATGAAGATCGCTGCTTCGTCGGCAAAGTGCCCGCTCGCCGCCCGGAGCTGCATTTCGGCGATGCCCGGGACGTGGGGCGGCAGTGGGGTGTCGTGGTTACTCATCGCATCTCCTCTTGTCCTCTTGCGCGTTCAGGGTGCGGCCGGGGGTCACTGGCAGAGGAAGTCCGTCGACCACCGGGACAGTCCGGCGACGAGGGTGACGGCGGTGTCCGCCGCTTCGCGTCGTCTCATCCTTGCGGGCCTTCACCCCCCGACGGCGGGAAAGTCACGAACCCGCCGCACAGCGGCAGATCTTCCGGTAGGAGGCACGAGCGGGCCCGGCTCTCCGTCGACCTCGACGTCACGGGCGCCTCCACCGACTCAAACCCGCCCGCTCCCTGGGCCTGAGCGCCGCCGGGCCGCCCACCCTGCCAGGTGCGGAGGGCTCAATGGATAGTTTCGCCGCCTACTCGCGGCGAAGGAGTTGAGAGACCATGAAGATCGCGGTCTACGGGGCAACCGGCATGATCGGAAGCCGGGTGGTGGCCGAGGCGCTGGCGCGCGGCCACGAGGTCACCGGCATCACCCGGTCCGGCGGCAGCCTGCCGGAGGGCGTCATGGCCCTACGCGGTAACGCGGGCAACGCCGACCTGGCCAAGACCGTCGCCGCCAACGCCGACGTCGTCGTATCGGCGATCGGGCCGAACTTCGGGTCGAACCGCGAAAGCGGGAACCTGCGCGAGTTCATCGACCACACGCGGAACCTGGCCGACGCCTCCGGCGGCACCCCGCTGATCGTCGTGGGCGGCGCCGGGTCGCTGGTGGCCGACGGGGGGCGGCTGGTCGACATGCCCGGCGTCCCGGACACCCACAAGCCCTGGGCGCTCATCGTCGCCGAGGCCCTCGACATGCTGCGGGCCCAGCCCGAGGGCGTCGAGTGGACCTTCCTGTCACCGCCCCCGGTCATCCAGCCCGGCGAGCGGACCGGGTCGTACCGGCTCGGCGGCGACTCCCCTGCGGGTGACGCCATCTCCGCCGAGGACTACGCGGTCGCCCTGATCGACAGAGCTGAGCGGCCCGCCCACCGCCGGCGGCGGTTCACCGTCGCCAACTGAGCTTCGGCCCCGAGGGGTTGATCAGCCCGGAAAAGGGCCCTGACCTGCGAAGGTAAAGAGCGGCAACCGAGTCGGGCTGTACGCCGGGTTCTACGGTGAGGGCGACGGCGTATCGCGGCGCTGGAGCGCCCGTTCGCCTTGGCGGGCACGTCGGTCGACCGGGGCGATGTCACGCACTGCCGGGGTGGGATACGCGACATGCGGACTTGCGGGGGTCAGGCAGCGAAGCCGATGTTGGTGACGTATTCGTACTGGCCCCACTGTGATCCGAGGTCGACGATCTGCTCGATCCAGGCCTCGTCCAAGGCCCGGTCGTCGCCGGTGGACCAGGCCGCCACGAGGGCCTCCCAGTGGCGGATGTTGAGGGTGCGCAGTTCCACGACCCGCTGGTGGGAGGGCCGCACGCCGGACTGGTTGAGCGGGTGGATCTCGACGCGGGTGCCCCGGCCGGCGCGGTTGAGGCGGGCCAGGAGGTAGCGGGCGACGTTGCGGCGGCGGACGGTGCGGTAGGCGGCGTCGATCCGGGCGAGGTTCTGCGTCGTCGGGCTGCGGGTGCCGGCCAGCCATGCCTTCAGGGTGCGGCCTGTGACGGTCAAGCCCGCGTCGTGGGCGGCGGCGCGGGCGTGGGGGGTGCGGGTGAGGTAGTGCAGGCGGGCCATGAGGCCGCGCCGGGTGGTGACGGGGGTGGCGATGAAGTCGGCGAGGGCGTCGAGCTGACGGGCGATGGCCTCGTGACCCTTGATTCCGCTGGCGCCGTACTTGCCGAACTCGGCTGTACGCTCGGGCACTTAAAAGGTCCTTCTTCCCTGTCGGTTCTCAGTCATCGGCTTCTTGGGCGGCGGCCGGGTCTGCGGGCGGGGCGCCGACGGTGTAGACGTCCTTGACCTTCACCTCAAAAACCCCTCGGCCCTCGGGGAAGACACGGCGCCAGGTGCCGATGACGTGGAGTTCGTCGGTGCCCATCGCGCGGACGACCGTCAAGCCCTCGTCGTGCGCCTTGTGCGCCTTCATCCAGAGGTTGGCGAAGGCCTGGGAGCGGATGAGGTGCATCCAGTCGGGCCGGTACAGTTCCCGGTTGTAGTTCGACTCCCCCATCGTGGAGACGAACTTGGAGTACATCGCCTTCACATACTCCAGCGTCACCTCGTCGCCCTCGGCGAGCGCCTTCTCCCGGGCGTCCTTCAGTGCGATACGGAACTTCTCCAGCAGGCTCTCGGTCGCGCCCGAGGTGAACGACTCGTGGATCTGCGGCGGTTCGCACAGTCCGTACCTGGGGCCGGACAGGCGCAGCAGCAGGCGCAGGGTGGGTTCGGTGACCCAGAGCGGGCCGGGCTCGTCGCGGTTGCCGATCGGGTTGGGCAGATAGGCGTCGTGCTCCCATGCGGGCGGGGTGATCAGGTGGACGCCGGCGCGGCGGCGGTCGTGGTGGTTGCCGGCTGTGTGTTCCAGCTGGCCGATCGGCAGGTGCGTCTTGAGCGCGCTGAGATAGGCGCCGTTGATGTCCAGGGCCGTCACGTCGTGTGTGCCGGCAGGCAGTTCGGGACGGGTCCACTTGGGACGTGCCTCCCAGATCTGGTCGGCGCCGCGGGCGGAGGACTTGCGCAGGATGTCGGGGATCCAGGGGTGGGCGACGATGGCGTAGCGGCCGCCCTTGCGGCAGTTGTCCAGCAGAGCCATCGCGTCCGGGATCGCCCGCTTGACCAGCGCTGCCGTCGCGGCCTCCACATCGCCCTCGTGTCTGGCCAGTGCGGCCGCAACAACTTCTGCGATCGGATCCGGCAGGTCGGAGGCGGCCTGCACACGGCGGGCGCCGGACACGGTTCTCACCGGCGCGGCGGGGCGGGGCGGACGGCTCGCCGGAACAGCCACGGCCGGCGGGGCCGGTTGCGGCGCGCACTCGGCGGGGTCCAGGTGCTGCGGGAATCCGGCGACCTGGTGAAGGGCGGACTGCCCGCACAAAACGCACGGCCGGGGCACTCCCAGGTCCTCGACGTCGTCGGCTTCCGGCGCCGGGTACGACTGATCAGCCGGAACCGGCCGCTTGGCAGCCGTCGCATCATCGCCGCCCGACGTGGCGGGCCCGGATTGGGGGAGGCCGGCGTGAGCAGTGGTTTCGGCCTGCCGGGCGGCACCCAAGTCGGCGAGCTTGGCGTGAGCGCCTTTGAGGAAGTAGGCGTAACGCTCACGGACGTCACCGGCCGGGTCGCGGCCCGCTTCCCAGCCGCCGACCGTGGAGGGACTCACCCCCAGCGCCCGGGCCACCTGCGCGCGGGAGAGGTCCAGCGCTTCACGCAGGGCGCGGCGCTGCTCGGCCGGGGGCAGTTCGGCCTCGTTGCGGGCCGCGGCCAGCAGGGCGTCGATCGCCTCGAACTGCGGCTTCACCGCACCTCTCCCTTCACGGGCGGCCGCCGCCGTCCGGCACGGCGCGCGTCGGGCAGTGCCTCGCACGCCCGGGTCGGACCTGCCAGGAAGTCCAGGACATCCATGCCGTAGTGCGCGGCCAGCGCCTCGCAGTCGGCCAGACTCCAGGCGGCGGCCCCGGACTGACGGCGGCTCACCTGTGCCTGCGTCACCCCCAGCGCCTCAGCCAGCCTCGCCTGCGACTCGCCCGAGGCGTGCATCAGTGCCGCCACCACCAGCCGCACTCGTTCCGGCAAGGACATCCCCATGACCCCATCCTACCAAAGTCATGCGATTCATGCATTATTGATGAGTGATTCGCATAGTGGCCTGGGCCGGAGTTCGGGGAACGGCGGGAGGCGGGCGCGGTGCATCGGGGCTCCACACCGGGCACACCGCGGGGTGAGCCGAGCCCGGCAGGGACTGGCCGGCGTTTCGTTCAGCCTCTCCCCTGCCCCCTGATGCTCAGCCCCTGGGGTGCCGCAGACAAAGAGTCGTCTCAGGTGAGCGGCCGGGCAGGTAAGTAGGCCGCAGGCAGGGCGTGCGGCGCACTGTCCGGCGTTGGTCATCCACTCTCGGCCCAGGGCTGGGCCCGGGATGCGGCAGAAGCGGCTGGTGCTCGCTCCACTGCCGGGGTGGGGTGAGCATGCTGCTCGATATGCACGGGCGCGCCGGGCGATCCGTCGGGATGGTCGTGGATCCAGGACAGGCCGCCGATGTCGAGTCGGTGGCGGGCGCGGGTGACGGCGACGTAGGCGAGGCGGGCCTCGCTGTCGTCGATGGGGCCGGGTACCGGGCGGCCGATGCCGTCGTGCTGATCGCTGTCCTTGGGCGGGGTGAAGTCGTCGGCGATCTTCACATGGGCCCATTCGCGGCCCTTGGCCTTGTGGGCGGTCGAAACCGTCACCTCGGCCTGATGTTCGGGGGCGAGTTGGGCAACGGCAGCCAGGATGGCGTCCGTACCGTGGGTGTCGACCAGGTCGACGAAGGGCCGCAGGTCGCGCCCGGCCGGATCGTGGGCGGCATAGTCCTGCAGTTCGCCCCAGGAGGGGAACAGGACCAGTTCGGGGTGGGTGGTGCGGCGCCCTTCCTTCAGGTCCCGGGCGGCCAGAGCCAGAGCGCGCAGGCTGTCTCCTCCCCCGACCAGCCCGACACGGTGTCCGGCGGCCATCAGTTCCATGGCCTGGGCCATGGCGCCGACGTTGGTGCGGCACAGCACCGCGTCGGGCTGGGCGACGGGGCCGAGTTCGGTGGGTACCGCGGGGGTGCCGGTCAGCCGGATCGGGGCCTCGGCGATGGCCAGCCAGCGGTTGGCCTCGTCGGCGAGGAGCGGGCCGAAGCGGAAGGACTGGGACAGGGCCAGCCGGGTGCCGTCGAAGCCCGTCATGACGTCCCTGGCTCCGCGCCAGTGGTAGATAGCCTGGGCGGAGTCGCCCACCATGACCAGCTGGGCGTGGCTGCGCTGGGCGAGGAAGACCTGTTCGACGACGGGGTTGGTGTCCTGGGCCTCGTCCAGCAGGAGGAAGTCGGTATCGATCGTCGGTCTTGTGAGGGCCCAGATTTTGAGGTAGTGGTCGTGGTCGAAGCGGACCGCTCCGTCGTCCGGGTGCTGCAGGTCGACCCAGGCCTTCTGGGCGAACGGCACGATATGGGCGGCAAGTTCGTTGCGCAGGCCGCGGTCTTCCAGGCCGCGCAGCTGCGGGACGTGGTGGCAGGCGATAGCGTCGTCGGCGGTGTGGCAGAAGCGGGCCACGGTGCGCAGGGTCGCGTAGGAGAGGGCCTTTGGGGAGAGGTCGCGTTCGCCGATGCGGATGGCTTTGGTGATGCCGAGGGCCTGCCCGGTCTGCCAGGCCGGGCGGCGGGGTGCGTTCAGGCGGGCCGTGTAGCGGTGGCCGACGGCGGCGTAGGCCAGGGCGTGGGCGGTCTTGCACCAGACGTTTTTCGGGAAGCGACTCGCCGCGTCCTGGGCGATGGCCCGGTTGTAGGCGAGGTAGCGGCCCCGGCGTGTGGTGGTGTGGGCGAGCAGGGCCAGGGTGGTGGTCTTGCCGGTCCCGGCACCGGCCTGCAGGGACACGTGGTCGCCTGTGTGGAAGGCGTCGGCTGCGGCAATCTGTTCGTCGGTCGCTTTCACGGCTGCGCGGCTCCGGGATAGCGGCTGAGGGCACGTCCGAGGGCCGTCAGCAGGTGAGCGGAGGTGGTGTGGGCCAGGAGTTCGCCCACGGCCCGGTCGAGGCGGTCGGCCTCCTCGCTGGCGTGCCGGGCCAGGGCACGCTCCAGGGACCGGTTCAGGAACAGCCCCGGAGACTGTCCCGCCTGTCCGGCGGCGTGACGGATGGCGGCATGGACGGCGGGCGGAAAGGCGACGTTGAGCAGGACCCGCCCGGCCGTGTCCGGGTAGTGCGTGGTGATCACATCGACGGGCAGCCGTTCGCCGAGCCGGTGGCGCAGGCGGCGGGCGGCCCGGCCGGGGGATTTGGCGTGCACGAGGGCCATCAGGCGGGTGGCGTCGTTGTTGGCCGCGAGCGGCAGTACGCGGGCGGCGGTGTGGAGTTCGGCCGGGGTGAGGGGCCGGGTGAGGGTGATCTCCAGGGCGTGGTGGGGCATCGTCATGCCTCTCGCGGGCGGCTGGCCGAGGCGTGCGGGAGGCGGGTGTGGATGTGCTCGGCGTGCCGGAGGGGATCGAAGACCTGCCATCCGGTCAGGGCGAGGTCGGCAGCACCGGGGGCCGCGGCGTGGACGGGGCAGCGCTGGCTGCGCCAGCGCAGTTGTTCGGGGTAGGACAGGCGGCTGAGGTCGTAGACGGCCATCAGCACTGTGGGCAGGGCCAGTTGGCCGCGTTGCGGGCCGGCGGGCAGCAGGATCCAGCGGCCTGCGGGGGTGTGGGAGGTGAGCAGGTGCTGGGAGCAGCGGTGGCGCTGGCGGGTCTGGGCCACGCACCGGATCTCCTCGAGTGGCAGGTCGGCGAGGTAGCGGCCCAGCAGCAGTTGCACGACGGGCCGGGCGGGGCGGCGGATGTCGGAAACCTGCTCCTGGCAGGCGGGGGCGGACGGGGCCGGCGGGGTGAAGGCGCCGGTGTCGATCAGGCGGCGGGAGCGGACGGCGAGTTGGCGGCGTACCGCTTCGAGGCGCGGGCTCAGCTGGGCGGTTGCCGGTGTGGTGCGGCCGGGGCACAGGACGGTGTGCGGGAGGCGGCACCAGGCGCTGCCGTCTCCGTGCGGGTGGGCGATGCCGCAGCTCAGGTGCCAGCGACAGGGTTCAGGGATCTGAGCGGTGGCCAGTTCGTCGGGGTGCAGGGCAATGGGCCGCTGGTCGCTGCGCGGGTAGACGTCGATGCGGTTGCCGCACAGGCGGCAGCGGGCGCTCTGCCCGCAGCGCAGCAGGCGGCTGGGGCTGGTGTCGGCCACCCGCAGCGGGCGATGGGCGCGGGTGGCGCGGGGGCTGCCGTCCCAGTGGCGGCCGGTGGAGGCGGTGTTGGGGCACATGGCCCGGACCGTGCCAGGCGGCGCGCCGACGTGACGGGAACGGCGGGGACGTGTCCCCCGGGCAGCCCATCCAGGGCGAACGCGCATGCGAGTTTCCGCGTGACTGTTCGGTGCCTGCTCGCCGGTTCGGGTGATTCACGAACGGGGGCTCGGCGGGGTCAGGAGTCCTTCGCCCCGGGCGGGGTGTGGTCGTCACAGAGGGTGCCCATCAGGTGCTCGATGGGGACATCGAAGGCGTGGGCGAGAGCGTGCCAGGTGGTGACGCTGCCGGTGGTACGGCCGTGCTCCAGGTCGATCAGGGTGCGGCGGGCCAGACCACTGCGGTCGGCGAGTTCGTCGAAGGTCCAGCCGCGCTCGCCCCGCAGGCGTGCGAGTTCGACACGCAGCGCGGTGAGGTCGGGGTCGGGCGGCAAGATCGTCACCCCACCATCCGACGGTGCAGGACCCTGCCCTGTCAGTGCAGACTTCTGCACTATCTGCCGGAGGGGGAGTGACATTCGCGGTGCAGAAATCTGCACTACCGTGCGGGCGTCCCAGACGCCTGTGGCTGGGACGCCCGCGCACCGACAGACAGGAGGGCGACAGGCCGATGAGGCTGGCCGGCGCGCACACCACGGTGCGGCGTATCTGGACGGTGGAACTGCGCCCACGGGCGGGCGGGCCGAGCCTCGTCTGCGTCCACTGCACCGCCCACACCCCTCCCCTCCAGGCCTCCTCCGCACGGTCTGCCGTCCTGGCGCATCTGGCCTGCCACGCCCGAACCGACGTACTGCCCGGACATCTGCGCACCTGTCAGTGCCGGGCGCAGGGGTGCTGCTGGCATCCGCGGCACCGTGGCTGTGCGGGGCCGGTGCTGCTCGCTCTGACCCGCGACCGGGGTGGCCGCGCCTGGCGGCTGGCCGACACGTGTGCAGCCTGCGCCGCAGCGACGAGCAACACCGCCGTCGTACCGGACACCCTGCTCGGCCCGCACCGGCCCCACGCCGCGCAACGCACCTCGGCCCCCGCCCCCGCGCCCGCCTCGCCCTCCACTTTCCATGAGCAACTGCGGGTACGGGAGATGCTCACCTACCTCGCAACGGCGCTTCCCCAGTTCGCCTCTCCCGCGGCCCGCCTCCTGGCCCTGCAGTGCGCGCTGCGTGCCGACAGCCGGGGACACGTCCGGCTGCCGGCGGGACTGCTGCGCGGCATGCGTCTGCACGGACGCCGGGAGCTGTGGGAGGAACTGGCCCACGCCGGCTGGCTGGAGCTGCCTGCCCCCAGGCCGGCGCACCTGACGGTGCGTCTGCTCGATCCCGCGGTCCTGGACCAGGCACCCGGCCGCAGCGCACGCCACCGAGCCGCCCACTGGGCGACGTACCCGATGCCCCTGGCGCTGCCGCCCACCGCCCCCTCCGCCCTGCAGCTGACCACGCTGGTACTGGCTGCGCACACCTCTGCGCTCGCCCGCCACAGCGCCGACCTGGAGATCCTGGCCCGACTGTGCGGGCACTCCTGCCACCAGACCGAGGAACTCCTCGACCGGCTGGTGGCCGCCCGCATCCTGACAGCCTGGCACCACCACCGGGAGACCGACGAGGTGGTCTGGCACCTGCCTCCGCCCCAGCCGCCCGCAACACCTCGCGACCCGGCCCGGCCCAGACCCGGTCGCCTGCGATAGCGGCATCACAGACAGGGAAGCCGCCCATGAGCGCCTCACGGTATGAGCGGAAAGGCGTCCCTCAACAGGAACAAGCAGTTCCAGCCCCGCGTACTGCCTCTGCGCCAGGACCTGACACAGCAGGCGTGCCCGCCCACTCCGGCGCCAGTGCACGGCGTCGCCGCGGCCGTCCCGCACTGCTTCACTCCGCGGCCGCGAACCGAGGAAAGGCCAGCGTCACGCGCGCACGTCATGCGGCGTGCCCAGATCAACCAGCGCCTTCCGTCGCACAGCCGCCGGGGAGCCGTCGGTGTGTGACAGGCTGGCTGAGGATCCACCCGGCGACGGAAGGCTTCCGGCGGCGTCGTCCGCCGCGCAGATGGCCGCCGAGTCGGCCGCCCGTCGCGCGCAGCAGCACGGCCACCGAACGCCATGCGAGGGTTTCGCAGTCGACCCCCTCACCCCGAGGCGCCAGCCATTGCCTGCACCTCGGCCACATGGGTCCTGAATGGCGGAATGCACACTTTCGGGGCGCGGTGGGCGATGGTAAGAACGTGCTCTGGGCAACGATCATGATCATGCGACGGGGGATGCATGAGTTCACCCGACGGCTCCGCCGAGCCGCTGTTCTCCGAGGTCCCCAAGCCGTCGCAGGTCCCAGTGACAGTGCTGTCCCCCATGATGGCGACAGGCCCCGCGATGACGCCCAAGCAGATCCTTGCGCATCACTCGCCGACTCAGTTCGAGGAGTTCGTCTACGAGTGGCTGCTGGCGCTGAGGGAGGAGGGATACGTGGACGTGATGCAGCTGGGCGGCGCCCACGACGGCGGCGCCGATGTCGCCGCGTTCCTCACGGCGCACCGGACGGACGACCGGTGGCACTGCTATCAGTGCAAGCACTACGGGAAGGCGCTCACCCCGGCCATTGCCTATGTCGAGATACTGAAGATCATCGCGGTGGTAGCCGACGGCAAGTACCGCACACTGCCCGAGCGTTACGTCTTCGTGGCACCCAGGATCGGCGCCTCCCTCACGCAGCTGCTGGCCAAACCCGCGGAGCTGAAGGAGACGTTCCTCGACTGGGCCGCCAAGGGCACCGACCGGCTGACCGCGGAGTACGGCGCAGATCCGCTCGGCGCGGCGCTGGAGCTGGCCCGGGAGACGGACTTCGCCCGCTTCGAGGCGGCCAATCTCGACCGGATCCTCGAACAGCACGCCACCACGCCGTATCACGTGCGCAGATTCGGCACGCGGCTGCCGGACCGCGAAGCCCGTCAGGCTCCCCCGCCGGAACACACACCGGTGGAGACCCGGTATATCCAAAAGCTCCTGGACGTCTACCAGGAGAAATGGGGCTGTGACCCCGCAGCGATGGGGCAGGTTCGCGCGCATTCCAAGGCGGGCCCCCACCTGCAGCACCAGCGGGAAGCCTTCTACTGCGCCGAGCAACTGCGGGTGTTCGCCCGCGACAGCGTGCCGGAGGGCACCTTCGAGTCGCTGCAGAAGAACGTCTACGACGGTGTCGTCAATGTGACCTGGCGGGACTTCGCCACCGGATTCGACCGGCTCAACGCGGTGCAGGACGCGGCACGCGACATGCCGCTGGGAACGAACGTCCTGGTCCACGTGGTGGAGACCATTGACCGTATGGGCATCTGTCACCAGCTCGCCAACGACGACCGGCTGACCTGGGTCGAGGAGGAGACGTGAGAGCGCTCAACAGCCCGCTGGAGGTCGGTGTGCGCGCTCTGGTGCTGCTCGCCGCCTCCTTTCCCCGGCCCCTGGACCTGGCTCAACTGGTGTATCTGGATTACGCGATGCTGCACAGCGGCGAGATGGACGGGCCGCCCAGCGTGCACCCGTCACTGCCGGCCGGCCCGGGCGAACTGGCCATGAAGCGCCAGCTGCTCGAGCAGGGACTGGTGGTGCTGATGCGCGCGGGCCTGGCCGACGTGCAGGCGGACGACGGCGGGCTGATGTACCGGGCGAGCGAGGAAGGCCCGGGCTTCCTCGACCTGCTCGAGGCCCCGTATGTCGCAGCCCTGCGGGAGCGGGCGCAGTGGGCGCTGGCCTTCCATTACGGCGCCCCGGCCGACAGCCGCGCCGCCACGGACGACATCACCCAGCGGTGGATGGAGACGTTCGAGAGCCGTCTCCCGCGCCGGGGAGGCGACGATGACTGAGCTGCGCCTGCTGCATCTGACCTACGCCGGCATGGGTCGCGAGACGGCCCGCGTGGACTTCGATCCCCGCCTGACGATCGTCTACGGCGCCTCGGACACCGGCAAGTCCTTCGTCACCGAGTCGATCGACTACATGCTCGGCGCCCGCAAGCTGAACCTCATCCCCGAGGCCGAGGGCTACTCGCAGATCCTGCTGGGCATCGCCTTGCCCGACGCATCGGTCATCACCCTGATGCGGGCGCCCCAGTCCGGGCGGGTCAGCGTCTTCGAGGACGATATCCGCGACCTCGTCTACCGGTCGCCGGACCTGGTGCTCTCGGCCCAGCACAGCCCCCGCACCACCAAGAACCTCTCCCGTTACCTGATGGAGCGCATCGGGCTCGACGGCTCGCTGCTGGCCACCAATGACTCCGGGGGCACCAAACTCGCCGGCTTCCGGGACCTGCTGCACCTGTGCCTGATCAGCGAGACCCGCATGGTCTCGAAGGTCTCCCCCGTCCTGCGCACCTCGGGCACCAGCGGCCAGACCGCGCACAAGTCGTCCCTCAAGCTCCTGCTCACCGGGGCGGGCGAGCAGCCCTCGCCCAGCCGCCTCAACCAGGCACAGCGCCGCGTCCACAAAGGCAAGATCAGCCTGCTGGACGATCTGATCCTCGGACTGCAACGCCAACTGGCCTCACGCGAGGCCAACCAGAGCCAGCTGCAGCAACAGCTGCGGCGGCTGCTCGAACATCAAGAAAACCGCGCCGAGTCGCTGCGGGACGTCACCCGCCGCCACGCTCAGGCGGCCTCCGACCGCGCGACCCTGTCCGTGGCGCTGGCCCACTACGCCCAGCGCCTGGCAGAGACCGATGACCTGCTGGGCCGGTTCGAGCTGCTGCGCACGCAGTACGAGTCCGACCTGGCCCGCCTGGGCATGGTCAGCGAGGCCGGCAGCCTGCTCGGCTACTTCCGCAGCGGCCCGTGCGTGTTCTGCGGCGCAGAGCCCCACCACCAGCAAGCCGGCCACGACGCCATGGAAACCACCGCCTTGCACCAGGCCGTCACCGCGGAAAGCACTAAGACCCGCACGCTCCTGGCCGACCTGCTGGTCACCATCGAGGACCTGCGCTCGCAGCGCGCGTACGTGGCCGAGGACCAGGCCGTACAGGCCGCCTTGGCCGAGCAGGCGGACGCCGAGATCACCCGCATCGAACGCGAGGAACTCACCCCCCTGCAGGACGAGGTGGCCGAGGTGATGGCCACCCGCTCCCGCCTGGAGAACGAACTCGGCCTGCACGCACGGATCGAGGAGCTGGAAGACGTCAGAGCACAACTGGTCTCCGAAGAGGCCCAGCCGGGCGGGCAGCCCAGCCGTGGCATCCCGCCCGCCACGCTGACCGGCTTCGATCGCACCATCGAGCGGACGCTGGATGCCTGGCGGGTACGGCGGGAGGAAGAGGTGACCTACGACCAGTACACGGCGGAGCTGTACGTGGGCGACCGGTCCCGCTCCGGCCACGGCAAGGGCATGCGCGCCGTCCTGCACGCCGCGTTCACCACCGCCCTGGCCGACTACTGCCTGGAGCAACGGCGCAGCCATCCCGGGTTCATCGTGCTGGACTCCCCCCTGGTCACCTTCCGGGAACCCGGGGTGCAGGAGGCGGACCTGCGCCAGAACGTGCCCCAGCACTTCTACCGGCACCTGCTCAACGCCTTCCACGGCCAGGCCGTCGTCGTGGAGAACACCGACCCGCCCTCCGACGTCCTCGATCAAGGGCAGGTCTACATGTTCAGCCGTGAGGCCCACGGCCAGCGCTTCGGATTCTTCCCTCTGACGTCTTCGTCCGACCCGGCACAGTAACGGGGTACAGCAGCGGTGGCTGCTTCCCCGTCGGCCCGGCCGCAAGGCGGGTGTCACCGGGGGCCGGCGGGGTCGTGTACCCAGAGTGCCGCTGCGATGCGGCGCAGGACGGCAGGGGGCGCGGTGGGGGGTGCGTCGACGTCGGGGTCATAGGGTTCAGGGACGATGATCGCTGTCTGCGCGGCACGTTCGGAGTGCTGGCCCAGCAGGGGCGAGAGGGCGTCGACCAGTTCCAGCGTGGTGTAGGCGCTGGAGGGGAGCACGAGGGCGTCGAGGTCGGGGGGCGTGGGGTCGGTCGCGCGCTGGCAGCGGATCACCGGCTGGTTGTGCGGGTAGCGCACGGCTCCCTGCCCGGGGATGATGATCTCCGCGTCGAGCATGCGGACGGCGAGTTGGCAGGCGAAGGCTTCGGCCTGCTTCCGGTCCCGGAGTACGGCCACCACGCGGCGCAGGCGGTGCTGTTCGATGAGGTGGGCTGCGCCGAGGGCCTGGGGCCGCCAGATGGGGAATCTGGGCAGTTCGGGCACTCGGATCCGCATCAGCTGGTATGGGCTGAGCAGTCCTTTGTCCACCAGTTCTGCGCGGTCCACGCTCGGGTGGTGGGTGCCGAAGATCGGCTGGGAGGGCATGTCCACGGCCCAGGCGGTCTCGGTTCGGCTGTCGCCGGGGCCGGGCAGCTCGCTGGGGATGCGGGGTGTGGCCGTCAGATAGACACGCTTGTACGCGAGGATGCCGTCGTCGTAGTGGATCACAGCGTGCGGATGGTCCGAGCTGGTGATGCCGTCAACAGTGCGGTGGGCTTCCTCGACGACGAGATGTTCCCAGGGCGGCAGGTGGTGGTCGCGGTGGCTTTCGGCGATGAGCCCGGCATCGCTGTAGCGGGCCACCACGAGGGCTCCCGGAGGCTGTTGTGCCACCCAGTCGGCCAGTTGGTCTGCGGTGGTCAGCTTCTCGCCCGCCTTGCCGCTGTTGGTGGGCCGGATGTTGATGCCCACGAGGGGCCCCCGGCTGACCATGCGCCAGGTCTTGACCACGTGGTGGAGGTAGGTCCGGTCCGGCCCGAGTACCAGGCACGCGCGGCTCGCGGCTTCATGGACCGCTGTCGCTACCGTCATGGTCTTGCCTGCCCCGGCCGGCATGCTGAGCAGCATGCGTCGGCCGCCGTTGAGGATGACGTCGGGCAGCATGGGGGGTGACGGTTCGCGGCCCGCGACCCAGAAATCCTGACCGTGTTCATGCGAGTCGGCGATACCGGGTGTCGGCTGCGGCCACTGGGCAGGCGGGTGCTTGTCGGTGGTGTCCGCTGATGTGACAGGGAGCGTGGCCGGGGTGCGCCCATGCTGGGGCCTTGGGGCCCATTCCATGGCCAGGGCTTCGACGGAGTCGATCTCTTCGCGGCTGAGGAGGCGCGCGTTGGCGAGGACGTGCAGGTCGGCGATCCACTTGCCCAGTGGGAAGCACGGGTTGGTGTGGTCGTCGAGGTAGGCGACGGGAACGCGCAGGTGTTGGTGGGCGCGGTAGAAGCGCCGGGCGGCGCGCAGGCCGCGGGCGTGATGGGCGGCCTGGCTGGCGAGGGGGCGCCGCAGTGCGAGAGCCAGGGGGTCGTGCTGCAGGGGCAGCGCGGCCAGTTGCGCCTGCTGGCCCTCGGCGAGGGCGGGGAAGGTGTCGAATTGCTCGTCCAGCCAGCGGGTGAGGGCGTCGGCGTCGGCCGGCAGCGTGCCCGTGGGGATGGCCAGGGTCTTGCCGTGGGTGCGGGCGCGGGCGCACATGCGCTGCCACTCTTCGGGCCAGGCGGGGTTCCACCAGGGGTCGATGTCCTTCAGGGCGCGCTGGTAGGGGGCGGGCAGGGTGCCGTCGGCTGCCTGGCGGCGCTGTTCGGCGAGCCACTGGCCCAGGGGACGGCCCCGGTAGGTCTGTGTCGGTGCCGGGAGCAGGTGGCCGTGCTCGCGGGCGTAGGCCTGGGCGAGTTCCAGGAAGGTCTCCGTGCTGTTCTTGGGGTGCGCCCAGGGCATGTTGCAGGTGGCCAGCGCGGCGGCGCGGGCTGCGGAGAGGTTGCCGGCGGCCTTGAGGGCGCGCTGGTAGCCGAGCCAGCAGCCGAGGTGGAAGCCGTCGGGGGTGATGTGGTTGCTGGGGACGCTCAGGTGTCCGTGGGTGTCGAAGAAGGCTTGCGCGCAGGCCATCCCGGTCTCCCAGACGTCGGGCTCCGGTTCCATGATCCGCAGCATCAGGTGCGGGGCGATCTCCGGGGCGCGTGCGGGCCGGATGGCGGAAGCCGGTGTGGGCAGCAGCAGTCGGGGCCCGTTGACCGGGAGACGGTAGAAGTAGTGTTCGTCGTACGCCTTGAGCGCGATCATGACCTGGTGCAGCAGGTGGTACGGGGTGCCGAACGCCGCTTCCTCGGCGCGTTGCCCGGGCCCGAAGAATACGGGGATGACCAGGGTGGAGATCTTGTTCATGCTGGGGCCGATGCGCAGCGCGCGGCCGATCGCCTGGACGATGTCGATGGTGCTCTGCTTGGGGTCGGCGAAGAGCACGGAGTCGGCCAGCGGAAAGTCGACGCCTTCGACGCACAGGCGGACGTTGCACAGCACGCTCAGCTCCGCCAGCCGGCCGGCGCGCTTGTCTGGTGGGGGCTGTGCGAATCGTGCCAGGCGCTCTTGCCGCTCACGGCGGCGGTTGCGGGAGTGGACGCTGGTGACCCACAGGTCCTCGGCGTGGCCGCCGGGGATGGCGGCGGCGGTTTCGGGCAAGGTTTCGGCGAAGGCCTCGCTTTGGATGATGCTGCGGCTGAAGACGACCGCGCGGCGAATCGCGTGATCTTCGCGTGCTTTGAGCAGGGCCAGCTGGGCCGCCGCCACGCGCATGGCGTCGGCCTGGGGGGTGCGGCGGGCCCCCTTGCGTGTGCGCCCGGCCAGGAAGGCGTGCAGCTGCGGGTTGTGGATTTCGGGGGCGGCGATGCGGTAGTCGGCGAGCCGTCCTTCGTGGATGGCTTCGGCCAGTGAGTAGCGGTAGGCGATGCGGCCGAAGAGGTCGACGTCGTCCATGGAGGCGATCGGCTCGGTGGTGATGCCGCGGTTGACGTCCCAGATACGGGGTGTGGCGGTGAGGTAGAGCCGGTGGCGGGCGGGAATGGCGTCGTCGTCGTGGATGACGGCCCACGGCTTGGCGCGGGCGCCGGCGGTTCGGTGGGCTTCGTCGACGACAGCGATGTCCCAGCGCGGCAGCAGATGGCGCTGGTGGGCCTCAACGAGTTTGGGCAGCGAGGCGTAGGTGGCGAAGACGCTGACGGGCCCGTCTGCGTCGCGTACGGCGGCGGCCAGCCAGGCCGGGTCGTTGGTCATGGTGAGCACGCCGCTGAGAACGGGCTCGCTGGTCTGCTTATCGGAGCACAGGCCGAAGAAGTGGCCCGGCCGGCCGGAGGTGTGCCAGACGCGGGCTGTCTGGTTGAGCAGGTCCAGGGTCGGCATCACCGTCAGGGTGCGGCTGCCGGAGGTGATTTCGTGGGCGATGTGGACGGCGAGGTGGGTCTTTCCCGTACCGCACGGCATGATGACCTGCTGGCGTTCGGATCCCATGGCGAACGCGTTGAGCACGCAGTCCGCCGCCGCACGCTGGCGCGTCCACAGTTCGCTGGGCAGGCGTTCGGCAGGCAGGTCGTGCAGCACAGGATGGCTCCCCCGCTCGAGCTGATGATGCTTCAAAGGGCAGGATGCGGACGGGTGTACGGCACTGGGTGCTCAATACGGGCCTCCTCACCCCTGGGGGTGAACCCTCCGGTCGAGGAGCGGTGCGCCGTGGTAGAGAGGGCGCAGTGCCGCACGGGCTTCGAGGGCACCAGGGCCGGGACAGCCATACGGCGGGGCGCTGCCCGCGGCCCATCAGCCGGGCGGACGGCAAGGATCGACAAGGGCTGTGCGGGGGTGCTGTGGCCGGGTGGCCGCTGAGCCCGGGCGCGGGCGACATGTTGGGGGATGCGGTGTGGGGCGGGAGCCTGTCGCGGCAACCGGTTCGTTTTGTGGCGCACGAGTCGAACTGTTCGTTCTTGTGGCGGGTGGCCGGTGTGCAGGGGGTGGAGGTCGGCTTCCTGCTCGCCGAGTTGGGTGACGGGCCGCCGGGGCAGCAGGCCCTGCGCCCGCATCTGGCGGAAGTGCTCCTGAGTGGCGCGGCGGCGGACCGGCTCGCGCAGATGCTCGGTGTGCCGTCCGCGCGGCTGCGGTGGGCTCTGCCGCATCTGCGCGCACCGCATCTTTTGCCGGGCGAGCGGGCGCGGTGGGAGTGGCCGTGGGAGCCGTTGGCGCACTGTCTGGTGCCGGCCTGCGGGTTGTGCGCGGCGGTGCGGGGCGGGGGCTGGGGTGAGGTGTGGCTGGTCTGGCCGGAGAGATGGAGGATCTGCGAGCGGCACGGCCGGTTCACCCATGTGCGCCAGGGCGGCCCGGGAGGCGTCGATCTGGCCCGGCTGCCGGAGTCCGTCGGCGCGCACCGCAGGCGGGGCAGGCTCGAGCGGCGCTTCGGACCCACCGCAGCCGTGCTGGTCGCGGACGCCTTTGCTCTGGCCGGATGGTGGTGGCGCCGTGCCCCGCACGCCCGCCGGTGGGCCGAGCGGGCCGCGCGGGCAGGGCTGCAGCCCGAAGACGTCGAGACGGCATGGCTGCTGGTGTATCCGGAGGTGCTGCAGGTGGCCCGGGCGCTGCTGCGCTACGAGTTGCAGCGGGGCGCTCTGCCCGGCGGGCCCTGGGCCGCGGCCGAGGCTGCTCTGGTGGCCGAGCTGTCCCAACTGGCTAGTGAGCTCGGGCTGCCACCGGGCAGATGGCAGGTGCCGGTGGCGGAGTGGCTCGGCCGGCACCACAAGTGCGCACCGGCCGCAGGGGACCGTGAGGGCAGCGGCCGGCGTCGTGAGCGGCGGCCGGTCACGGCGCTGATCCATCAGGGCGACGAGAATCCGGCGTCACTCGACCGCTGCTGCCTGCCCTGGGACTGGAGCGATCCGTTCACCGCCGTATGAAGTCCCGCACGGGCGGGACCTCCCTTGATTCGCACACACGCCCGCACGCTTCCCCGATCGGAGGGTGGAGACGCAAGTCGCTGCGGACATCTCCTCGTTGCCCGGATGCTGGAGCGGGGACACGCGCGGCTGTGGCCCGCAGCACCGGCGGAGGAGGGGGGCGGACATGCTGGGGATCCCGGTCAGCGCGAGCGATATCGCCATCCATTATGTGGACCGGTTCGGGCGTCGGCGTGAGCTTGCGGTGACCAGGGCCGCCGAGGTGCCGTTCGAAGAGCTGGCCCCGTTGGACCGGCCGATCCCCTACCCGGGACGGCAGTCGTTCGTCACCAACGCGTGGGCATCGGCCACCGACCAGTTACTGGCGTGCGGCTCGCTGCGTCAGCAGCACTGCGCCATCCTCCTGGACCGCGATCCCACGGTGGGACTGCGCAGCGCGGCGCCGATGGAACTGCGCTGGAGCGGACAGGGGCGCCGTCACAGCGTGCGGCCGGCGTTCGTCGTCTCCCGGGCAGGACAGCGCGAAGTGATCTGCGTACAGCCGGAGGAACTCACCGACCGATGGCGGTACGAGCAGGAGGTGCTGGCCGTGGCGGCGTCAGCCGCCGGCTGGCAGGTCCGGGTGTTGGTGCCACCTGACGGTGTGGAGCTGGACAATCTCCAACTCCTCTATGCCGCCCGCAGTCCACGGTGGCTCACGGCGGGGCAGGACCAGGTGCTGGCCGAGCAGTTCACCTCGCCGCGCACCATCCGCTCCGGGGTGCGCGCCGCCGCTCTGCCCTCGCTGCTCGGGCTGGATCTCGCCTATCACCTGATCTGGGCGCGGCGTCTGCACACCGACACGAGCATCCCGCTCACACCGTCGTCGACGGCATGGGCCTGCGCTGGAGAGGTCGCGTGACCGCAGCTCCCCGGCACGTCGCAGCGGCAGTGCCGGCCGCCGCGGACACCATCGCGCTGGGGGACACCATCCGCTTCCGTGGCGCTGCCTGGGTGGTCACCGCCTTCCACGGACCTCGTCTCTTCCTCGACGTCGCGGAGCCGGTGGAACCCGGGGAACCGGCAGAGCCACTGATCATCCTGCAGACGGCAGTGACCTCGGCCCCCGACTTCGCCGTGCTGAACCGGGCGGCCCCGCGCAGTACGCTGCCCGGCCGCATCGGCGAGTTCCATGCCCTGCCCCGCGACGTACGCAGGGCCGCTGAGAAGTGGGAGCGGCATGTCAAGGAGGTGCTGCACCAGCAGGCCCCGAACGTTCCCGCCACCACCGCGCCCAAGCCGGCCTTCGACCCGAAGCTCCGGACCCTGCGCCAGCGGTACCAGGCCAAGGCCGACCAGCTCACCCAGGCCGGAACGGCGGTGTCCGCGGCCACCGTGGAACGAAAGTGCGCGGCCTGGCGCAAAGAAGGCCTGATGGGCCTGGTCGACAAACGGCTCCTGCGCACCGCGACCTCGCATGGACGCGTCGACGGGAAAGTGGTCGACATCGTGTGGGAGATCCTGGACGACGAGCGTGCCAGGGGCCTGTCACCGGGAACGCTGTCCCGGCTGATCGACCGGGTGGAGCAGACGATCCGGGCCCGCTACGCACACCTGCTCGTCGACCCGAAGACCGCCCGGGGGCTGGTGAACAGTCCGGCGACGTTCTACCGGCTGCTGGAACGGCTGGGGATCACCGCGGAGAACGCGCACCACGCCGCGGCCCGGCATGCGGCCGGGTCCGCGATCTCGCCGGCGCGGCCCGGGGCCCGGCGGGCGACCTGGGCCCGCTGGCCCGGGGAACTGGTGCAGATCGACACCACCGGGCTGGACGTCCTCGTCCTCGGGGACGACGGACGGGTTATCTCCGTGGAACTCACGATCGCGATCTGTGTCGCGACCCGCAGCATCGTCGGCTCGCTGATCGTGCCCAAGCGGGTCGCCCGCACAGGCGGGACCGGACGGTGGCTCGCCGGGCGGGCCACCCGCTCCTTCGACACCATGCAGGTCGTTGCCCAGACCACAGCCCCGCTTCCCGCGCGGCCGGGCTGGGCGCCGGAGACGTTCATGGAAGGCTCCGACCTGCCCTTCGAGGAGCTTCTGGCCGCCGACCCCCGATTCGCCGGTGCCGCCGCACGGCCCGTGATCAAGCCGGAAACACTCGTCGTCGACCACGGCTCACCGTTCGTCTCGGAGGATTTCACCCGCGCCTGCCACTCCCTGGGCATCGAGGTGCGCGAGGCGCGCCTGCGCACCGCCGCCGACAAGGCGATCGTGGAGCGCGCCATGCGGGCGGTGAAGACCGGCTTCAGCCAGTACCTGGCCTCCTACACCCACCACCGCCTGGACCTGCGCGGCAAACGCGTCCGCAAGCAGCCGCTGTGGACGATCCCCGAGCTCCAGGAGCTGTTCGAGCAGTGGGTGGTCCTCCACTGGCAGCAGACCCCCCACGGGGCGCTCCGCTCCCCCTTCACGCCGGGGCTGCGTCTGACTCCGAACCAGATGTACGCGGCGCTGGTGTCCCTGCGCGGCTACCGGTCCACCGCCCTGGCCGAGCAGGAGAACCGCAAGCTGCTGCCGGCGGTGTGGGTGCGGGTCAGCCGCAAGGGTTTCCAGATCAACAACCGCACCTACAACCTCGGCCGGGGGAAGCTGGACCCCTGCCGCGGATCCTCCGGGATCACGGCGCAGCAGGGCCGGTGGGAGGTCCACTACTCCCCCGACCATCCCGAGGTTGCCTGGCTGTTCAATCACCGGGCCGAACCGGGCACCGACCCGTGGATCGAGGTCCCGTTCATCCACCGCAGGCTGCTGAGTGACCGGTGGACCGAGGAGGCCTGGGCCGAGGCCCTGCACCTCCACCTCGCCGGCGGCGGCAGCCGCCGCGACGAGGCCGCCATCACCCGCGCCACCGCCCAGCTGTTGCGCACCGCCGCTGCCGGCCCGCAGGCCGCCCCCGCGAGCAGCCCGGCCCCCCGCACGGCTGTGCCGTCCCGTCCGGCGCTGCCAGCGCCGGACGAGCCCTACGACGACGACATGCCGCCCCTGGACCCGGACTCCGTCCGCCCGTTCCGGTCCCTCGACCGCCCGGCCGGGGATCTCTTCGACCCCTCCGAGCCCGCCCGGGGCGCGGGCCAGAGCCTTGAGGAATTCCTGGCGTCCCTGCCCGGCCTCCACCGCGCCGCCTCCACCGACCCGGGGCCTGCGGGCGGCACCGACAGCAGGCCGCGCCCCGAGGACACCTTCCGGGCCGGCAGCGGCCCCGCCACTCCGCCCGGCGGCCTGCCCGGCGATGAACCGGACAGCGCACGGCAAGGAGACAACCAGTGAGAACCCCCGTACGCGATGGTCGAAGCGCCCCGCCTCCCGCGCCGGCACCGATCCTCCCTGTCGGGCCGCCGACCACCCTGTCCGGCTGGCGGGCACGCGTGCGCCACCAGCCCTCCCCTCCCCCGATCCCGGCGGCCGACGACTCCACACCCGACGAGGACGACCCCCGGGTGCGCTACCACGCCCAGCTCGGCCTCGTCGAAACCACCGACATCGCCACAGGGTTGAAGACCGCACGGCGGCTGCTGCGCCTCAACGGCGAACGCCGCCACCCCTGCCAGCACGTCGCCATCGACAGCGACTGCCGCGGCACCGGCAAGCGCACCCTGCTGCACCACATCGGGCTGGCCCACCAGGGGCGCCGCGAGAAGCTTCACGGCATCGACGACGACCGTATCCCGGTGGTCTGTGTCAACGCCCCTCCGGAACAGGGCTCGTCCGCCGACTGGTCCGCGGCCCTGGCGGTGTTCATCGGCTGGGACCTGTACCGCTCCGACACGGAACAACGGCCCGTACAGCGGATGAAGGACTTCACCGGCCCCGCCGTCCACGTCATGCGCCATGCCCGTACGGAGGTCTGTCTCGTCGACGGAATCGACCGTCTGCGGACCGAGGACCTGCAGCCGACCTTCGACTTCTTCGACTACCTCGCCGACGAACTGGGGCTGACCGTCTTCTGGAGCGGCATCGGCTCCAGCGACATCCTCCGGGAAGCCCGCGCCGCCCGCTTCCCCGCCCTGCGGCGTCCCACCGAGGCCACCGCCCCGATCCGGCCGCGCTCGGTGCCCACCCTGTGGGTCAACCGGCTGCCGCCCCGCTGCAAGGAGCACCCCGACGAATGGGTCAGCACCGTGGCCACCCTCGACGGCCGGCTGCGGCTGCGGCACCACAAGCCCGGCAGCCTCCTGGACTACGAAAAGGACATCTACCGGATCACCGACGGGCTCATGGAACATCTCACCCCTCTGGTCGGCATGGCCGGCCAGCTTGCCATCCTCGACCGCACGGAAGCCATTACCCGCGACGTCCTGCACGACGCCGCCCGCTACCTTGACCTTCCCGTGGCAGACGAGAACGACACGGCGTGGTGACCGGGGCCCCATCCCCTCGTACTCGCCAAGAGCTCGGGATGCTCATCGCCGGTGGTGGCGGCAACCCGCCGGCTCCGGCTCACTGGCGCCATACCGGCATGACGCCGCTCCACCGGCTCGTCGTGTGACCAACCCGGAAGAACGAGGCTGCTCACCAGGCTGATCCGCTCATCACAGCGGGAGTGAGGCGAGATGGGATCGCACGCGTCGGCTGAGCTGAGCTGAGCATCGGGTGTCGCGCACGAGCGTGGCCAGGTTGCACCACACGATCCGGCGGATGTCCTCGGGTGTCATCTGGTGGTGGCGCGCGAGTGCCTGCTCCACCAGGGCGACGTTGCCGGGGAGCGGTGGTCTGGAGCTGCGGTCTCCGAAGGGGTGGTCGGTCTCGGTCAGGACACGGTCGAGGGGGATGGCTTCCAGCAGCGTGGTGTTGCGTATGGCGGAGGCGTTGAGGGAGAAGTAGCAGCCGAGGCCGACGGCGCGGGCGGTCAGAGCGGGTTCGCCGAGCCACCAGTGGAGGACCATGCCGGGTGCCGGGGACCGTTCGAGTTCGTCCAGCACCTGCGCGCAGGCGGCGTAGCTGTGGATGCTGGCGATGCGCGGGGTGTGGGCGAGCACGGCGAGGATCCGGCGGAGGGTGGCCTGCTGGCGGTCCATCGGGACACGGCTCTTGCCATCGAGTCCGATCTCGCTGACCAGGGGGGTGCGGTCGATCAGCTGGGTGAAGGTGTCGGGGTCGAAGCCGGTGTGGCTGCGGGCGAGTCCGGGGTGGATGCCGACTCCCCAGATGATCCGCTCGTCGTGCCGCTGGACGGCTTGGGCGGCCTCGGTCAGGGAGCGGGTGGCGGCGAAGACGACTGCGCCCAGGCCGGCGAGGTCGTGGGCCGGGACGCTGGTGTCGATGTGCGCGTGCAGGTCCAGCGGCGGCAGTGCGCTCGGCCTCATGGGTACAGCAGCTCCAGTTCCGCGATGCCCCGCCGGCACAGCTCGTAGGCCTGGCGGGTGGGGTAGTCGGAGGGCAGGTTCAGGGTGGTGATGTCGGCCGGGTGCAGGCCGCGGGCGAGGAAGGTGCGCAGTGACGGTTCGACCGACTTGCCGTCCAGGTATGTCTTGAGGTTCTCGTCGTGCCGGGCGTGGAGGTAGTCGGTCGAGTCGTCGAGGCCGGCCGCGCGGAAGGAGGCCCGGCGCAGCAGACAGCCGAAGCACACTCCGCAGTGGGTCCGTACGGGGATGCGGTGGCTGCGGTGTCCGGTGTGGGCGCAGGAGTGGGTGCGGCTGAGCAGCTCGGCGGCCGGGGCGGGGCCGACCAGTTTGGCGGCCTGGGTGAACATCTCGCCTTTGGTGTGGGTGGCGAAGGGGTTGTGGATGACGGCGTGGGCTCCGGCATCGCGGGCGATGGCGGCCAGGGTCTGCAGGAAGAGGGGGTGGGTGGTGCGGGTGGACAGGGCGCCGCGCTGGTCGGCGGTGAGCGGCACGTTGAGGGATGCGAAGCCGTTTTCCGGGATCCACAGCGGTACCTTCTCCACCGCTGCGGCGGCCAGGCCGAGGGCGAGGAAGAGCAGGGAGCGGGTGCGGGTGGAGTACTCGTTGCGCAGCTTGGCGCCGGTGGGCTGATGGCTTCTGCGGGAGAACCGCAGGGCCCGGTGGTACTGCTGGGGTCCGTCGATGAGGCGGGCGATGCAAGCGGCGATGTCGCGCTGGATCGGCGCGAGGGTGGTGGCGCCGACGTGGGAGAGCAGGAGATGCCCGTCTGGGCCGAGGTCGTAGCGGGAGAGCAGGGCTCCGATCGCGGAGTCGGCGCCGCCGCTGAGCAGAACTACGCGCCGGACCCCGGGATACGGTGTGGCGCGGACTGTTTCTTGCGGGGGGTCGGCTCGGTGGAAGCGGATCGACCACCGATCGCCGGACAGGAATCCCAGGAGGGCTTCGAGCCGTTCACGGAGCACGTCCCAGCGGGCTGGCGCGTAGACGGGCACGTCCAGTTCGAAGGTGCGTTGGGTCCAGTTCGAGCGGGCGGCACGGCGGGGTGTCGTGCGGTCGGCGGCGTAGACGAGGGCGGCCAGGCGTACCAGTTCGATGTTGGGTTCGGGGACGGGGCCGAGTGCTCCCAGGCGTGGTCCGAGGGTGGAGACGAAGGAGCCGCCCGGGCCTGACGGCCACCAGAACGGGGTGATGCCGTCGGGCTCGGATGGTGCGGTGTCCGCGTCCAGGCGCAGGGTGTAGGCAGGCATCAGGGCTCCATCCAGATGGACCGCATCGCGTTGATGCCCTCTTCGACGGCCCGGGTGATCTCTGCGGTGCTGGGGCCGGTGACCGTGAGGGAGGCCCGCTCGGCCAGGACGCGTGCGGTCTCGCGCAGTTGGCGTTCTCCGTCGGCGGTGGCCCAGGCAGGGCGGGTGCCGTCGTTCATCTCCGCTGCGGTCTCACCGATGACCGCCTCGAAGATGATCAGGGCCAGGGTTTCCCGGACGACGTCCTCGGGGCTCGGCGGTGCGCCGTCGGCACCGGCTTCCAGGACCCATTGGGCCACCTCGCTGGCGACGAAGCGGCGCTCCTGGTCCTCGATGGTGCCGTCGGACAGCGGCCCGCAGGCGGCCTGAACGATCCGGCGGGTCCAGTCGATCGGATCGCTGGCTGCGGCCTGGAGTTCTGCGTAGTCCAGGCCGAGTTCCTGCAGTGCCTGCACGTTGGCGGTGCGGTAGGCGTAGGCCGCGGCAGCCGCGCGGCCCGCGGTGCGGGAGGACTGGGCGATCGTGCGCTGGGCTCCCCCGGCACGGCCTCCTCCGCCGACGGCGCCTCCTCCGCCCGCTCCGCCGCCGGGGCCGTCTGCGTGCCCGCCAGAGGGCCTGAACAGGCCGAGGGCAGGCAGCAGTTGGTCCGGGCTGGGGGGTTTAGGGGGTGCGCCAGGGCCTGAGTCGGCGAGGGCGTCGAGCCACTGCGTGACGTTCTGCTGCAGTTGTTTGCTGGCCTGTGTGCCGTTTCCGGTGTAGGAGCCTTTGGTGCCCATCAGGCGTGGCTTCCTGTGCTCAGCGCCATCTCCAGGGCCCGCTTGATCCGGTCCGGGTCGGCCGGGGCGTGAGCCTTCCAGTGTTCCAGAACGCTGCGGAAGGCAGGGGTGTCGGCTGGGACGGTCAGGATGGTGGCCGGTTCCAGTTCGCTGGCCGGGACGGACTGCAGGAGCCGTGCGGTCCGGTCAGTGGTGGCGGGGTAGGCGGTGGTGATGCGCACGACGCCGCGCACGGCGGCGGTCTGTTCGGCCGGGCGGTCCCGGCCTGCCCGGGCGAGGTACTCGATCAGGCTCAAGGCGTCGTCCTCGCCGAGTGCGGCGATGTCGGGGTCGGTCACTCGGCGTTGGTCAAGACGCACCGTGGACAGCAGGTTGGCCGCGATGTCGCGCAGCCTGCCCGGCAGACCCGTGTCGAGGAGTTGTTCGCCGGAGAACGCTGCCGCCAGGTACAGATAAGGGGCCAGGTCCACGGTGGCGAGGCCTGGGGGGAGTTTGGCCCATCGGATGAGTTCGTCGTCGAAGGTCGTCGGCTCGGTCTCCTCCTCGGGCGCCGGGGCGGGTTCTTCGTCCGGGGGCCCGGCGGCGTCGGGGGTGGTGGGATCGGAGGCGGGCCGGCCGGCGGCTGTTTCCAGTTTGGTCAGGCGTGAGCGCAGTTCACCGCGCGCCAGCCAGCCCAGCACGGTGGTGAACGCGTCAGGCAGGAGCTTCTCCAGCACCATGAGCTTGGCGACGATCTCCGGTTCGAGCACGATGCCGCGATGGTCGGCGACGGACTGCCGTACCCGCAGGTCGTTGAGGAACCGTTTGATGCGGCGGGGGCTGCCGTGGAGCTTCTCGTAGAGGATGGGAGTCATCCGCGAGGCAAAGGCCAGTTCGGCGGAGATGTCGTTGCCGTTCACGGCCGCGGCCAGGTTGTCCAGCAGGCCCTTCTCCCGGCGCAGGCGTACGCAGGCGTCGATGTAGGGGGTGAGGTCTTGATCGGACAGGCGCTGGGAGAGCTGCAGCAGGACGAGGAACGCCTCGGTGTCGAACCGGCTCAGGGTGGGCAGCGGCACCGTGGTCTGCACGATCTTGTGCAGGTAGAGACTGGCGGGCTCCTCGGCGTACCGCTCACTGCTGGCTTGTTGTCCGTTGCCGGGATCGGGGAAGCGGACCCGCAGCGCATCGGCCACCCGGTGCTCGTCAGCGGCGACGACGAACGCCATCTTCGGTACAGCCAGAAACAGCCGGATCGTCTCCAGTGTGTCCACGACCGTGTCGGGCAGGCAGCGGTCGAGGTCGTCGACCAGCACGACCACCCGCCTGAGATGGCCGAGTTCCGCAGACTCCATCAGGGTGCTGAACTCGGTGCGGAACTCCTCAAGTCCGCGAGGGAGCGGTTCTGCTGCGCCGGTGTCCTGGTTATCCGGCTCGGTGTTGACCAGGCTGGTGAGGTCGTCGGCGGACGGCAGTTGCAGGGTCAGCGATGTCCTGGCCGCCACCTGCAGGGCCTTCGCCCAGTCGACCCGTTGTCTCAGCCTGGTCAGCAGCGCCCTGGTGCGGCTGGGGGTCTGGCCTGGTTCTTCTCTACGGGCGAGTTCGGCGGCGACGGCGGCGAGCACCTCGCTGATCAGGGTCTCCTTGGCGCCGACGCCAGGGTCGTAGCGCCACGGATCCGTGCTGATCACGAGAATGGTCGCGTCTGTCTCGGGGGGCTGTGGGGCAAGCGCGTCCTCGATCAGGCGCAGCACCGAGGTCTTGCCGCTTCCCCAGGCACCCGAGATCCCCACCGTCACCGGGTCGAGTGCGTCGTCGAGTACGGCCTGGACCACGGTCTTGGCCACGGCGTCGAAAGACAGCAGGTCCAAGCGCGTCGGCTCATCCGACCACAGCCGTGAAGACTCATCGCTCACGCGGTCCCCCCGTCTGCGACCTCTTTGCCGCAGTCGATCTTCGCTCCACCCGCCGCGTACCCGACCGGTCTCGGAGCGCAGCGAAAGCACACAATAACCCTCGACTCTCCGCCAACAACAGCAACAGCCGCATTCATCGCCGACGCCCCGCCAGCACACAAAGGCCTTCACGCCATCCGCAGATGCATCCCGGCGCCCTGATGACCTGCCGGAACTCCCCCCCCGGAGGACAGGTCGAACTGCGGCCGGCAGGTCCTGCCGGGGTCGCCTGAGCGGCGGAGCTTGTCCGTGCAGCAAGCGAGCCGGGAGCCGGTGACCGTGCGTCATAATGCACACGTCACAGGGGGGATATATGGGTCTGTCGTTTTCCGATCAGTTCGACGTTCAGACGGTGTTGGAGCAGGGGGGACAGCGCGCCCGGTTCGGGACGAACGTGCTGGCCGGGCTCATCGAGGGGATCGACACGTTCCGCCGTGATCTGCAGCAGCAGCGGCGTTCGCGCAGTCTGGGCCCGGCGATGCTCGGGGCTTTCTTGTGGGTGGACGACACCGAGTTGCTGCAGCGCATCGCCGAGTTCCCGGCCGCGTGTGTGGTGGTCAGCAAGCAGCCGCGGGGCAAGCGCGCCAGGGCCAAGCTGGGCAAGGTGACCGATGCCGTTAAGGACGCGGCCGGCTTCCCGGCGGAGGCTCTATCCGAGCTGGAGGAGCTGCGTTTCCATCAGGACGGCAAGGCGCCGGTGCTGGGACCCGGCTCGCCGCGGGAGGACCTCCGGCTGTCGGCGCTCCGCACCCTGGGCTACCGCAAGGTGGACAACCATCTCGTGCCGATCCTGCATACCAAGATGCTGCTGCTGGGCGAGTTGTGGTGGCACGACGAGGACGCGCTGGGCGGGGTGGCCGACGTCACCGGTTTCAGGCCGCACCGGCTGTGGTTGGGCAGCGCCAACGGCACGGAAAGTTCCCGCCGCAGTCTGGAGTTCGGGCTGTGGCTGGAGGATCCCGGCCTGCTGAAGGCCGCCCGAGGGTTCCTGGTTGAGGTGCTGGCCCAGTCCGAGGAACTGGACCCCGACAGCGACAGCCTGACCCCGGACCTGGTCATGCCGGACTACGACGACGAGGCCATGTGGGAGGCCATGGCCGCGCTGCCTGATCCCGACGACGGCGAGGACGGCGTGTGAGGGGCGAGGTGGTCGCTGCCGGCTCGCCCCGTTTCGCACTGCACACACTGGGATGGCGGGCCTTTCAGGACCTGTGTGCGGCCGTGCTGCGGGAGGTGTGGGGGCAGTCGGTGCAAGCGTTCGCCGACTCCAACGACGGGGGCCGGGACGGCGCGTTCTACGGCATCTGGCAGCCGCCGGCCGAGCCGGACGGGGTGCAGAGTGTGCCGCCGGGGCCGTTCGTGCTGCAGTGCAAGCACACCAAGAAGGCCGGCGCCACGCTCGCCCCGTCCGAGCTGGAGGACGAGTTCACCAAGGCCGCCGCGCTGGTGGAACGGGGGATGTGCGGCACCTATGTGCTGCTGACCAACGCCCGGGTCACTGGCGCCTCCGAGGAGGAGATCCGCCGGCGGCTGCGCGCGTGCGGGGTGGCGCATCCGCTGGTGTGGGACGGGCAGTGGCTCAGTGACATGATCGCCACGCACCGCGGGCTGCGGATGTTCGTCCCCCGCGTCTACGGGCTGGGGGATCTGTCGCAGATCCTCGACGAACGCGCCTACACCCAGGCCTCGGTGCTCATGGCGTCCGCGCCCGAGCAGGTGGCCACGTTCGTGGTCACCGGCGCGTACCGCAAGGCGGCCCGCGCACTGCGGGATCACGGCTTCGTGCTGCTGCTGGGTGACCCGGCCGTCGGCAAATCCGTCATCGCACTGATGCTGGCCATCAGCGCGGCCGACAACTGGGGCTGCGCGGCCATCAAGGCACGCACCTCCGAAGAGCTCGTGCAGCGGTGGAACCCACACGAGAAGGAACAGCTGTTCTGGCTCGACGACGCCTTCGGCGCGGTCCGCCACGAGGATCACCTCACCCACGCCTGGGCACGCGACCTGCCGCACGTGATGAGCGCGGTCAAGAACGGCGCCCGGGTGGTGCTGACCTCCCGCAGCTACATCTACAACGAGGCCCGGCCGCTGCTGAAGCCGTATGCCTATCCGCTGCTGCATGAGCAGCACGTCACCGTCGACGTCGCCGATCTCACGCGCGCGGAGCGCCAGCAGATCCTGTACAACCACCTCACCGCCGGCGACCAGCCCCAAGAGGTGCGCGCCCGGATGAAGCCGCACCTGGAAGCAGCCGCTGACGCCGCCCCCTTCCGCCCCGAGGCCGCACGCCGCCTGGGGCTGCAGGCGTTCACTTCCAGTCTGTCTCTGACCCGGCAGGGCATCACGGACTTCATGGTCGAGTCCCCTCAGCTGCTCCGGGATGTCTATGACCAGTTGGATGCCAACGCTCACGCGGCACTCGCGCTCACCTACGCAACGCGCCGGGACGGAGCACTGCCTGGCCTGCCCAGCCCCTTCGTCTTCGATGCGGGCGACCGCGACATCGTCGAGCGCGCCGGGTCCACTCCAGGTGGCGTCGGCAGGGCTCTGGTCACGCTGAGCGGCACCTTCTTGCGTCTGAACACCTCGGTCGACGGGCAGACGTACTGGACGTTCCATCACCCCACGCTGCGGGAGGGTTTCGCCTCCTGGCTGACCACGCAGCCCCACCTCCTGCCCGTAGTCCTCATGGGCATGAGCGATCAGGCCCTGCTGTCGCGCACGGACTGTCTTGAGCCGAGCAGCAGGCAGCGTCAGGGCACCCTGCTGCGCATCCCTCCCCCGCTCTATCACGCGACGGCTCAACGACTGGCCGCGCGGCGTCAGCCACCCGGACGCTTCGAGTCGTGGCAGCAGCGCCATGACCGGGAGCAGAGTGTCCTGGCCTACCTGGGGAAGAACAGCAGCCAGGGTTTCCTGCGCGCATACGTCTGTGCAGATCCGCAACTCTTGAACATGCTCGTGCAGTTCGGCTCTCCTGCCTGCTACGACCCCCGCCCGCCGGTACTGGCGCGGCTGCACCAAGCGGGCTTGCTGCCCGAACAGGCACGGCAGCAGGCCATCTCTCACATGATGAAGCTGGCCGTCTCCGCCCCCGATGCCTCCTGGATCGAAGACGAGGACTGGCAGAAGAAGGCGTGGCACATCCTCCTCACCGGTAAGGACCGTGACCGCCTGTTCGCCCACGTGCGTGGCGAACTCTTCGCGCGCCGCGATGAGTTGCTCGACGACTGGTTGGCTGGTGCGACCGGCGATGACGACGATCCGGTAGAGGATGCTCTGCTCTGGTATCGCCGGGCCTTTGAGGAGCGCGAGGACGACGAGGCGGCAGGCGAGTTCGACTACACGTCGGACCTCTACCACGAAGGCCGCCAGGACCTTCCGCCCAGTGCCGCCGACGAGAACTGGGACCGCAGCACCGCCACCACAGTGAACGTGCAGACAGCCGGCGAGGAGGACGCGGCGACCCGCCGGAGCCTGTTCGACGACCTCGACTGGTGATCAAAGGCTCTGGTGCGGGATCCGGGTCGTCGTGGCAGGAGTCCTGTGTGGCGGCCTCGCCTCGGTCGATGGCCCGCCGCGTGCCGCGTGGTCTGCGCCGTCGCATGCGGGCACGGGCTCGCCCCGGTGGGGGGCGGGTGCCTGGTCGGCGGCCGCCCGCGAGCCCGGCTGTGGCTGTGGGCCGCGATGCTCCGGCCGCGCCGGGTCGGCTGTGTTGCTGGTGGATGCCTCAGTCGGCAGCTGGGGCGTTCAGCCACGCGGCCAGTTCGTTGTAGCCGCAGGCCCTGCGCAGGGTCTGTCCGCCCGGGCGGGTGTCGATGATCTGTGTGGCATCGCCCAGTGGGGTGTAGGGGGTGTGGGGCAGGCACACCACACCCAGGATGCGCTGGTAGCGGGTCAGGTCGTAGTTGGTGCCCTGAGGCTGCTCGGTGAGGGTGTGGGTGACCTGCTGCCACTTGGCGACGGACTGCTCGATGAGGCTGGCGCTGTTGCGGACGGTACGGAAATCGCCGGCGTCGTAGAGGCCGGTGTAGGGGCGGCTCTTGCACGAGACGAGCAGCAGGGTGTCGCCGTCCTCGCCGACGGCGTCAAAGTCGGTGAGGACGTTCTGGCCGTGCGGGCGCGGCTGGAGGCCGCGGCGGGGGGCGTGGGGTGAGGGTCTCCAGGGCGAGCGGTCGATGAGGCTCTGCACGGTCTGCTCGAAGTGCTCGGCCCGGATGTTGACCAGCGGGCCCTGTCCCTCGGGGGCGATGGTGCACAGGGCGAGCAGGTGGCGGGTGGCGGCATCGAGGTCGACGACGATGTCGGGGCCGGCGTGGTGCAGCACGGGGGGTGGGGTGAGCGGCCATGTGGTCATCGGCAGCTCGTCCAGCAGTGTCAGGACGGTGTCGGGCTCGGTCAGATGGTGGTCGGGGAACCAGGTGTCCAGTTCGCTGCGCAGCATGGGCAGTACATGGGCGAGGTAGCCGGTGAGCAGGTCGCGGCCCAAAGTGACGTAGCCGTAGCGGGTCAGGCTGAGCCAGCCATGACGGGTGTGGTGAAGGAGGTAGAGGCTGAGAGCTTGCAACAGCGCTACGAGGGCTGGCAGTTGGGGCTGCCACCAGGCAGCGTGAGGGTTACTGAGGGTCAACAGATTGCGTAGTTGTCCCAGGGACAGGCCGCGTGGGGCGAAGCGGCCCCACACGACGACGGGAGTGCCGTCGTCGGGGGTGCCCTGCCAGGACGGCAGCCCCTGCCAGGTGGGAAGGGGGGCCACGGCGATGATGGGCAGTGGATCGTCCTCGTGATGGTCCTCGGACAAGACCTGAGTGCCAGCGCCGAGCAGCCCGGCGCCGAAGGCGGCCACACGCTGGTCGTACAGGGCGATGGCCTCCTCGAGATGCGCGGTGGGCACGTTGACCGGCAGGTGGTGGCCGGGCTGCGGCTGAAAGGCGATCCCTTTGCCGGCCCGGCGCAGTCGGGAGTGGATGTCGCTGAGGACGATGGTGGTCATGGCCAGGCGCAGCACGCGACGGACCACCCCATCGGTGACGGGAAAAGCGATCTGCCCGCCGCTGTGGGGCAGAGCGGAACAGGGCTTGGTGCTGGTGGTGGCCATCAGCTCCATCAGACCGCGGTCGTAGGGGCCGGTGGTGGGCAGCTCGCCCTCGAAGAGGTCGGGCAGGCGGCGCAGGTACCACAGCCACTGGACGGCCGGGTAGGACTGGGCCACAGCGCGCAGGTCCTGCTCGAGGGTCTGGCGCAGGAGGGTGAAGTACTCCCCCGCTTCCACGGGCTCCAGGGTGGTGGGCGGCGGGCAAGCGGCCAGGAGTTTCTCGACTGTGTGGGCGGCCCACCGGGCGGACGCGGCAGGCCATTCATGCTCGGCCTGGGTGAGGAACTGCGTCGCGGTCGGGTCCAGGACGAGTTTCTTGGAGTGCTTGCGCAGCTGGTCGGGCGTGATCACGGCACAAGGATGGCACCGTGCTCGCACATCCTGGGCCCCAGTGCCCGAGCGGCCGCCACCGGCTCTCCATGCGAGGGCAGTGCGCGACGGCTTACGGGCGGGCGGAGGCCGGGATGGTGACGTGCAGCAGGTGGGGGCGCGGGGCCTGGCCGTTGCCGCGGATGTCGGTGAGCAGGTAAACGGTGTCCTCACCTGCGGCGGCCAGGCCGGTGATGTAGGTGGTGTTCGGCAACCGCAGCAGCAGTGTCGAGCGGTGGGTACGGGTATCGACGGCGACAAGGGACTTCTCCATGCCCTGCCCGGTCGGGCCGGCAAGCAGGATGGTGTGCTCGCCGACGGCCAGGGCTGTTTGCGGGGTGAGCGGGGCGGAGTTGGCCCACCGGTCGCTGGGGCAGTGCAGACCCTCCTCAAGGCGGGTCGTGACGTCACGCCCGCCGCCCGCCAGGAAGAGGGTGCCGGACCGGGTCAGTGCGGCCTCGTGGACTCCCCCGGCGAAGTCGACCTCGTAGGAGGTGCTGTCGGCGAGCGTGTCGCCCAGCCGGGTCAGCGTGTGCCCGCCAAACCCTTGCGCGGTCCGCGGCCCTTGGGTGGTGAACGCCCAGGCGGTGCCGTTCGGGCCGGGCATCAGCCGACCATGGCCCTTCAACCCGCCGCCCACCACGTGCACGTGATTGCCCGTCATCCGCAGGACCGCCTCTTCACTGTGCAGGAGGATGCCACTGTCAGGCGTCACGAGGGCCGGCCCCTTACAGAAGGCGGGACCCGCAGTCCAAGAGCTGCGGCCCGTTGCCGGCTCGACGCACAGCATGCCGGACATCGTCGTCCACAGCAGTCCCCTACCGCCGGTGTACGCGAGGCCGCTGATCTCGCCTTCCGCCCAGGCACCGTCGGCGGTCAGCACATGTGTGACCGTGACGCCCGGCTCGGGGATCGCGGGGAATCCGTCGATGCCGTGCGCCGGGGACTGCAGGAATGACGGCGGCGGCCCCACCTCCGGTTCTGGCAGCAGGTCCGCCAACGGCACGTACGAACCGCCACGTCGGCTGGTGACGGCCAGATGCCGGTAGAAGAGAACCTCTGCGCTGATCAGCCCGGACACCATGGCCTCGACATTCGAGCGATCCAGCAACACCACACCCGCATGGAAGTCCGCCCACTTGCGCACCGCTTCGGTGAAGCCGGACATGGACACCAGAACGGGACGGACACACGGCGGCCGCCCCTCCAGCCTCTCCTTGATCTTCGACCGCGCGCCGGCATCGACCGGTGCATGCTGCCACTTGGCCTCGAGGATGTAGGGGGTGTAGCCGAGCATGAACGACACATCGGTCTCATCCCGGCCTTCCAGCCCGCGCTGGTCGCTGACCACGTCCCGCAGGCCGCCCCAGCGCAGCACCTCGGCCAGGAACGCGTTGAACCGCCGCCCGCGCGCCGTCTCCTGGCCCGGCGCGCACAGGTCCAACTCCTGGTAGGCGGCCATGAGCGGTGTCAGTCGGGCGGGGACCGGAGAGCCGGATACGGCGTGCGCTGTCACGCTGCCGACGGTAGCCGGTCAGCCACCCCGCTTGCCGCTACCAGGATTCTCAACACAACTACTGGTTTCTCATCAGACTTGCGGTACTACAGGTCAAAGCCCTGATCGGCCTCAACAAAGCTCCCGGAGCGTATCTCAGTAACTTGCAGCATCGCAGGTCAAAGCCATCTCTCTACCGCAACACAGATGAGAACGCACAGCTGGATGATGGCCGCGGTGATGTCGGGGGCCGCGGCGAAGGCCAGCAGGGGCATGGTCCGGTGAGCGTGATAACTCAGGGTGTTGCGGTCCCGGCCGAGCAGTCGGGCCGTCAGGGTGAGGGTGACGGTGTTGCGACGGCTCAAGACGGCGGCCAGGACGCGATGGCGGTGGTCGAGGAAACCGAACCCGGGGTTGTATCCACGCCGGTTGAGGCCCTTCCTCTTCTCCCGCTCCGCCTCGGCCAGGACCCGGCGGCAGGGTTCGAGTTCCTCCACGAGCCGGTCGAACAGCTCGCGGGACATGCCGGTCAGAGCGGGGTGCGTGAGCAGGTGGGTGGCCTCGGCCGGGATCGGCGGTGCCTTCGCCCCGTCCGGCTCAGCAGACGGTGCCTGCTGGGGGTCGTATGGAGCGATGGTGTAGTTCCACTCACCGTGAAAGTCGTCGCGCTGGACGCGCTGCAGGACGGCCTTGCGCTCGTCCTTGGTGAGCGTGCGCCCGGTGGGGTAGTCGTTCTCGTCAAGGACGGCACTGACGGTCAGGCCGGTGCGGGTGCGGGTGGCCGAGATGCTCTGGAGCAGTATCTCGTAGCTGGTCAGGGGCCGTCCGCGCAGGCTGTGGGTGATGCGGGAGAACAGACGGTGCTCCACCTTGTTCCACTTTGATGTTCCCGGTGGAAAGTGCAGGACGGTGATGGTCAGTCCGCACTCGTCGGCGAAGGCGGCCAGGTCCATCTTGAACAGGTGGGAGCCTGCGGAGTTCGCCCCTCCTGAGTCTGCGGTGACCAGCAGCCGGGTTGCGTCGGGATAGTCCTGCCGGCCCTGCTGGTTCCACCAGCGGCGGAGGGACTCCACCGCGAAGGCGGCGGTGTTGCGGTCGGTGCCGACGTTCACCCAGCCGGTGTCCTGTCCCAGGTCGTAGATGCCGTACGGAATGGCGACCGGGGTGTCGGGGTCCACGAAGTCGTGGTCCGGAGCCGTGATCGGCGCTCCCTTTGGGCGGTAGGTGCGGCCCGCGCGGGCGAAGTCGCCGATGGGCTCCTTCTTCTTCGCATCCACGCTCACCATCGGCAGTCCCTGGGACAGGAACCGCTCGGCCGTGGCGTTGATGTGCCGGAACTGGGCGTCACGGTCCGGGACTTGACTACCGGCACGGGTCTTGGCCATGCCCTGGAGGCTGAAGCCCATCGAATGCAGCAGGTTGCCCACGGCCGGGGCGCTGATCGGATGGCCTGCCGCGGCCAGCTCCCGGGCCAGGTCGCGCAGCGAGGCAGTGGTCCAGCGCAGCGGGGAGACCGGGTCGCCGACCTCCCGTGGCTCGATCAGGGCCGCGAGTGCCGGCACCAGACCGGGATCACGTTCAGCGGCCGACTTGCGTCCGCCGCCGGAGCGGCGCACCCGCCCCAGTACCGGTGTCCCGGTCGCGAGTTCGTCGCGGCCCCGCGCGATGGTCGACTCCGACACCTCCGCCAGTCTGGCCACTGCCGTGATCCCGCCGTGCCCGAGCGCGGCAGCCTCGGATGCCAAATAGAGGCGGCGCTGCCGCTCGTCCAAGTGCGGCAGGATCTCGGCGAACTTCACGTCCAGTACTGCCAGTGTTGCTTCCAAAATCCGCACAGATGCCGACTTACCACACCATCAACCTCAGCAAGCCCGAATCCGCCAGTAGTTAGTTGACGGCTCCTCACCAGCGCGTCTCCCCGGCGAAATACTTCGCCGCCTTGCGCAGCATCTCGCGTTCCTCCTCCAGCTCGCGGACCTTCTGGCGCAGAGCGGCGTTCTCCGCCTCCAATGGCGTCGGCGGCTCGGTCGCCACCTCCGTCCGGCGTCCCCGCGGCCGGCTCGCGCCGGCTACCCGAACCCAGTTCCGCAAGGTCTCGGGGTTGATACCCAGATCGGCAGCAACCTGCCGGATCGTCGCCTCGGGCCGCGACTGGTACAGCGCGACCGCGTCCGCTTTGAACTGCGGCGGATAGTTCTTCATGACCACGAGATGTCCGTTCTCAGATCCTCAGGATCCAGTGTCTCGTGTGTCCAGGATCAAGGGTCAAGGCCCGCTCCTCTACGAACAGGAGGTGGTCCAGCAGCGTCCGCAGAGCGGACTCGTTCCCGAACATGCCGGGGCGGCGTAGCGCGAGGTTCAACTGCCGGATGAGGTAGGCGTGTATCTCATCGGCAGCAGCAAGCCGGCCAGAGAGGGGCATGCACCGATTCTTGCTCAGGGCTGCCCTCCGCCGCTGCCGCAACTTCGGCCGGGCCGCCGCCGACCTGCACGTGGCCCAGCCGGCGCTGAGCCGTCAGATCCAACGGCTCGAGAAATATCTCGGCACATGACTGCTGGACCGCACCCCCCAGGGCACCCGGCTCACTCCGGCCGGCCAGACATTCCTCCCCCGAGCCCAAGCCCTGCTGCAGGCCGCCTGCCAGGCCGAGCTGGCCGTGCGTGAACAAGCCCGGACCGAACGCATCGTCATCGGCTACGTCGAAGACCTGGTGATCACTGCCGCCGTGCGGGAACTGCGCCGCCGTTACCCCAACGCCGAGATCGCCACCCGGCATCTGAACTGCCGCGACGTCGGGGCACTGTCCGACAAGCGCGTCGACGCCCTGATCGCGCGGGCCCCGTTGCCGCTCGTCGCCGACGACGTGTTCACCACGGCGCTGTACGAGGAGCCCCGGATGCTCGTGGTCCCGCTCGGCCATCCCTTGGCCGACCGCGCGTCGGTGATCGCGGAAGAATTGGCCGGCGAGGAGGCGGCGCCGTGCGCGTTCGAGACCGCGGACTGGACTTCCTACCGGATCCTCGGGGCCCGCGTGCCACCGATCGAGAGCTACGAGGACAAGCTCGAACTCGTCGCAAGCGGCAGGGCGATCGCCGTGCTACCGGTCGGCGATCGGCGTAGCTCACTCCGTCCCAACCTCGTCACCATCCCCATCGAGGGCGTTCCCCCCAGCCCGGTCGTCCTGGTCAGCCGCAAGGGCGACCCGAACCCGATGATCAGGAATCTCCGGCAGGCTGCCAAGGCCGTCCTGACCGCCTCGGCAGCCTGACCGAGACCAGCCGACCCGCTCGGTTTCGCTGGTGAAGGGCTCATATTCGGAACGTGCACCATTCAATGGTGCGGCGCTCAGGGGTGGCTTCAATCATCAACGCCGGTTCACAGATCGTCTCTCGGTGTCGCACGGCGGTTGCGTCCAGGGAAATGGGGTGCGGGTTCCGACCCGTGTCGACCAGGCCCATGCGCGCGTCGGAGATAACCAGTTGGACGCCGGACAGGCCATTGGCGATCAGTGAGCGCAGGAAGACCAGCCTGCCCGGCGCCGTCCTCGGCGGTGGCCACGTCCAGGCCGAGGATCTCGCGGCGGCCGTCGGTTTCGACGCCGACCGAGATCAGGGCGTGGAGCCGATGCGTAGGTGGAAGGTGTGGCATGGGCGGGATTCGAGTTTCAGGGATTCCGGTGGAGCTGGTGGGCGACGCCCGCTGCGGCAGCACCCACGCATCCGATGGCAGTCAGCGTGCCTCGGCTTCGAGCGCGGCGAAGCCCGGCAGCTCCACGGCCGCGAGGTTCTCTCGGGCTTGGCCTGGAGTCTCGCGCTGGAGCCAGAGGAACTGCGCGTCACCTTCGCGGTGCCTGTCAGGCTGATGCGGGCAGTCGCCCGGCAAGGAGTTCCTCGGAACGTTCCCACAGTCTGCGGGCGAAGTCGGCGTCGAGGGCCTGCGGGTTCTTGGGCGGCACGTCCTCGCGCTTGTAGTAGTAAGCACCTGACCGCCAGTCCGTGCCCGGTGTGCCCTCGGCGAGCCACACGATCTGGTCCGCGCCCCGCTCGGGCGTGGCCAGCAGGACGTTCCGTATGACCGGTTTGGTACCGAGGAAGCGGACCGTGCGCATGATCGCGCTGGTGGTGTCGGAGGCGAAGTTCGTCCGGACGTTGCCCGGGTAGAAGCAGGCCGCCGAAAGGCCGTCGGCGTGGTGGCGCCGGTGGAGTTCGGTCGTGAAGAGGATGTTCTCCAGTTTCGACGCACCGTACGCCTGGACCGGGTCGTAGGCGCGGTCGTGGTCCAGGTCGTCCAGGTGGATCTCCTTGGCGAACCGCACCGTGCTGGAGGTCTGGAGCACCGACGCCCGTGAGGCGGTGAGGACGTCCAGGAGCAGCCGCGTAAGCAGGTACGGCGCGAGGTGGTTGACCTGGAAGGTCTTCTCGAAGCCGTCCACGGTCTTGGTCCGGGTGCCGAACACCCCTCCGGCGTTGTTGGCGAGCACGTCGATCCGCGGGTATGCGGCGCGCAGTTCGGCAGCGAGACGCTCGACGTCGTCGAGGCGGGTGAAGTCGGCGACGAAACGGTCGGCCCCGATTTCGGCGGCGACGGTGCGGGTCTTCTCGGCGGAGCGGCCCACGACAACGACCGTGTGCCCGTCCGCGTGCAGCTTCCGCGCGGCTGCCGCCCCGATGCCGTCGCTCGCGCCCGTGACGACGACCACCTTGGTGTCACTCATCGCTTGTCACTCCTCCTGGAGAGGTACTGAGTCCCATTAGTGAGACACAGTACCAATAATGGCCTGTAGTACCTTGAAGTGATGACCCCGGACCGAACCGCAGGCGGCGCACGCGCGCGAGCACGCCAGGCCATGCGTGCCGAGGTGGCCGTGACCGTCCAGGACCTGGTCCTCGAACACGGCTACGAAGAGACGACGATCGACGACATCTGCGCGGCCGCCGAGATCTCGCGCAGCACGTTCTTCCGGTGCTTCCACTCCAAGGAGGAGGCCCTCTTCGGCCCCACGGCCGACGCCCCCGAGTACCTGCGGGACGCGCTCGCCGCCCGCCCGGCCGACGAAGCACCCTGGGTCGCGATCCGGCACGCGCTGAATCCGATGATCGACCAGTACGAGGGCCATGACGAGCGCACTCGGCGCCTGACCCGCCTGATGGTGAACACGCCGGCGCTGGCGGCCCGGCACCGCGAGAAGAACGCCCGCTGGCACGAACTCCTGCGCCCCGAGATCGCCCGCCGCCTGGGGGCCGACCCGGCCGACGCCGCCGACCCGCGCGCCGACGCCGTGATCGCCGCGGCTCTGGGCTGCGTCGAGGCCGCACTGGCCGCGTGGACCGCAAACGATCAGCCACGATCGCTGCCGGAGATCCTGGACCAGGCGATGGGGGTGGCATTCGTCCCCCAACGGCCGGAATAGGACCTCCGGTCACAGTGCGGCCCCCTGGCGTCGCCGGCGGACGACCACGCGGCCGAGGACGCGTGGTCGCAGGGCGTGTGGCCTGTGACCGGGGCAGGTCGGTCGTGGATGTCTAGCTTCCAGGGACGAGGCTGGGTGCCACGTCGAGGCGGGGTACGAGGAGGAGTTCCTCGACGCCGACCAGGTCGGACAGGTCGAAGCCCTGCATGTCGGCAGCCTGCTCCGGGCTGGCCAGGAACGTGCGCACGACCTCGGCCGGGTCTGCGCCGTCCGGGTAGGAGACCAGCGCGAACAGTCGGTGCAGGGGTGAGTCCGGCTCCGTCGGGAGTGTAAATCTAACGGCCCTGTCTCACATTCGGTGGTGACGGAGGGTGTCGCTATCCGAGGAGGATGCGGTGGCGGAGGAGGGTGAAGCCTGCTCGTCCGTGCATCTGGCGCGCGATCCGCTTGGTCTTGGTGTTGACGCCCTCGGTGGGGCCGTTGCTGTACCGAAGTGTGAACGCGGCGATCACGGCGTCGAGGTCTCGTTCTAAACCTCGGGTGAAGGCATGCAGGTGCGGCAGATCGGCAGTGCGGACCTGGGTGATCCAGAGCTCGAGCGCGTCGGCATTGTCTGGTTGAGGCTTCAGGAGCTGGGCGAAGTCCCTGATGCAGACGGCGAGTTGGGTCATCTCGGGGCAGGCCGCGACGAGCCGGTCCAGTAGGTGCTGATGTTCCGCCTTGAGGTTGTCGGGCATAGTGAGGAGCATGCGGGCGAGTCTGCGCGGGGAGATGTGGCTGCGGTCGGCGTCCGCGCGACCTTGGTTGATGTACTTGTGCAAGAGGTTGAGGCAGCCGGTGAACCCTTGGTCTTTGATCTCTTCGAAGAGGTGCTTGACCGGGACGGCGGGGTCTTCGGTGCGGCGTTTGCGCAGGTGCTCGCGGTAGGGGTCGACAAGGCTCGCACGGTATTTGGGGACGCGGAGCATCCGCTCGGGCCGATCGGCGCGGGCGTAGCGTTTGACGGTATTCAGGGCCAGCTGCAGACGGCGGGCGCATTCGAGCAGGCCCACGCCCTGGTCGAGCAGGTCGTGGATCTGGTGCCAGCGTTCCAGGGTGGTCTGTGCACGGGGGCCGTCGTAGAGGGGTGCGTCCAGGACGGTGGCCCAACAGGTGCTGTGCGCTTTCACCTCGCTCAGTGCGGCTTCGCACAGGTTGTGCCACAGATGCCAGCGATCACCGACCTGCGTCGCGCCGGGCAGAGCGCGACGGATGGCCTCGGCGTAGGTCGCAGAGCCGTCGCGGCACACGACTTCAACGGCCGGATTTTCGCGTAGCCATGCCTCCAGGGTGTCGGCCGTGCGGTCGGGCAGCACGTCGATCCGCTCATGCGTCTCGGCATCGATGATCACGGTGGCGTAGCGGTGCCGCCGACGCAGAGCGAAGTCGTCGACGCCTATCACTCGGGGCGTCCGTCCTGCGGGCAGCGGGATGCGCAACAGGGTGCGCAGAGCCGTGTGACGCGAGACGCCTGCCGCGAGTATCGCCAGCAAGCGTGCTCCTGCCCGGCCCGCTAACTCCTTGACTACGGCCTTGACTTGCCTGGTCAGGCGGGTGGTGCGTCGCTGGTATCGGTCCAGGACTCCGGGCACCTGCTCGCGGAAGGTGTGGCGGCAGCCGCGGGTGGGGCACACCAGGCGCCGCACCCGCACACGGACCACCACCCGGCGCCCGTCGACCGGCACGTCAGCCACAGTCCGCCAGTGATAGCCGTGCACCCGCCCCGACGGCACCCCGCACACCGGACACGGCGCCATGTCCTGCGGCGTCCGCGCGCGAACCACGATCCGCTCACCCTCGTCGACCACGTCGTCTATGGCCAGCGGGAACAGACCCGAAAACACCGTCTGCACAAGCTCGTTGACATCCGTCACGCGAATTTCAACGACCCTCACGACTCTCCGTCACCACCGAATGTGAGACAGGGCCGTTAAATTGACACACCCCCCTCACGACGATCGCCGGAGCAGCCTCGTTGTGGCTCACCCGCTGACAGGGGCTCCGACGCCGAACCTGGCTGTGCCCCGCCGAGCGGCCGGGCACAGCCATAGGGTTCGGATATGGCCTACACGTCGCTTCACCGCTCCGTCGGTGCCCTGCCCGGTCGCGTCACCGCCGCCATGCTCCAGCAGGCCGTCGACGTGCAGCTCGGCGAGAGCGACGACCTGGACTGGAAGCAGGACGGCAACGACCTGAAGGAGAACCGCGAACTCGCCAAGGACTTCGCGGCCTTCGCCAACGCGGCCGGACGGCGCCGTCCTACGGGGCCGGGCACGTCGGCTCCCTTTGCCCGGCCGATGAGGCGTTGACACGCCCGCCCGGGTGTTCACGAGTGCCTCTGATCAGGGACGTTTTGGCGCTTTGTAGGTCGTTCCCCGTCAGGCTGGGTCAGCTGTCTTGGAGGCCCCCGTTATCGAGGTGTCCATATCTGTGGGCCGTGCGGCACCGACCCCAGTCAAACGGCAAGGTCGAACGACTCGAACCCTGCTCGACAACTCAAGAACAGGTTTTCAGGCGTTGCGCGAGCAGTGGCGTGGCTTCGGCGGGATCGATGTCGCAGACCAACAACCCGGGCTTTCCGTAAGGCTGATGGCTAAGCAGCATGCCGTCCGGCCGCACTACGGCGGACGTCGTGGGCGATCCCGGGCTCGCGCAGTTGACGGCGGCGACGTAGCAATTGTTCTCGGCGGCGCGACACAGAAATGCCTTCTCGTGGAAGGAGTTTCTCGGGTCGGCGAACTCAGTTGGCTGAAACGCGCCGGGCTCTGCTTCGCTATAGTGCGGGTGGAACACCAACTGGGCGCCGTTGCAAACGGCCCAGCGTACCGTCTCCGGATAGCGAAAGCCCTCGTGGCAAATCACAATGCCGAAGCGGAAGCCGTCGACTTCGAATATCCGGCGATCGCTGCCCGCCTCGTATGTGGAATCTTCTGCAGGGTCGAGCTGCACCTTGTCCTGATAACCCGCTCGATCGCCGTCGGGTCGAAGTACGAGCGCGGTCAGACGTGGCTTGTCGGAAACATACCGCTCTGTACCGAGCACCACATAGATGTGGCTCTCCCGCGCGGCCTGGGCGATGCGCTCGTGCGCAGCTTCTAAGAAGTCGGCGCTCACGGCCTTACGCGATTGCGGCGGCCATGGGTAGCCCGGCACGTACGCTTCCGGGAAGCACACGATACGCGCGTCGGCAGCAGCAGCGGCTCTGACCGCGCGCTCGGCTCGCACCACGGAGTCTTCTGGATTCTCGGGAATTTCGAGGTTGGCGAGCGCGATGCGAAGTCTTGTCATGCAACTCATTGTGCTGCACAGCCCGGACACCCGAGGGGGGATCCGGCTGCACTGCCCAGCGGCCGGGCCGTCGCCTTCGATGCATTGTTCGCGCCGCGACCGGCTCAGCCCCACCACGCCGCTCCGGACCGCCGCCCGCTGTGGTCAACCTCGCCGACAGCCGCACACACGCCCGCACCTCAGCCGACCCCGCTGATTTCATCCCATGGCTTGTCCAACGCATCACCTGCGGACGGGATGCGCTCGCGAGTCCCAGAGTTCAGAAACAGGCTCTGCCCCCGGCACGGGCTCAATCCGTCGCAGCGGGCCCGCCAGGTGGAGTCATTTCTCATCTACAAAATCGGGTCCCCCAGGCACGGGGTGGAATCAGTGGGCGGTTTGTGAGTTTATGAGTGGTCTGGTGTCACCTGATGGTGTGGGTGAAGTCGGAACGTGCCGGTCCGATGCCGGTGGCCTGCTGGGATCGGTGGGGTGAGTGAACGCAAGCCGTACCAGAGCGACTTGACGGACGGGCAGTGGGCGTTGATCGAGCCGGTGCTCACGGCCTGGAAGAACCGGCATCGTTCCGTCAGCGGCCATCAGGGCCGTTACTCGATGCGGGAGATCGTGAACTCGATCCTCTACCAGTCCCGGACCGGCTGCCAGTGGGCTCTCCTGCCGAACGACCTGCCGCCGAAGAGCGCGACGTACTACTACTTCGCCGCCTGGCGGGACGACGGTACCGACCAGCAGATCCATGAACTCCTGCGCTGCCAGGTGCGGGAGAGGAACCGGCGATTAGAGGACCCGACCCTGGTGATCCTGGACACCCAGAGTGTCCGGGCGGCCACCGGGGTCCCCGCGGCCACGACTGGCAAAGACGCCGCGAAACGGGTACCGGGCCGCAAGCGGGGCCTGGCCGTGGACGTCCTCGGCCTGGTCATCGCCGTCACCGTGCTGGCCGCGAGCGTCCACGACAACGCCGCCGGCATCACTCTGCTCGACCAGGTCGCCGTCGCGGCCGGCGGCTCGGTCAGCAAGGCCCTGGTCGATCAGGGCTTCAAGAACCAGGTCGTCACGCACGGGGCCGCCCTCGGCATCGACGTCGAGATCGTCCAGCGGAACCCCGAGGGGCAGGGATTCGTCCCGCAGCCGAAGCGGTGGCGGGTGGAGCAGACGTTCGGGATCTTGATACTGCACCGGCGGCTGGTCCGCGACTACGAACACCGCCCGGCCTCCTCCGCCTCACGCGTCTACTGGGCCATGACCCACGTTATGGCCCGACGGCTCACCGACATGAACACGCTCACCTGGCGCGAGCCGCGGGTAGCCGGCGCGTGAACCTGAACCCTCTCCTCTAGGCACTCGACCTTCAGGAAGACGCCGCCCGGGCCCTGGCCGACGATCTCCGCACCCAGATCGACGTCCTGCAGACCCAGCTCCGTGAGGCCGAACTACGTCTGGAACACCTCGCCATCACCCGCACGACCATCACCGGCCTCGCCGACCGGATCCCGGCCCAGACGGTCGCCCCAGCAGGAAGTCTGGAGCTGCCCGAGCACCCGGACTACCCGCGCATCCTCGCCGTCTTCAACGACACCACCGGCCCGCTGAGGGCTCGAGACATCTGTCAGGCCCTCGACTTCGAGCTGCTGCCAAAACACGTCGAACGCACCCGCGCCAAGATGAAACGCCTGGTCACACTAGGAATCCTCACCGAGGCCGAGCCCGGCACCTTCAGCAAGAAGCGGTAACCAAGTCCGGAACGGACATCAACTCACGAACCGCCCACTCAGTACGGCGCCATCACCAAGTCGCCGATCACCCGCAACCCGACTTGGGCTGCCAGCCACGGTGCACGTTCGGCCTCGACCTGCTTGACGTGGACGAAAACGGTGCAGTCGGCCGCAGGCTCCTCGAGGTCGAGGTCTCGGGCATGGACACACAGTGTGACGAATGCTCCGCGGGTACCGCCCACTCCCAGACCTACCTCGGGAGCCTCGGGCCAGGCGTTGAAGTCCCATCGCACCGTCGCTGGGCTGTCGCCAACGGCCTGGAGAAATGGCTTCACCGTCTCCGGTGCCCCAGCCCAGCCTCGCAGCCGGATGGGCAAGAAGGCGGATGGATCATCCCTACGCTCCGACGATCCGCTTCTCCCCCCTTCCGCCCACCACTCGGCATCCGGCAACACGGCCAGCACCGCCGAAAGCGAGCGAGTCGAGGAGATCCGCACATCGAAATCGACTTCAAGGTCTCCCAGGTCAGCGATTCCAAGCAACCTCTCGACGGTGCACAACCCCTCGGAGAGGTCCGCTGTTCTCAGGATGGGCTGCGCGTAGGAGTTGGACACGGTAACCAGTGTGCCAGCGAATGGCATTGCCCAACCTGTGTGGCAAGCCCGCTGGTTGAGCTGACAGCCAGGCGAAGCCCCTGGTAGATGAGTTTTCGACCAAGAGAAACGCGTCCACCAGAGGCTTCGCATGCTTGTCTACCCGTCCGGCGCGGACGTCTCCAGCTCCACCCTCCGCTTCCTCGCCGACCATCTGCGGGGGCACCGCCATGCGATCAGCTCCCGCTGGCGAAGGCTCAGCGCAGGCCGCCAGGCCCTCCTCGCACTCGTCCACCTGCGCATGGGGCACACCTACTCCCAGCTCGCCGCCGGATTCGGCATCGGGACCACGACCGCATACCGCTACGTCACCGAGGCCGTCGACCTCCTGGCCGCCCTCGCACCCACCTTGGCCGATGCCGTCCGCACCGCGTCGACGAGGGCGTTCGTCCTCCTGGACGGGACGCTGCTGCCGATCGACCGCATCGCCGCGGACCGGCCCTTCTACTCCGGGAAACATAAGAAACACGGCATGAACGTGCAGGTCCTCACCGATGCGTTCGGCCGGCTGCTGTGGGTCTCGCCGGCCCTGCCCGGAGCCGTCCACGACGTCCGCGCGGCCCGCGAACACGGCATCATCCATGCCCTTGCTCAGGCCGACGTCACCTTCTGGGCCGACAAGGGCTATCGGGGCGCCGGCGGCACGGTCCGCGTCCCGTACTGGGGACGCTGGAAGACGCTTTCCCCAGGGCAGAAGGCGGTGAACCGCTCGCACGCGAAGATCCGCGCCCTCGTCGAGCAGGCCATGGCATCCCTCAAGAGCTGGCGGCTCCTGCGTAAGCTCCGGTGCTCCACAACCCGGATCACCGCCCTCGTCCAGGCCGTCTTCGCCCTGCATCTGGCCAGCTCAGACCGATGATGGAAAAGGCTCAATGTCGTGTCGTCAGCGACACGGGGGGGGAGCCGTCACTTCGACGGCCCTCCCCCTCCTATATGTGCCCTTGGTTACTCGCGGCTGACGCTGAACCAGAGGGCGCCGACGTCAAACTTGACTCCGCGACTCGGATTCTCGTTCAACACCGAGTAGAGCCTTCCGGAGATCCACCAGTACAGCCCGGAGACGGCGCCGAGGATCCAGGCTCCGTGCTCCCTGTCCGGGCACTTGGGGCAGGGAGCACGGTTCAGCGGTGGGAATTCGAGTCACAGGGCGGCGGGATTGCTGCCCTCTTCCGGCTGTTTCCTGCTCCTGGCAATGCCTGTCCAAAGCATGATCAGGACGAAGGGGGCGAAGGTCGCCGGAAACTGATTTCGCCAGACCGCCCAGACGGTCAGGAGCAGGACGCTCGTCAGGCCCGCGGCCAAGCCCAGCCGCACCCGCTCTCGTCCGACGCGGTTCCTGGTCACCAGGTGGGTGGCCGTCGCTCCGGCAAGACCCATGGCACCGGAGATGATCGTGATCATCATCGGCAGAATCCTCCTCGGTAGGAGGATATTCCCTTGTGCCAGCTGGTCCCGATGTCGAGCTGGATACACCGGCCGCGCTCCAGCCAGCCCTGCTCCTTGTACCACTCCATCGTCAGGCCGAGGATGGGTTCTGGCCGCGATTCCGTGAATGATCTTGGAGTCGCTTGACCCGGCGTGGCTCATCGAGAGCCACCTGGTTGGATGACCGCATGACGGATTGGTCGACACTCACCGACGCGTGCGGCTCCGCGGAACACGTGCCTGGCCTCCTAGACCGGTTCGAGGCCAATCCGAGCGGTGTGTGGTCCGAGCTGATGGACCACCTGTGCCCGCAGTTGGACACCGCCTTCACCGCCAGCTTCGCAGCACTTCCGCGATTGGCCGAGATCGGGAATTCGGGCAGCCCGGAGACCCTGGGCTCGGTGCTGCTTGCGGCGGGAGCAATCGCTGCCTGTTCGCCGGGGCGGGCCGAGCCTGGCAGCCCCCTGACGGTCTTCGCGGATCCGATTGCGGTTCTGCACGAGCTCACCGATCGCCGCCTGAGCCAGACGGCCGAGGCCGGGGAGTACGTGAACCTGCTGCAGGCCCTGCTCTCCTTCGAGGGCGTCGAGATCTGGGACCGCTCCCTGGACGGCCTGCAAGCCGGGGAGTACGAGGTCGACTGCCCCGACTGTGGCGTCAACATGTTCGTGGTGATCGGGCAAGACGAATCCTTCTGCTGCACTGACGACTACGCGATTCAAGAAGTGCAGAAGTCGCCTCTCTATCCGGCACGAGTGCAGGAGCTGGCAGGGTTGTCGCAGAGGCTGTTCACACGGACCTTGGCGGACGGCCAAGAGGGCCTGGCTCAGGGCGTCCGCTACCTGTTCGGACGGGCCGCCTGCCCGGACTGCGGGACCGACTTCTCGGTGGCCGAGCGCGTGGTGGCGGGCTGGATTCCGTGACCGGCCCGAAGCTATGTATGAGCGAGGATTCGGGTCCGTAGTAGTCGGAATTGTCAGCGGTCATGCAATTGGTTCTGGCCGCGATTCCGTGAATCCCCGGGTCGTCGTGCGAGTGCGGGAACGTTTCTCGTGGGGATTGCCCAGGTATGGGGGCCGTGGCGATCGAGGATGTGCTGTTTCCCGGGATCGATGTGCGTGTCACCGCGGTGCACGTCAGCGCGGAGAGAGTCGCTGTCGAGGCGTCGTCGTGCGGGCGGCCACCAGTCTGTCCGGACTGCGGCTGGCAGGGACGTCGCGTGCACTCTCGGTACGTGCGCCGGGTAGCCGAACGACCTGTGGTGGGACGGCCGTTGGCGATCTGGCTCAGCGTGCGCCGGTTCTTCTGCGAGCGGGCCTCGTGCCAGCGGCGGACGTTCGTCGAGCAGGTCCCGGATCTGAGCGAGCGGTACCGTCGCCACAGCGTCGGCCTGCGGCGATGGATGCAAGCGATCGCAACGTTCCTGGGCGGCCGCCCCGGTGAACGCCTCTGCCGGGTCCTCCAGTTACCCGCCGGCCGTACCCACCTGCTGGGGCTGCTCACGGCCCCGGTGGTGCCCGAACAGGCGCCGCGGGTGCTGGGAGTCGACGAGTTCGCCTTCCGCAAGGGCTGGCGTTACGGCACTGTCCTGGTCGACATTGAGGCGGCCCGGGTGGTGGACGTCCTGCCCGACCGGGACGCCGCGACCTTCGCCACCTGGCTGCGCGAACACCCCGGCGCGGAGACCATCTGCAGGGACCGGGCCAGCGCCTACTCCAGCGCCGTGCGCCAGGCAGCGCCAAACGCCCAGGAGATCGCCGACCGCTGGCACTTGCTCAACAACCTCTCCTCCGCGGTCGAGAAGACGTGCCACCAGCACCGCTCCTGCCTGCGCAAACAGGCCGAAGCCGACCGCAATACAGAGCCCCGGCGGATCATCAACCCTCTGCCTCCGCCGACTCTGCCACCCACGAAGATCCCTGTCCGCACCGTCGCCCGATACTCCGACATCCACCGTCTGCTCGGGCAGGGATGCTCCGTCTCCGAGATCTCCCGCCGCCTGCACCTGGACCGCAAGACCGTCCGCCGCTTCCGCGACACCGACCTCGACGAGCTGCTGGCCTCTGCCCGGCACGGGCGCCCCAAAGGCGTGTTGGAGCCGTACACCGCCTACCTGACCGAACGGTTCACCGACGGCGTGACCAGCCCGACCGACCTCTTCCGGGAGATCCGCCAACGCGGTTACCAAGGCAGCGATCTGCCAGTACGCCGCTACGTGGCTGGCCTCAGGACCGGGACCGTCGAACCCGCTCGCGGAGCCGTCCCCAGCCCACGGAAGATCACCACGTGGATCATGCTGCCTCGCGGCGCTCTGAAGCCCCGTGAGGAGGAGCAACTCCTGAAAGTACGGCTGGCATGCCCCGACATCACCCGGGCTTGCGATCTCGCCCGCGCTTTCCACGACCTGCTCCAACAGCGGCGCGGCCACCAGTTACTGGAGTGGGTACGCCAGGCTGAACACGACGCGCCGGGCCCCATCCTGTCCTTCGCGCAGGGCCTGTGCCTCGACCTCGATGCCGTCACCGCCGGCCTCACTCTCCCGTGGAGCTCGGGCATCGTCGAAGGCCACGTCAATCGCATCAAGACGATCAAACGGGCCATGTACGGCCGAGCTTCGTTCCGCCTCCTGCGCACCCGCATCCTGCTTTGAGCCGAAGCACGGAAGTTGTCACCAGGGGAGCCAGAAGAACCGGTGTACAGGACCGTGGAAGCGGCCTGGTTGTCACCAGCGAAGCCCGCGGCTTGTCACACATGCTCACTGGGCAGCCCTTCTGTCACCAGGGGCGAAGATCGACAGCCTCTGGCTCCCCGAGGCGGTTCCATGCGGCGACACTTCACCACAACCGCGTCCTGCTCCTGTGCGTCCTACCACTGAGCGTCGGCAGGAGTCGGCTACCCCGGGGGATCAGGACGCGAGTCATGCAGAAGTACGCGATCGTCCAGCACATCACACGGTTCTTTTGGCCTTGGCATGGTGCGAGGCGACAGCCGCCCACGTCCGTCCGGCGACTGGTGGGGCTCTGGCTGTTCGCGCTTGCCTTCGGGGCCGGGTTCACCGCGCTCGGCTGGGATGATTTCGACGGCAGCTTCCTCATGGCGCTGCTGCTCCTCTTCTATATCGTCGACGACATCAGCGACGGGGTACCGCACCGCTGGCCGGCCGCACTGGCCGCGGTAACAGTCCTGTGGGGCGCCACCCGGCTCACCAGCGCCGTCCTGCCCGACTCGCTCGACAATGCCTGGGCGCAGAGCGTCGCCGCCGCTGTCGGTGTCACGCTCGGGTTGGCAGTGAGCGCCGCGATCACACGACTTCCGGAGCGTCGACCACATCGGCCCGTCGAGGGACACGACTCCGGGTTCGGCGGACAAGACTCTCGGTAAAGGACATAGCCGCCGACCTCGGTGACAACAAACCTGCCTTTGTGACACCTATCGCGCTTCGACTCATGCTTCGATCATGACCCCGAATTCACGGAATCGCGGCCAGAACCAATTACGCGACCGTCGACACCTGGTGTGGCTCGATGGCTATCAGGCCCTGCTGCGCTGGCGGAAGGAGCACCACATCACCGGCCTGTACGCCGTCCCCTACGACACCGAGACCACGGTGGGCGTCACGAAGGACTTCCCCCTGGGGCGCTGGGTCCACCAGCAGCAGCGGACCTACCGCGCTGGTGAACTCGACGACCACCGCCAGAACCCTCCTCGACGAGGCCGGAATGGTGTGGGAACCCGGCGAGGAAGCCTGGGAGACCAAACTCGCCGTCCTGCGCTCCTACCACCGCGCCCACGGCCACCTCGCCCCCCCGACGCGACGCCGTATGGGGCAACGCCGACAGCGAACTGGCCCCGGTCGGGGAGCACATGGCCAACCTCCGCCGCACCCACGGCCTCGGCAAGAACCCCGAACGCGCCGCGGTACGGGCGGCGCAGTTGGCCGCGATCGATACCGACTGGAACTGCCCCTGGCCGCTGGACTGGCAGCGCCACTTCCGCGTCCTCGCCGACCTCACCGCCGACGAACCCGACGGCATCCTCCCGGCCGTCGAGCCCGGAGTGCTCTTCGACGGCGACGACCTCGGACGATGGCTGCAACGACAGTCCCGCGAGTGGTTCCAGCTCTCCGAGGAGCAGCAGCGCAGACTCGCAAGCCTGGGAGTGAAGCCCGCCGAACAGCCCGCACCAGCCACCACGGACGGCTCGAAGGCATCCGGGAAAGCATCAGGCTTCCAGCGCGGTCTGGCGGCCCTCGCCCAGTGGGTCCAGCGCGAGGGCGCCCACAAGGCAGTACCCAGGGGACACGTCGAAGCCGTCGTCATCGACGGCCAGGAACACCAGCACAAACTCGGCGTATGGATCTCCAACACCAAAACCCGCCGCGACAAACTCACCCACGACCAGCGCACCGCACTCACCGAACTCGGAGTCGACTGGGCTTAGCAGCAGGGTCTGTCGGGTTGCTGAGGATTCGTCGGGTCAGCGCTCGTTCTCCAAAGCCGCGTTCAACCCGTAGGCACCTGCTTGCGAGAGCCTGTCGATGATGTCCAGGCATTGGATCCGTTGGGGCCTCGGGCTTTGACGGTAGAGGCGGAGGACCGCCGAGACCAGGTAGTGGCCGTCCGCTGCTCGGTGGGTTCTCAGGTCGCCGAGGTCTTTGCCCGCGTACTGGACGATGCGCTCGCAGGCGTCAATAGCCACGGCGGGAAGGGGGCCGGTGTGGTCGTAGAGAGCGAAGGCCAGATGTTCGAGGTGGTCGGGGAACGCGTCGCTATCGAGGAAAGCCCTGACGAGTTCGTCGGCTTGCGCAGGAAGCAGGTCGAATGCCTGCCGCATGCCCTGGGAGGCGTTCTTTCGCACGTCAGTGTCGTCGTCGTTGAACAGCGGGACAAGGTGCGGGTAGTGGTCGATGTTGTCGGCGAAGACTGCTGCCGCCCCACGGCGGGCGAGGGCGTTGAGTTCGTGCGTGCTGTTCGGGAGGTCTGGGGTGAGGCATCCGTGGATAGTGGCAACAGCCCAGGACTGGCCGGCGAGTTCGGCCGTATCGCCCGGCCCTTGGAGGGCCCGGGCGAGGTGGGCAGCGAAACGTGAGGATTCACGGACCAGTGTGTTGATGAGCAGCCGTTGGGTGGTGGACGCGTTGTAGACGTTGGCGTCCTGGTGGTTCAGAAGCTGCTCGGTGGTGTCCAGCGCAATCTGAGGGTCGTGCTTCATCAGGGCCAGCACGGCCTGGGCGGCACAGACTCGGACCGCGAGCACAGGGTCGTCGGCGAGGCGGGTGACCAGGGGCGTCAAGGCGTGCAGGTGCTCACTGCCGTGGAAGAGCAGGGCGGCAACGGCGAGCGCTGCCTGGCCGCGGGTGGCGTTCATGCCGGCGGTCAGCAGATCCGTTCGGGTTCCCTTGGCATCGGCGTCGCGGATGTCCTGCTCGGGGTGGGGATCCGTGGTGTAGCTGTCGAGGGCCGGCAGCGAAGCAGCAGTGAAGTTCTGCGGAGCCGACTGCAGGGCGCGGCAGATTGTGGGCGCGGCGGCGGGGCCGAGGGTCTGGTGGGTGTGGAGAGCCAACTGCTCCCAGCGGTCGGCGTCCAAATGCGGCGTGACCGCCTCCACGATCGCGCACAGGTAAGCGGCCGGTGCCTCGGGGTCAAGCGTGAAGGCGAAGTTGGTAAAGCGCTCGGGTTCCTGTTGCGCGCGGCTGCTCAGCGTCTGGGCCAGTTCGTGAGCACTCCCTTGAGGAGGCCAGGGTCGTTCGGTCTGGGGCTGGGCGTACTTGTTCAGGGCTCGGTGCCACTGTTCATTGGTCATGTGCCGGGCCGCATGGTCACTGATCGGCGAGCCGACGAACCCCGTCTGGATTGGTGTCGGTGACGACGGGACCTGGCCAGGGAACTTGCGTTCCCATTCGGCGATTCGGCGGCGTCCCGCGTCACTACGGCGCGCGGGGCAGATCGCCGACAACAGCTCGTACTGGCTCCAGCCCCAGTCGCTGCGCTGCCCTTTCTGCCGTCGGTGTTCCCACGCCGGGTAGAAGTCGAGCAGCATCGCGGTCAGACGTTCCAACGTCTCGTCACTGCAATGGGGCGTGGTTGCCTCGATGAGTTCACGCGAGGCCCAGCGCGCGCTGCTCAGCCAGCCCAGGCGCAGGTTGCGTTCATCGTTCAGGAGCCAGGCGATCGCCTCGTCTGCCTGGTCCATGACGGCGTAGACACGGCAGGCGAGGAAGCGCAGCTCGTGAACCGGTGAGGGAGTCAGTTGCTGCAAGGCGTCCGCCGCGGCAGCCGAGGAGTTGGCAGCCAGGGAGCGCAGTGCCGTGTCGAGGGCGGCCAGCAGTGCAGCGTCGACGCCGTGGCCGCCCACAAGGCGGTGAGCCCACCGGCCGCTGGGGGCGTAGGTATCGGTGCGCCCCGTGCTGCCTGCCGTAGCCACGTCGATGACAAAGGGCAGGACCTGGCTCACGAAGGCTTCCGGCTCGGCCTCCGCGATGCGGGAGAGGACCGTATCGGCAACCTGCGAATGCGTTGACAAGTGCCCGGATTCGAAGGAGTCACCGGAGCCATCGGCGCGCGCTCGGACAAGGTGACGCCGCAGATAGGCACCTACAAGACGCGCAGCGGGAGCGGGAGCAGTCTCGGCCAAGCCATAGAGGAGTGACCAGAAGTCACTGTTCACCGCGATGGGTCCACGCGCCTCATCCGCATGTCCGCTCTCGACCAGGTCGACGGCGAGGTCGACAAGGTCGGGTGTGAGCGCCCACTCAATCAGCCGCAGAAGCCGCTGTCCCCACTGTGGCGTGGTGCCCACATACGGTCGCACCAGCTCCGCAACACGCTCGGGGCGGTGGCGCGCGACGGCTAGCAGTTCAGGGAACGCAGCATCGGCACTCTGCGGCGCGCCCAGCCAGCGTTCCCACCTCTGATCGTGGTCGGCGGCGTCGAACCATTGCGGCAGGGCGAGCAGACCTCGTACCTTGCCCGCCACAGGAGCCTGCCCCCAAGCGACCGGTTCGACGGCCTTCCAGTCAGACAGCGCGGCATCGAGCTGCCCAAGGACCGCGATGATCACATCATGCAGGTGCAGGCGGATCCGGTCGGAGCCCAGGAGCCGGGCGACTGTGGCGCGGAAACGTTCAGGGTCTGTGCCAGCAAGGTGTTCGAGGATCTGCCGGGTCTGAGCGCGACGGAACAGGTACTGACCTGAATTGGCCAGAAAATCGTGGATGTCCTCTCCGGTGGAGATGAAAGACCGGGCGAAGAGGAAATCGAAGTACGTCTCGTGGAAGAACCCGATCTGCTCCCCGTCGCGCACCAGTACACCGTGCGATTCGAGCACCTTGATGTGCTGGCGGGCGAAACCGTCGAGGAGAGCCATGGGTGCCTGGAGCGTTTCCCGTTCGCTCATGGACGCGCACAGCATGCCCGTGATCCCACGCCAGTCCAGCGCGGTGACCTGGCGCTCGATCTCCTCGCGCCGTTCATCGGTGTAGCACGCATACAGCTCCTGCAAAGTCCGGTACGAAGCCGCTCGTGCGGAGAGCGACAGCCGGCTGAAGATCGACAGGTGCAACGGAGTTCGCAGCAACTCCAGCGTCACCGGCCCCAGGCTGTCGGGATCCGTCCCGCTGGCGGACAGGACAGCCCGCACCTGTTCCAGGTCCAGGACGCTGAGGGGGAAGCGGACTGCCCGGGCGGGGTCTGCGACCAGACGGGACAGCCTCCGGTCGTTGTCGATATCGACGGTGCGCGCTACAAGGAGCACCTTGACGTTCGGAGCGATGACCAGCTGCGCAAGTACGTCTTCCACGGCCTCGTAGGCGTCCGACATCCTGCCGTTGTAGGTGCTGACCGCATCCAGCTGGTCAATCACCAACAGCGCCGGCGCTTCGTCCGCGACCCCAGCCAGCAGCACCGCCGGCGAGTCCGGCAGGGTCATCCTGGTCCCCAGATCCTTGGCCGTCTGCACGCTCGCGTCGGCGCCGTCCATCCGGACCGCGGCCGTCGGCCATCCCTGCTCGGTCAGCCGGACCAGGACGTCGGTGACGACCGCTGACTTACCCAGGCCAGCGCCGCCCTCGCAGACCACGATCTGCGGGCCGTCCTCGGCCACCAGGCGCTGGTACAACCGCTCCGCGTGCGGGCGGGCGGCCATCCCGAACACAGGCTCATCCCGCAGCACGCGCCGCACAAAGCGCTCGAAGGTCCCGGCCAGCGCCGTGAGTGTTCCGGTGTCACCGGCCAGCAGGCGTGGGCGTACTCCCGGCACGGTCAAAAGGTGGCTGCGGATCTGGGAGGCGGTGAGGCGCTGGTGCAGGTGCTCGTCGAGATAGCCGCGCAGCTGCTTGACGATCACTTCCGGATCGCCGACGAACAGCAGCTCATACTCGGAGACCACCAAACGGCGCAGCGCCTCCGGCGAGTAGTGCTCCACGTGCACGGCCTGCAGATACCGCCAGCCGACCTCCCGGCCGACCGGGACCTCGTTGACAGACCAGTTCCCGAGCACCTGTACGAACTGGGGAAGCTGGGCCTTGGTGATGATGCCCTCGAACTCGGCGAGTGTTTCGGCGGGCCGGGCCCGCTGGGCAAGATCGTGCAGTTCAGGAGCCCCTGTGGACAGCACGAGGCGCACCTTCTTGCCCTCCGCGAGATGTCCCGTGACCGCCTTGAGGATCTTCCCCGCAGCATCCAGGGTCCACGGCCCCTTCGAGGGGACGTCCTTCACCTGTTCGCACCACGTGCCGTCGTCCGCCTCGAGCTCGAACTCGATGCCGGCGCCCGCCGGCCCCGGGGGCTCCAGACGAATCCGTGACGCCCGCCCCCGCAGCAACTCCGCCACCCGCAGCGCGGTCCACCAGTCCTCGTACCGGTTACCCGCCTTATCCGCAGCCCCACCCGCCAGCCCCACCCAGCCTCACTCCCCCACGACATCCCATCGGTTCTCACCCGTTCGGGAACCGCGCCACGCGACCCTACTCCCACCCACCGACAACCGCGCAAACCATCACAAAATGACCAGACCATGACCCTCTACGGCTGCAGGCTCCACCACACCAAACGTGCCTACCGGACAGCCCTCCCTGAGATAAAAGGTCTGCGTTCGCACGATGAGCGCCTGGTCGAGCAGCTCGCCTCCCGCGCCCTCACCAGCGGCAAACGCAAGATCCACGTCCGGCGCGATCAGGAGGGCCGGATCGTCAGGGCCGGCGGCGAGAGCGACGACCAGGAGCAGGACGACACCGACGCGGCTGCCGAGTCCGCGCTGCTGCACTTCTCCAGCCCGCGCGACGCCGCGACCATCGCGGCCTTCCTCCGTACGCGGGTGTACCGGCCGGAGTCACTGGTGTGGCTGGAGGGCTACCAGGCCCTCATCCGCTGGCGGGCCGAACACGAGATCACCGGCCTGCACGCCGTGCCCTACGACACCGAGACCACGGTGGGCGTGACGCAGGACTTCCCGCTCGGCAGATGGGTGCACCAGCAGCGGAAGGCACTGCGGGCCGGGTAACTGGAGGAACGACGCAAGGAACTGCTGGACGCGCCGGAAGCCGGGATGGTCTGGGAACCCGGCGAAGAAGCCTGGGAGACCAAACTCGCCGCACTGCGGTCCTACCGGCAGGCCACCGGGCACCTTGCTCCCCGTCAGGACCAGGTGTGGGGCGAGGGCGACGCGATGGTGCCCATCGGGCAGCATGCGGCCAACCTCCGCCGCACGGGCGGCCTCGGGAAGGACCCCGAGCGCGCCACAGCGCGGGCCGCGCAGCTGACCGCCATCGACAAGGACTGGAACTGCCCGTGGCCACTGGACTGGCAACGCCACTACCGCGTCCTCGCCGGCCTAGTCAACGCCGACGGCAGCCTGCCCGAGATCCGGCCCGGCGTGCTGATGGACGGTGACGACATCGGGCGGTGGCTGGAGAGGCAGAAAAGTCCGGGCACCTGGGCGCAGCTGTCCACCGAGCAGCAGGAGCGGCTGTCCCAGCTGGGCGTACAACCACTTCAGGCCCCAGCTCCCGCCCCAGCGGCGAAGCCTGCGAATGGCTCAGGCAAGGCGGAACAGGCCTTCCAACGCGGCCTTGCGGCCCTCGCCCAGTGGATCGAACGGGAAGGCGCACACCGGCCCGTACCCCGCGGACACGCTGAAGAGATCACCATCGACAGCGAAACCGAGCCAGTATCGGTCCGGCTCGGCGTGTGGGTCTCGAACACCAAGTCGAGGCGCGACAAACTCGCCCAGGACCAGCTGGACGCGCTACGGAAGCTCGGCATGGAGTGGGCGTAACGGCGGTGACGGTGCCTTCTGGCGATCCGAGGCTGCCCGCCGTCTCGGCGGCAGCCCCGCGCCTGTGGTGACCATCGACTCACCAACGTCCGGTCGGCACAATCGAGATCTGCGAAACGGGTTCACCAACCTGCCGGCCCGGCGCCCTCACTGACATCCTCATCCCCCGTGACGGCCTTGCGGGCGGGCTTCTACGCGGGCCCGGCGGTCGGCACAGCGTGACTGACTGCGTCCGCTCGTGGCTGCCCATTTCGTCTGTACAAAGGACACAAGGGCTCTACGGTGGTGTCGGCGACGTGCGGGGCGGGACGAGAGGAACAGGGTTCGGTGGACATTCCCTTGGTGGAGGCGGTCGCCGCGGTACGCGACGAGCTGATCGAGGCGGCAGGGGTGGGCGGCAACCACCCCGACCTCGTCTTCGCGGTCGGGCCCGTGGAGATGGAGTTCGAGGTGGAGATCAGGGCGGACGCGAAGGCGAAAGCAGGCTTCCGGCTCTGGGCGGTCGGAGCGGAAGCCGAGGCGGGTATCTCCCGCGGCCGCACCCATCGCGTGTCGTTCACGCTCACACCGCGCAAGGCCACCGGCGGTGACCTACTCGTCGGCGGCGGCGCCCAGTGGCCTGCCGGCCCCGGGAACACGGCGGACCGCATCCCGGACTGATCCGGAGTTCAGGGGGCAGCTCAGGAGCCGCCCCGCACCACTTCCCGAAGCGTCCGTCAGGGGGCCGATGCACCGTCAGCGAGTGGTGGCCGTGGAGGGCTCAGGTGAACGGGGCTCGGGGTACGTGATCGCGCCCCGGCTGGTGCTGGCGTCGGCGCACGTCGTCCAGAGCGCTGCGAGGACCGAGGTGTTCAGGCCGGGTGACGGGGCAGCCTGCCGGGCCACCGTGGTCTGGCGCGGCACCTCGGGCGGCCGGGACGATGCGGCCCTGCTGTCCGTCACCGATCCGGCGTGGGTGCCGCCGGAGGGCGTCGCGCCCGGCTGGGGACGGTTGGTGACCGACCGGCCCGGTACGCCCTGCGAGCTCGCCGGGACGCCCGAGGCCATCCAGCGTCCCAACGGTCCCCGCGAGATGTGGCAAGCGACCGGCACCCTTAATCCCCTGACTGGCCGGGCGGACAACCGGCATGTTGTCACCTTGCGCGAGGTCCCCGTGCCGACGGCCGACGGCACGTCGCCCTGGGGTGGCCTGTCTGGGGCCGCGGTCTTCAGCGGCGGCCTGCTCACCGGGGTTGTCGCCGCCGACCTCGCCGGATTCGGACACGCTGGCCTCGGCGTCGTACCCGCCTACGTCCTCCACCACGACCCGGCCTTCCGGGCGGCCTTGGCCAAGTACGGAGCGGCGTCGGGCGGCGGGGAACCGCTGGAGCCGGTGGAGTGGCGGCATCTGGCCGACACCAACGACACCCGCCCTGCAACGGAACTCCTGGCTTCCCCTGCCGTGCTGCTGCGGGCCCGGCGCGCAGTGGTGCCGTTCCGGGGCCGGGAGGAGTTGCTGAGACAGATGCGCGCATGGTGCGACACGCCGGGATTCGGCGTCTGGCTGGTGCATGGTCCGGCCGGACAAGGCAAGACCCGTCTCGCCCATCAGCTCGCCACCGGACTCGAACAGGGTGCGCCCCGGTGGGCCACGCTGTGGCTGCGCACCGATGCCTCAGCCGCAGACTTGGCCGTGCTCGCGTCGGCCGCGGTTCCCACACTGGTGGTCGTCGACTACGCCGAGACACGTCCTGGCCAACTGACTGCTCTGTTAAGGCTGTTGGCCAGGAACGACGGGGCGGTCCGAATCAAACTTATCCTGCTGGCCCGGACCTCCGAGGACTGGTGGGACGACCTGCGCGGCGACACTTTCGAGGCCGAGGATCTACTCGACGGAGCGTCGGTGACTGCGCTGAAGCCGCTCGAGCCCGAATCCAGCAACCGGGAGGCGGCCTACCGCGAGGCGGCGAACGGATTCGCCGCCGAGTTACGGAGTGTGCAGGGCTGGCAGGAACATCCCTGGTCCGCGCTGGCCGCGAGCATGTCCGTGCCGGCGCTGGACGGGCCCGGCCTGGCGAGCGCCCTCACCCTGCACATGACTGTGCTGGCGGACCTCCTCGACGCGGCCACCAAAACGGGTCCCGACGAGCCGGACACCCACGGCTACTCGGACACGCCGGTCCTCGGCGGTGCCAGCACCGTCGAGGACCGGTTGCTGGTCCACGAGCGTCGCTACTGGAAGGCCGCCGCGACCGCGCGCCACCTCCATCCGCAGCTCTCCATGAGCACCCTCGTCGACGCTCTGGCCGCCGCGTTCCTGTACGGGGCTGACGACGGGGACGAGGCAGACGCGCTCCTCGCGAGGGTGCCGAACCTGTCCGACCAGCCCCGCGACCGCCGGGGCGCCGTGCGCGCCTGGATCCGCGCCCTGTATCCGCCGGACGACGCCCGCGTGTGGGACGGTCTCCAACCCGACCGGCTCGCCGAGCGCTTCCTTGGGCGCCACGTGCACCGTCATCCGCGCCTGCCGGAAAGTCTGCTGCCCGGCTCCGGCCCGGCCCAGGCCGGACGGCTACTCACCGTCCTTGCCCGGGCGGCCTCTCAGCCCGACCTGCGCCACCGGCTCGGTCCCGGTCTGACCGCGCTGTGCGCCGCGCACCCCGGGCTGCTCGCCGCACCGGCCGTCGAGGTCGTCACCCGCACCGAGAATCCAGAGCCGCTGGTCGAGGCCCTGCGGCGTATTTCCGACGACCCGGACACCCCCCGCGCCCTCCTGGAAGACCTGGCTGACCGTCTGCCGCCGCACAGCCACAACCTCGCCGGCGTCGCTGCCCGGCTGCTGCTGCGGCTGGTACAGCACCACCGCGACCACGCCGACGGCGGCCGCGACCGGCCGGCCTCTTACGCACTCGCCCTGGACCGCGCCTCGTACCGGCTCGGGGCGCTACGCCAGTACGAGGAGGGACTGGACGCCAGCCGGGAGGCGGTGGCTATCTGGCGCGAGCTGTGCGCGCGGGGGTCACCGCCCACGCTTGAGGACCGGGCGCACCTTGCGGAGAGCGTCAACGGACTGAGCCTGCGTCTGGCCGCGCTGGGACGACAGGAGGAGTCGCTGACCGCGACCCGGGAAGCCGTGGAGATCCGTGGTGGACTGGCCGCTGAACGGCCCGACCTCTACCGCAACGATCTCGCCAAAAGCCTCAACAACCTCTCGCTCCGGCTGGGAGAGCTTGAATGGACGGCGAAGGCACTGGACGCGATGCGCGAGGCGGTCGCAATCCGCCGCGAGTTGGTCGCCGTCCAGCCGGAGCAGCACTGGTTCGCCCTTTCCGTCAACCTCACCAATCTGTCGACGCGTCTGGTGGCCGCGGACTGCCACGAGGAGGCGTTGGCCGCCTCGGAGGAAGCCGTGGAGATCCGCCGCCGGCTCGCCGACAGCGTTCCGGACGCCACTCTCCCCGCCCTGGCCTTCAGCCTCAACAACCTGGCCGTCCGCCGGGGCAAGATGGACCGCCGTGAAGAGGCCCTCACTGCGATAGTCGAGGCGGTGGCGATCCGGCGCCGCCTGACCGCCGTCAGGCCCGCAGTCCACGAGCCCCACCTCGCCACCTGTCTGAGCAACCTCTCGACCCGGCTATCCGCTGTGGGCCGCCATGAGGAGGCAGTGACGGCCGTCGCTGAAGCCGTCATCATCAGGCGCCGTCTAGCCGCCGACCAGCCCGGTATCTACGTCTCCGTCCTCGCCAAGGCTTTGCGCAAGCAGGCGCGCCACCTAGCCGCGCTCGGACGCCATGACGAGGCAAGGGCGGCGGCGGCCGAGGCGGCCGCACTCGGGAAAGGCGATGGCCGACGCAGCGGGACGTAGCCGTGCCCCCCTTCATAGGGGCTGCGGGAGCACGCGACCCGGGCAGCGACCCCATCCGGCCGGGGCCTCGCCTTCCTGGGAAGAACGCGATGACGCCCCGCACCGGCCTGCAGGGCCTGTCGGCCGCCCCCACGTCGAGGTTCTGCCGGACGGGACCAAAATGAAACCCGGAGTGTTCCTGTCTAGCAACAAGAGTCGGCGGACCAAACTCACTGCCGTGTTCGTCGCGCAGTCGGTGAACCACGTGATCCACGGCCTACGGGCCGTGCCGTATCCGCGCGGTCAGTCGAACGACACCACAAACGTGAAGATCCGGTGGGCGCCCTCAACGACAAAGCTGTGATCGGTGATCCGCCCAACCCGGCCGTTGCTCGTCAGGGCTGTTCGCAGTTCCGGGGAGACCTTGCCCAGATTCTCGGCAGTCAGGTCGAAGTAGCCGACGTGTCCGTAGTCGAGGTCGTTCCAGAGATCGCCGGGTAACTCCCAGCGGTTGCCGGACAATCCCGCGTTCCACCTGACGATCCGTTGCACATGATCTCCTCGTCAAACCTGCGCGGTTCGTGCCCGGCCTCCGGGATGCTATGTCAGACATCGCGGACAGGGCCCGGGATGCCGAGAGTTGTTGCGGGGCAGGTATATCTGCTGCCAGATGGCGTGCCCGGCGAGCGGTACCGAGGGAGTGCGGTTGACGGCGCGAGGTGCGGGCGTCCTTCACTGCACGGTGCGGCGTCGCCAACGACGGCACACGCTCCGCCCGGGCGGGCGGGGGGCTGTCCCTTTGGCATGACGGACGTGCACCGGATTGCCTACAGGTCGAACTCGAAGTGCTCGATGTCCGTGAAGCGCACCTCTTCCAGGCTGCCGGCGCGGCGGCCGCCGTCCTGGAAGTACACCTCTTTGAGTGCCTCAGCGGCGAGTTCCTGGAGGCGCTGCTCGGTGGCGCCCTGCTCCTGGGCGTCGAACAGGCGCGCGGCGTAGTGAGGCGGCAGGGCGACGGTCAGGTGTCGGATACGGTCCTGGTCCGTCGACCCGATCGGCGCGGTGTAGCCGAGCCGGGCGCGGGTGTCGATGACGATGCCGCCGGTCGTCGCCGCCCTCTGCCGGGCCCTGGCCCGGGTCTGCGGCTGCCACCGTGCCTTCACCTCGCGCTCCAGGCGGGCAGCGAGATCGGGGCGCGGCTTCTTGATCTGCTCCTTCACGTACCGCTCCACGGTGCACTGGGAGACCCGCAGCATCTGGGCGACCGCCTTGGCGCCCCCCAGCCGCTTGACCAGGTACCGCACCCGCGCTCTTGGGCACCGGGCGGGTGAACGCCTTCTGCACCGCGGCGTCCAGACCCTCCCCGCAAAAGGATCAGAAGCACCGTTCCCGTGGCAACGACACGAGAAGGTGTGTACCGCCCCACGACAGCAACACCCACAACAGACACCACCCCACGTCAGCGACCCCTCCCAACCTCAGCACCCACCAGCACAAACACCCCCGACTGACACCCCGTCACCGCCACCCACCACTGACACCAAACCGACACATCGCACCCAGAACCACCTCGGCCAGTCGCGGCACTGTGCCGCGACGGCATGCTCGCCGGGCGTTACCAGTGGCGCAGTGCCTCGGTCAGTTCCTGATGCCATTGATCACGCCCGGGATCATCGTCGTCTGGTTCTCCGCCCAGGGCGAGGACTTGGTCGGTGATATTGTAGGTGATGCGGTAGGCAAGCAGGGATGTCGCTGCCTCCAGCCAGTCCTCTGTCTTGCGGGTCGGCGCAACCGGGCCGAGCACCGTCACGAACCACATGGGCAGCAGAGACCTGTCCCGGATCGCGTCCGAGATGCGATTGCGCAGTTTCTGGTGCAGCTGCTTCTGAGCCTCGACGCCTTCGGTGAGGAGCTCCGCGTCGCGCACTCGCGTCTCACGGTCCCGGGCCAGCGCGGCCCGCGCGTGCAAGGCGTAGGGGGCACGATGGCTTGCCGTTCGAGCGTACTGGTCAGCCTGGCGTCGGGCCGTGGTGAAGGCCTGGCTGGCTTGCGTGTGCTGGGGTGCGTCGAACGCTGTGCTGGCCAGGGTTTCGGCAGCAGTCAGGACGGCCGCGTACTGCTCGTCGCGCTGCTCGACGGCCTCTTGGTGGGAGTGGATGGAGGAGGAATTGCTGTCCCGCTCAACGTGTGTGAGAAGCATGGTGCGGGCTGCGCGGGCTTTGCCGGCGAGTACGCCAAGGGCGCGCCACGAGGCGGGGAACGAGTCGAAGTCGGCGCGGGGCATCTTGTCCGCGGCCGTCAGGTTCGCCTCCATCAGCTGGATGCGCGCGGTCAGCTTCTTCAGGGCCCGGTCGGTGTCGGCGATGTGTCCGCGGGCGTCGGTGTCCAGGTCTTCGAGGTTGCTGCGGACTTCGTCGGCCTTGTTGTCCGCGTCGCTCACTGCGCTGCGGATGCTGCGGAGTTCGTGTTCGAGGTCGTCGATGTAGCCGAAGCTTGTCTTCAGTGACTCCAGGTCGTTTTCCAGGTCCTCGATGCGGCTGTCCAGGCTCCGGATCTTGTAGCTGTAGTCGTCGCTCAGGCTCACCTGGACTGTCCCTTCTTGACCGTGTCGCCCGGTCCTTCGCTGACGGTGACGGCGAGGACGAGCCACCCGATGATGGCGAGGATCACGAACCACAGTGAGATCACGCTCAAGGTGATGAGCGCGACCAGCAAGCACTCCAGGTGCAGGCCGATGGTCAAGTGCCGGTAGAAGCGGTGGTTCTTGTGCGTGACCTTCTGGAAGGAGAGGGACAGTGTGGCGATGCAGTGGGGTACCAACACCACCAGCCACCAGGCCGAGTGCCCCAGGGCGAAGGTGAGCACGATCAGCGCGAGCGCGACAGCGGTCTGTCCGAGCCACGAGATCCGCACGATGCGCTCGCTCAGCTGCCGCTCGGGCTCAGCAAGCTTGGCGGGGATGGTCTTTTCGAATGCCAAGAGCTCGTCGGCCGCCTGGAGCAGGCGGGCGTACTCGGCACCGAAGTTCTCATCCCCTGCCTCATACCGGGCCATCTCGCCATGACAGGCGAGAAGCCTTTGCTGCAGTTGCCGGTACTCGGTCTCTATCTCATGCCGTACCTTGCTCACTGCTCCGTCCCCCTGACCACGGACCGACGTCTGACGTCCAAGGCCTTCCCACGGGCAGCACGCCACAGCCCGAAATTGATCGACGGTATCCAGCCGTAGTTTCGAGGCCCGTTCCAGCCAGGACAAAGTGGGTGCCCCGGCCCGGCATCACACTCGCCATCCTGAACTGAGTTCAGGACCTGGCCCGGCAACTGGGCCTGATCCCACCACGGTTTTCGACCGGCCCCACCCCAACGAGCAATTGTCAAGACCTGTGGATTGGTCACTTCGTGGCGACGCCCGTTCCCGGTCCTCGGCCGGAACGGGCGTTAGCCGTCTCGGGTCAGACTACGGGGACGAGTGGGCGATCAACGTTGTGAGCCTGGCCGCCCAGACTCGCCGGGAGGCCCGCGGCGGCAGTCTCGTGCGGGCTGCCGAGGGGTATGTCGCTGGCCTGACGTAGCCGACGGTACTGCTCGTCGTTCAGGGTGAACTCAAGGGCGCCGAGATACTCGTCGAGTTGCGCGGTGGTGCGCGGGCCGACGACGGGGACGAGAGCGGTGGCGGAGCGGGCAGCGTGGGCGCGCAGCCAGGCTACCGACACCTGGGCCGCGGTGGCTCCGGTCTCGGAGGCGATGGCGAGGACGGCGTCGAGGGTCGCGGTCTTCTGCGCGCTGTCCTCGGTGCGCACCCCGGCGCCCCACCTGCTGAGGCGGCCCTCGTCGCTGTGCCGGTACTTGCCGGTCAGCAGGCCGCCGGCCAGCGGGGAGTAGAGCGCGGCGCCGAGGCCGAACGCCTCGGCCATGGGGAGCAGTTCGCGGTCGGCGGTGCGCTCGGCCAGGCTGTACTCGGTCTGAATGCCGATGATCGCCGCTCGGCCGCGCAGGTCGGCGATGGTCGCGGCGGTCGCGACCCGCCAGCCTGGGAAGTTAGACAGCCCGCCGTGCAGGATCTTCCCGGCACGCACCAGGTCGTCGAAGGCGGCGACTATCTCCTCCACGGGGGTGATCGTGTCGGGCAGGTGGGCCCAGTAGATGTCGAGGTAGTCGGTGCCGAGCCGCTTCAGGCTCGCCTCCAGCGAACGGACCATCGTCTTGCGGCTGTTGCCGGTGTCGCTGATCCCGGTGCGTTCGGCGCTGCCACGGGTGTATTTGCTGGCCAGCGCGAAGTGATCCCGGTCGGTGGCGAGCAGTTGGCCCAGCATTAGCTCCGCCTCGCCGCCCTGGTAGTGGTCTGCGGTGTCGAGGAAGGTGCCGCCGGCTTCGGCGAAGGCGTCGAAGATCGCCCGATACTGGTCGCGGTCTTGGCTGGTGGCGCGGGTGGTGGCGAAGTTGGCGGTGCCGAGCGCGAGTTCGGATACGCGCAGGCCGGTGCGTCGGCCGAAGGTGGTGTAGCGCATGAGTCTGCCCCTGTCAGGGTCGTAAAAGTGGAATCTAATTCCGATAAGCATATCGGAATCAGATTCCGGTATGCTGGCGACGGCAGGAGGCACTGAATGGATACCAGCGCGGACACCACCGCTCCGGCAGCCGGGCCGGACCCGCAATCCGCAGCCGACAGACCGCTGCGCGCGCATGCCCTGCGCAACCGCAACGCTCTGCTGGCGGCCGCACGCGAGGCGTTCGAGGCCGGGGAGGTGGACATCCGGATCGAGGAGATCGCCCACCGCGCGGGTGTGGGAGTAGGCACGCTCTACCGGCGCTTTGCCACCCGCGAGGCCCTGGTCGAGGCCGTCTACCGCCAGCGGGTCGACGAGCTGTGCACGGCGGTACCTGGCCTGTTGGCCACGCTGCCTCCGCAGCAGGCGCTGCGCGCGTTCCTGCAGCAACTCGTCGCGCACTCCGCGGCCAGCCGGGGCATGGCGCTCGCGCTGGAGACGGTGATGAACTCCGGATCACCGGTCTTCGCTCAGGCCAGGGCGGCCATGGTCGACGCACTCGCCTCGATCATGGCCGCCGCCGTCGCGGCCGGCGAGATCCGTGCCGACGTCAGTCCGCACACCGTCTTCCGAGCCATGGGCGGCGTCTGCACCTCGCACGAACTGCCCGACTGGGAGGTGGAGGCACAGGCGGTGCTCCGCCTGCTTCTCGACGGGCTGCGCCCCGCCGCCCCATCGTGGTGACGCGGCCATCGCCCTGGCCAGCTGACCGACTGCAGGTGTTTCCTGGATCGGATATGTCGCACGACTCCACCGGACCAGAGCTGCCGACGCCCCAGACTGCCCTGGCGTAACCGGACCGGTCGGGTCAGCGGCTGGGGCTGTTCAGGCTGCTACCTCGTCGCGTTCGACGACGATTCCGCGCTCGAAGCGGGCTCCAACGCGCACGAGAGCGACCAGGTGGGGTGCGTTCACGGCGCGCCAGCGGGCCTGGGCGGACTCGATCAGCTTGAACACCATGGCCAGCCCGGCCGCGCGGCTGCCGGCGCCCCGGGTGACCTTCGTCCGGTGGCGGACGGTGGCGAAGGTCGATTCGATCGGGTTGGTAGTCCGCAGGTGGATCCAGTGCTCAGCGGGGTAGTCGTAGAAGGCAAGCAGCACGTCTTCGTCATTGGTGATCTTCGCGACGGCCTTGGGGAACTTCGCCCCGTAGAGCTTGGCGAACACGCGGATCGCCGCGCTGGCAAGGTTCTTGTCCTCAGCGTTGTAGATGTCCTGGATCGCCTTCTTCGCTGCGGGCTGAGCGGACTTGGGCAGCGCGTCGAGGACGTTGGCGGTCTTGTGCACCCAGCATCGTTGCTCGGCGGTGCCGGGGAAGACCTCCCTCAGGGCCTTCCAGAACCCGAGCGCGCCATCGCCGACCGCCAGGACAGGGGCGCGCATGCCCCGGCGGGCGCAGTCACGCATCAGTGCTGCCCATGCCTCGGCCGACTCGCGGTAGCCGTCGTCCAGGGCGATGAGCTCCTTGGTGCCGTCGGCCCGGACGCCGATGAAGACGAGCACGGCGGCCTTGGCCTCGTCCAGCCGTATGCGCAGGTGGACTCCGTCGGCCCACACGTAGACGTAGTCCGTGGCGGACAAGTCGCGGTCCATGAACGCCCGATGGTCGGCCTGCCACTGCGTGGTCAGCCGGGTGATGGTGGCCGGCGACAACCCCGCCGAGCTGCCCAGGAACTGCTCCATCGCGGGCACGAAGTCGCCGGTGGACAGGCCGTGCAGGTAGAGCAGCGGCAGCACCTCCGCGATCTTCGGGGACTTGCGGCACCATGGCGGCAGGATCGCTGACGAGAACCGCTTGCGCTCGCCTGTCGCCTCGTCGACGCGCTTGTCGTTAACGCGCGGCGCCTTGACCTCGACAGCTCCGGCCACGGTGGTGACCTTCCTGGGCTGGTGGTAGCCGTTACGGACCACCAGCCGACGCCCGTCACCGTCCCGCTCGTGGGACAAATCGGCTATGTAGGCGTTGACTTCGGCTTCCAGCGCGGCGGTCAGCATCCGCCGGGCACCCTCACGGACGATCTCATCCAGCAGCGAGCTGCCGCTTGGCGTCGTGCCGTCCTCGTTGACTACCGTAAGCACGGGCGTGCCTTCCCGACCGATGCTGCGAACGTCGGCCTTGCTCGATGACCTATCGATCGATCCATCGGGAAGGTACGCCTCCTTCCGTCAGGCCGATCCACAGGTATTGAGCATTGCTCGCTCACCGCTGCGACCGAACGAGCCTCGACGGCTGGCCTGACAGAACTGATCACCTGCGTGCGCGCCGACGTGACCGCTCTGCCCGCCGATCTCGCCGATGGAGCCTTCGATGTGGTCCTGTGCCACAACCTTCTCCAGTACGTGGACGACGTGCCGGGCGTCCTCGCCACGGCCCTTGCGCCGCTGAAGTCCGGCGGGCTGTTCTCGATGATGGCGATCAACCGTCATTCGGCCGCCCTAACCATCGCCCTTCGCGAGGCCGACCCTGCCGCCGCGCTGGCCTCGCTCGGCACAGACCAGTCCCGGACCCAGATATTCAACTCGGCGGTGACACTCCACACGGCCGAAGAGATCATCCCTGTCTTGCAAGGCCTCGGCTGTCAGGACGTAAAGCACTACGGCATCCGCAGCTTCTGCGACTACATCACCGACGACGCGCGAAAGTACGACCCGACGTTCTACGCCGACCTTGAGCAACTGGAACTCGCCACGACTGCGCGTCCGCCCTACATGCACACCGCTCGGCTGTTCCAGCTGACGGCGCGGAAGCGGGACATCTGAGCTCGGACCATAAAGAACAAGCTCAGCGCCTGTTCCTGATCCGGTCATGACATGCGAACCTGGATTTGGGGGGGGCGATCCGCGATCGTGGATCGGAACAAAGACTGCACTGCAGGGGAAGGGCATGGCGATTGAGTGTCTGAGATCAGCTGGCCAATCCGATGACCAGCCACATGAACGCCACTCCCGCGATGGTGAACAAGAGGGTCGCCCGGGTCGGATGCGGACTATGTGCCTCAGGCAAAATGTCTGACGTCGCCAGGTAGAGCAGGAAACCGGCGAAGAAGCCAAGAAATATGCTCAGGATGTGTTCGGAGATGGTGAATGCCAAAGTCACTGACGCGCCTGCGATCGGAGCAGCGGCATCGGCCACGACAAGTGCTAGAGCTTTCCGTCGGTCGTTACCGTATAGCTGGGTGATGGTAAACGTGTTGAACCCGTCGGCGAAGTCGTGGGAGATTACGGCAATGGCGACCACGGTGCCTGTGGTCCCGCCCGCTTGAGCCGCCGCTCCGATAGCGAATCCGTCAAGAAAACTATGCGCCACTAGCGCGCCCGCCGCAGCAATTCCCAGCCCTTGGGCTCGCCCATCTCGGGGTGCATGACCATGATGATGGTGAGGCGTTGAGAACGGGTGCGAGTGAGGCCCGTACTCCTCTTCATGTGCCCTGTGGATAGCCACACAGCGTTCCGTTACGTGCAGTACAAGGAATCCGGCTATGAACAGGAGCAGCGGGACAGGGACCCCGAATGTCTTCGTCTCGTTCGTTTCCAGCGCTTCGGGTAGCAGGTCGAAACCGACAATTCCCAGCATCAATCCTGCTGTGAGGCCGAGCACGAGATGTCGTCGGTCACCCACATGTTGCGCGACCCACCCCCCGAGCAGGGTGGTAGCGGTAGCACCGGCTGCTATCAGTAGAGGAGCTGCCATCATGGTCTCCCATCACACAGATGGACGCCGAGCGCGGAGAAGGAGCTGCCTCCGGTACGGCGGTTTGAGCGCCGCCCAGCCTCAAGCCGCCAAACCGGGTAAATGGTGAAGCACTTGCACGGCTGGGAACCTGCCCCGGTCCGAGTTCTTGGCGGATGCCAAACGAGTTGCCCCGGGAGGAGGTTGACTTCCCCCAGGGCGCGGACACAAGTCCGGAGCCTGGCGGCCTGCGCGTATTGCTTGTCGTGCGTACCTGCGGCCGCCGGCAAGAGATCTCGGCCGGTGCGATCCTCTCGTACGGCGTCACTCCGGCAGTGCTTCACCGTTCTGCTCTCTGGCCATGTAATCCGCGTATCTACACAGGGCCTGGGCAATTCCGGGACGTTCGTCGTGTGCGCTGCAGCAAGCTGCAGTTGGGATGGCTGACGAGCGGAGACGGGGCACCTGCGAGAACGGCCGTTCTTTCGAGCAGCCTCTGAAAAGTACGAGCCCCGAGCTCACAGAGCTCGGGGCTCGGGATCGGCTACGGTGCGGTCCGAAGCGAGCGGAGCCTCGGCCCGCGTCTTCGGGGCCAGCGGTCCGACTTCAACTGCGGGCGAACTCGAGGAGGTCCTTGTTGAAGGTCTCGGCGTACTTGGGCACCATGGCGAGACCGTGCGGCGCGCCCTCGTAGACCTTGTAAACCACGTCCTTGACGATCTTCGAGGACTTGGCGCCTGCGGAGACGATCGGAACGATCTGATCGTCGTCACCGTGCACGATCAGAGTGGGCACGTCGACCTTCTCGAGGTCTTCGGTGGTGTCCGTCTCGGAGAACGCCTTGATGCAGTCGTAGGCGCCCTTGATCCCGACAGTCATGCTCCAGAGCCAGAACTCGTCTAGCGTGCCCTGGGAGACGGTGGAGCCTTCGCGGTTGGCGCCGTAGAACGGGACGCTCAGGTCCTTGTAGTACTGAGACCGGTCCGTCGCCACGCCTTCGCGGATCTCGTCGAACACCTCGAGCGGCAGACCCTCGGGGTTCGCTTCCGTCTTGAGCATGAGAGGCGGAATCGCGCCCAGGAGGACCAGCTTGGCGACCCGGCTCGTACCGTGACGGCCGATGTATCGGGTGACTTCACCGCCGCCGGTGGAGTGACCGACCAGGATCACGTTCTGCAAATCTTCCGCTTCGATGACCGCGGCCAGGTCATCGGCGTAGGTGTCGAGGTTGTTGCCGTCCCAGGTCTGCCCGGAACGCCCGCCCCCGCGCCTGTCGTGCGCGATGGCCCGGTAGCCGTTGTCCGCCATGAGCTTCATCTGCGGGTCCCAGGCGTCCGCGGTCAGCGGCCAGCCGTGGGAAAAGACTACGGGCTGTCCTGCCCCCCAGTCCTTGTAGAAGATCTGCGTACCGTCGTTGGTGGCGGCGAAAGGCATGGTCTGATGTCCTCTCGAAGCTGGCTTGTAACCTCACGCGTCACGCCGGTTAGGGCTGTGACGGAACTGGGTACATCCTGCGAAGTTCACCCTAGCCCCGGGGCTCCGCTTCAGCGCGTCCAGAACAGTAAAGTCGGGGCGAGTGAACCTGGAAGCGAGTTGCAGCGCCGATGACGGCTCGCCAACTACCTGATTTAGGCGGCACGTTGTGCGGCAACTGGGACGAGTGGAGGAGCTCCCTTTCGTCCGCACAAGCCCAGTTGATACCGAGTCTTCGGCCACGATGATCTCGCGGCGGCAGCGTGTATTTGCTCGACTACTCGCAGTGTGACACCGCAGATGGCGCGGAATATAGGGTCGACCAATGCGATCTCTCCCGGAACGAGCCTGGCAACTTACGGCGCATCGAAGGCAGCAGTACGCAACCTGGTGCGCAGCTGGGCGCTCAGCGCGCAGGAACGGAAGTTCCGGGTTACCGTGCTGACCCCGGGCCCGACCGAGACCCCGGGCCTGGTCGGCGCCGTAGGCCCGGCCCACCAGCTCGCCTCGCAGGTGCCGCTCCGCAGGATCGGCCGCCCGGACGAGATCGCCGCCGTGGCGACGTTCGTGGCCTCGGACGCTTCCAGCTTCGTCAACGGTGTCGACTGGCTCGTCGACGCAGGCATGGCGCAGGTCTGACCGCGCCCTTCAACCAGCGCGAGAGCGCACCACAACACACCACGTACCAGGAGGAAAAGTGAACGCCACCAGCGATATTCAGAAGCGTCGCGAAGAGATTGCTATCAACTACTTCCGCATGGTGGACGCCGGCAACCCTGCGGTTATCGACGTCTTCACGGACGATGCTCGTATGTTCTACCCGAAGTTTGGCATCGCACGTGGGAAGGCGCAGATCGGAGCGTTCGCTCAGGGGCTCGGTCGGGGAATCGCGTCGCTCAAGCACGAGATCGAGGGCTTCACCGTGTTGTCGTCCGGGAACTACGTGATCGTCGAGGGGGTGGAAAGGGGAACCACGACGTCAGGCGTGGATTTCCCTGACGGTGTTTCCTCCTTCGGGCTGTTCTGCAATGTGTTCGAGTTCGAGGGTGAACTCATCAAGAGGGTCCACATCTACGTGGATCCGGACTTCGCCAACACCCACGCCGAAGGTGTGGCTTGGGGTAAGTCGGTGCAGGACAGCATCGCCAGCCTGTAGAAGTCGTCTCATTTGGCGAGTCGGCGGTAGCAAATGAGGGTGCAGGCGATAGCGGTGAAGGCCAGGAAGTGTTCAGCCTTGCGCTCGTAGCGGCGGTGGAGCCGACGGCAGCCGGCGAGCCAGGCCGTTGGGTCGGCCGCGCGGCGAGGTGCCTGCCGTGGCAGGTCCTGTTCCGCGCGGCCTCCCGCCGAACCGGACGTGACGGTTTCCCGTCATCCGGCTCTCCAGTGACTACTGCGTGAGCGGTTCAGGCTGCTCGCGCAGGACACACAGCGCCGTTGCGGCGATCTGCATTTCGCATACCTCCCGGGTCTGGTGTGTCCAAGTCACCTGGCCCCCTTCGCCCTGTGGACGGCTTTCCCGTCCTCCCTGGCCGGGCGTTAATCCGGCGACTACTACGGGGCCTCCGTCGCCCTAGGACTCGCGTCCCGTAGGCGATCCCACGTTCGTCCCTGTCTGTACGTTCTAGCGCGAGTTAGGCGTCCCACTCATCTCCTTGAATGCCCTCGCTGGGCATCGCTCCGCACCCCGGAGGTGCACGGGGGCACGATCGAACCCCGTGCAGGGTGCGGCGCCGGTTTCAGCTGTCCTTCCGGCGGATGAGAACTTGCATCTGCTGGAGATTGGGCTTCAAACAATCCAGTCTTCGCCATATCGCGCGGGCCTCCCGGCACACCGTCTCCGACAACTGAGCCCGGTCACTGGTTTCCTGACATGCTGTTGTCCCCTTCACCTTTCGGATCCAGGTAAGTCATCAGGCCCAAGAACCTCCTTCCGAGTTCCTCCCGGCTGAGCCGGGGATACAAACAGAGCGCCTCGTGGCGCACATGGTGCGCTCGATCGTCCAGCGGTGGCGGCCCAGTCGCGTGGAAGATTCGATGCCCTTGCGTGCGATGCGGTGGGTGATGCCGCGCCTGCGCAGCCATCGACGCAGGTGGTCGTAGTCGTATCCCTTGTCGGCGTGCAGCTTGGCGGGCTTGCGTCGGCGCGGGCCGCGGCGGGAGCGGATCGGCGGGATCCCGCGGACCAGGGGCTGCAGGGCCTGGCTGTCGTGGAGGTTGGCGCCCGATATACCGACGGAGATGGGCAGACCGGTCCGCTCGGTGATCAGGTGGATCTTCGACCCTTTCTTGCCCCGGTCGACAGGATTCGGACCTGTCAGGTCCCCCCTTTCAAGGCCCGCATGTTCACCGAGTCGACCGCGCACCTCGACCAGTCCAGGTCTCCGCGAGCGCCGAGTTCGTCCAGCATCAGGCGGTGCAGTTTGGCCCAGACCCGGGCCCTGCTCCATTCGCTGAACCGGCGGTGCGCGGTCGGCCCCGACGGGCCGAAGGATGGCGGTAACTGCTTCCACGTGCACCCTGACGTGGCCACGAACACAATCGCGGCCAGCACCTCGCGATCCCTATACCGCCGTCGGTCACCACCTTGAGGCCGTGTCGGGGCCGGTGGCACCACCCGCGCGAACAACTCCCACAACTCATCCGGCACCAGCCGCTCCACGATGTCCACGACCGCAGACTATCGAACGCGCCAAATGAGACGACTTCTAAAGATGGGCCACGCGCTGACCGTGACCGAGACCGCGCTCGTCTTCCTCGAGGACGCCCGCCGCCGCGGCGACGTGTGCCAGCCGCTGGACTGGATGACCGAAGTCCACCATCCGATCGGGAGCGGCGAGGCCGTCATCCCCGACGCGCTCCTGTACTACTGGCGCGGCCCCGCCGACGGCGACAACGGGGCGATGCTGCGGGCCTTCGTGGAAGTCGACCGGGCCACCACGGGCCCCGAACGCCTCGCCGCCAAACTGACCTCCTACGAACGCCTCCACCACTACGTACCCGTGCACCCGGGACGCCGGCCGACCCTCCAGGAACCGGCAGTCGAGGAGTGGCGGCGCCGCTACCCGCTCTTCCCCCGGATCCTGTTCGTCCTGGACGGCACCGGACCCACCGGTGTCACCAACCGGATCAGCGCCCTGCGCGCCGGGGCCGGGCTGCTGGCCCGCTTCCCGTACGACGTCCCCGTCCTCGCGGCGCCGCTGGCCGACCTGCTCCACCACGGCCCCTCCTCACCCCTGTGGCGCCCCGCCCACGACCCCGACCAACGAGTCCACTGGACCGAGTCCTGGCACCGGCAGACGTAATGCGCTGACCAGGTGTGAACGCGGCGTGGTCGGACCCGGTGTCAGTAACGTGCGGTTGGAAACTTCAGCTCCGTCGGAAGCCGTCTTCCTAGATCTTGTCTTGGCTGAACAGAGCTTTGTCCAGCGCGCCTTGGACGTTGCTGCGGGCCAGATCGGTGGTGGCGGCTGGGAGCAGGGCGAGGGCTCCGGAGGCAAGCAGGAGGATGCGTACGCTGTCGCCAGGCACGGGTCCGACGCCGGGGAGAAGGGGGATGAGGAGCCCCGCCGCAACGAGTACGGCGACCGGTCCGCCACAAGTTCCACCGCATCGCTATTGCGCGCATCGAAGAAGGACGGCCATCCACAGGTCTTGACAATTACTCCTCGTCGTCCCTTCGAAGTCGGACGACGGCAGGCGCGACACCTGTCGTGCGCGCCTGCCGCAGTGCGGTCTTTCAGCCCCGCGGTGC